>JBDHZS010000047.1:0-21891 GCA_039812025.1 Nocardioides sp. | reverse complement strand
CCCGACCTCACGATCCGCGAGCCCGGCTGGCTGATCCCCCAGCTCCGCACCGCCGCCGAGCGGACACTGGCGCACTACCCGCCGGCGCCGTGACGCCGATGATCACGGCGCGGGCATCACGCGTCCAGGGTCTCCAGGTCGACGTCGTAGGCGCCCTGCACGATGAACTCCTTGCGCGGCGCGACCTCGGAGCCCATCAGCAGCTCGAAGACCCGGGACGCCGAGTCGGCGTCGTCGAGGGTGAGCCGCCGCAGGGTACGCCGCCGCGGGTCCATCGTGGTCTCCGCGAGCTGGTCGGCGTCCATCTCGCCGAGCCCCTTGTAGCGCTGCACCGGGTCCTTCCAGCGCAGGTTGCGCCGCTTGAGCTCGGCGAGCTTGCGCTGCAACTCGTCGTCGGAATAGGTGTAGACGTACTTGTCCATCCCCCGCTTGGGGTTGGTGAGCTCGATGCGGTGCAGCGGAGGCACGGCGGAGAACACCCGCCCGTTCGCGATCAGGTCGGGCATGTACTTGAAGAAGAGCGTCGCCAGCAGGCACCGGATGTGCGCCCCGTCGGAGTCCGCGTCGGCCATGAAGACGATGCGGCCGTAGCGCGTCGCGTCCAGGTCGAAGGTGCGGCCGGTACCCGCGCCGACCACCTGGATGATCGCCGCGCACTCGTTGTTCTTGAGCATGTCGGCGACCGAGGCCTTCTGGACGTTGAGGATCTTGCCCCGGATCGGCAGCAGCGCCTGGAACTCCGAGTCGCGCGCCAGCTTCGCCGTGCCCAGCGCCGAGTCGCCCTCCACGATGAACAGCTCCGAGCGCTCGGTGTCGGGGCTGCGGCAGTCGGCCAGCTTGGGCGGCAGCGCGGAGGACTCCAGCGCGTTCTTGCGGCGCTGGGTCTCGCGCAGCTGGCGCGCCGAGATCCGGGTCTTGGCCGCGCCGGCGACCTTCTCCATCGCGAGCTTGGCCTGCGCCTTCTCGGCCCGCCTGGTGGAGGTCAGCCAGGCCTTGAGCTCGGCGGCGACGACCTTGCGGACCAGCGTCCGGACCGCGGGGGTGCCGAGGATCTCCTTGGTCTGACCCTCGAACTGCGGCTCGGCGAGCCGCACCGTCACCACCGCGGTCATGCCCTCAAGCACATCGTCCTTGATGACGTCGGCGTCGTTGACCTTCAGCGCCCGCGTCTGGCGCATCACGTCATTGAAGGTGCGGGTGATCGCCTGCTCGAAGCCGCTGACGTGGGTGCCCCCCTTCGGCGTCGCGATGACGTTGACGAACGAGCGGACCTCGGTCTCGTAGCCGGTCCCCCAGCGCACGGCGACGTCGACGCCCAGCTCCCGCTCGACCTCCTGCGGGGTCATGTGGCCCTGGTCGTCCAGCAGCGGCACGGTCTCGGTGAAGGTGTCGGAGCCCTGCAGCCGCAGGATGTCGGTGACCGGCTCGTCGTGAGCCAGGAACTCCACGAACTCCGCGATCCCGCCGGAGTGGAGGAACTTCTCCTCGAGATGCTCCGCCGCGCGCTGGTCCCGGATCACCAGCTCCAGCCCGGGCACGATGAACGACGTCTGGCGGGCCCGCCCGAGCAGCGACTCCAGGTCGATGCCGGCGTCGCGGGTGAAGATCTGCCGGTCCGGCCAGAACCGGATCCGGGTGCCCGAGCGGCCGCGCGCCACCCGACGCCCGGTCCGGCTCAGGCCGGAGCCCGGGGTGAACCCCGCCCCCGGCCCCTCGCCGGCGAACACGCCGGCCACGCCGCGGCTGAAGCTGATGCCCTTCGTGCTCGGCGAGCGGTCGACGTCGATGTCCATGCGCGCGGAGAGCGCGTTGACCACCGAGAGCCCCACCCCGTGCAGGCCGCCGGTCGCGACGTACGACCCGCCGCCGAACTTGCCGCCCGCGTGCAGCTTGGTCGCCACCACCTCGACGCCGGAGAGCCCGGTCTTGGGCTCCTTGTCGGTGGGGATGCCGCGGCCGTCGTCGTACACCTCGATCGAGTCGTCCGGGTGCAGGGTCACCTCGACCGTGTGCGCGGCGCCCGCCAGCGCCTCGTCGACGCCGTTGTCGATGATCTCCCACACGCAGTGCATGAGCCCGCGGGTGTCGGTGGACCCGATGTACATGCCGGGTCGCTTGCGCACCGCCTCCAGGCCTTCGAGGACAAGGAGGTGCGCTGCGTTGTAGGTGTTGTCGGCGATGACGTGCTCCCGCGGGTGGACTCCTGGTGCGGCCCAGAATCTACCCAGCGGCGCCGACGTCAAAGGGTAGGCGCCCCGCCGGTCCGATATGCGGGTGCCCGAACGGCAGCCGGCGCCGGTCCCCTCGAGGGACCGGCGCCGGCCGTGCGATGGGCGGGCCCGGGTCAGGTCACCTTGATGATGAACTTCGTCGACGTGCTGGCCGCGACCCTCTTCGTGCCCCTGAACTGGGCTTGCAGGACGTGCCTGCCCTTGCCGAGCTTGACCGCGAGCGACTTGGTCCCCGAGGCGCCGACCTTGACGGTCTTGATCGTCTCGCCGCGGTCGGTGATGTCGACCTTGCCGTTCGGCTTCAGGCCGGGGACCTTCACCGTGACGGTGAGCTCGACCTTCGCGGGCTTGTTCTTCGTGGCCCTCCCGACCTTGTCGATCCTCAGCATGGTCGTCGACGGGCTGAGGACCCGCTGACCTTCCGCGGACGACCAGAAGATCGCCCGGGCGGCCTGGCCCATCATCCCCCGCGGGTGGGTGCGGAAGAGCGGCGTCGTACCGAAGAGGAAGACCCGTCCCGCTCCGGTCGTCATGGAAACCGCAGCCGCCTTGCCCTCGGCGTGCTCGGGGCCGTCCGTGGCGTTAGTGGCGCTCCAGTGGCCGGCGAGGAACGTGTCGTCGGCGTAGGTCTGCTCGACCGTGACGTCCCCGCCCAGGTCGTCGAACGAGGTCGCCGGGTAGATGAAGCCGTAGTCCTGCGCGTACGGCGCGAGGACGCCGTCCGACGCGGTCTCCAGCGCCACGATCCCGTTGCCGTCGCGGTTGCCCGCTACGACCGAGCCGCTCACCAGCCCCAGCGTCGAGGCGAAGGTGAAGCCCGCGGCGCCGGCGCCGACCAGGCCCCCGCCTGCCTCGACCCAGTCGACCAGGTTGGCCTTCGCCGCGTCCCGCCCGGCGAAGTTGAGCGAGGAGCTGATCCACAGCACGTCGACGCCCTTCAAGGAGTTGGCGTTCGCGCCCAGCTCCTCGACGCTGAGCCGCTTGAGCTCGTCGAACCCGAGCTGGGACAGCGCGACCGTCTCATCGCTGACGGGCTCGCCGACGTACCCGATCGTGAGGTCCTGCAGACCCTTGGTCTCGGGCGCGGCGAGCGCGGCAAGCTGATCGGCCGTGGGGGCGTCGAAGTCGATGTCGAACTCCTCCGAGACTGCCTCGATCAGGTCGCGGTCGGCGCCCGCGAGGACGGCGGTGCCGTCGGCGAGCAGCGAGACCGCCGCGTCGTCGTCCAGCAGCGCGTTGAGCGCCTGGAAGTCCGAGACGCCCGCGACCGGGAACGCCAGGTGGCGGGCCGCGACCGGGACGTCGGCGTCACCCGCCACGGAGCTGATCGGCGTGGTGGCCCCGATCGGACCGTCGGTGGTGCTGCCCACCTTGTCGACCGTGGCGCCCCACAGGTAGGCGTAGCTCCACGCGGAGATGTCGTACATCGACGGCACCTTGTCGGAGATGTCCGAGCCGAGGTCGAGCAGCGTGTTGGCCAGCCCGCGCACCGGCTGATGCATGTCGACGACGTAGGAGCCTCGGGGGTACGTCGTGTCGCCCACCGTGGTGTCGGCGTCGAGCGTGCCGACCTCGATGCCGTGGAAGAGCAGCCGCTCGACCAGGACCTCCGCGTCGCTCTGCGACCGCTGCTGGTCGCCGACCGGGATGACGTAGGCGCGCGGCAGGCTCACCGGCTCCTGGTCGTCGTCGCGCTCCTCGCCGCGCACCGGCTCGTTCCAGATCGCCTTCCACTCGTCCGGCCCGGGCACGTCGGCGATGTTCTCCGCGGTCAGCGACACCTTCGGCTCACCGGCGACGCCGCGCCGGAAGACCTCGATCTGGTTGGCCAGGAACTCCTCGCTCTGCTCGTCGAAGTACTCGATCGTGCCCTCGATGGTCGCCTTGGCGACCGCCTTGTTGATGACCGCGTTGGCCGCGCTCTGCATGCCGCCCGCGCCGTTGCGGGTCTTGGGCAGCTCGACGGTGTTGGTGACCGCTCCGAGGTAGGCCGAATACTGCGCCGTGAAGATCGGCGGGTAGTCGTCCCAGCCGGACGGCGTGTCGCGGTAGGGGATCTTGATGTGGGCCGTCTCCGGGCCGGTGTTGGCGTCGACGACCTGGCCGGTGGCGACGTTGTAGTAGGTGTTGCCGGGGATGTCCATCGCGACGACCTTGTCCTCGACGTGGCGCGCCAGCGCGTAGCCCTCGGGGATGAAGAGGTCGTACTCGTAGTTGTCGCCGTGCGGCGGCCCGGTCGGCTCGACCTGCAGCACGCGGGTGTAGCCGTGCAGGTCGGAGGCGTAGAGCGGCTGCACGGCCTGGGCGGTCTTGACGTACGAGCGCGCCTCGGGGTTGGTGTTGGTGATCATGTCCCGGTTGGGGTCCAGGTTGAACGCCGTACGCCGCTGGCCGATCGTGCGCCCGTCGGGGTTGAGGGTGAGGGAGAAGTAGACCCGGTTGTCGGCGAGCAGGTCGTCCGCGCCCGGGTAGGTGCCGTCGAGGATCTCCTCGATGACCTGCATCGACGCGTCGGTGCCCTCCCACTCGTTGCCGTGGATGTTGGCGCTGAACCAGATCGGGGTCTTGTAGCCCCGCTTCAGCGCGTGGTCGGTGGAGGCGTCGACCGGGTCGTTCTTGATCTTGTCGCGCCAGGCGGTCTGCTGCGCGGTCTGCTTGACGGTCTCCGGCGCGGTGAGCGTCACCAGGTAGAGGTCGCGGCCCTGGATCGAGCGGCCGATGACCTGCGCGGAGATCTTGTCGCCGTCGGGGCCCGCCATCAGCGCGTTGAGCCGGGGCGCGAGCTCGTCGTGGCCGATCAGTTCGCCCGCGGCGACGTCGACGGCGTCGCCGGCGTTGTCGGGATAGACGCGCAGCTCCTCGTGGTGGGGGTAGGACGCCGGCATCTCGATGTCGTCGGGGAGGGCGGAGGCCTTCTCGACCGCGCGCGCCAGGGCGCCGTTCTCGGCCTTGAAGGCGGTGGCGGCGGGGCCCAGCCCGCCTCGGCCACCCGTCGCCGAGGAGGGCTCCGCCGATGCCATCGGGGTCAACCCGAGGAGTGCCGCGGTCACGAGCGCGACGCCGCTCGTGCCGACCAGGCTTCTTGACCTGCTCACGATCTCTCACTTCCTGTGGTCGCGGGCCGGCGCGGAGGGGGGCGCCAGCGTTGCAGTCGCAACGTTGTCGCACGCCCGGCCCCCTGGGCGGATCTGGGACGAATCGTCTCGGCTGGTGAACCTCGACACGCCCGAGTACGGCGACTCAGGCGGCGCTTCCGTGGCCCGACTACCGTTGGTGGTGAATGACACGTCCATCCACTACGCAGGATCCCAACCGGTAAGGGCACCCTTCATGATTGGATCGTTGCTACCGCCGACATGACACCGGGAATGCTTGACCCCTCGGCTACGTTGTGCGGACGACGGAAAGAGAGGCCGACGTGACCACTGCTGTTGCCCAAGAAGCTGCGCTGTCCGCGGCCGACCGCTGCGACCGTTGCGGTGCGCAGGCGTACCTACGCGTGGAGTTGCTCAACGGCTCCGGCCAGTTGCACTTCTGCGCCCACCACGCGCGGGAGCACGGCGCCGCGCTGCGCGATGTCGCCCGGGTGCTGATCGACGAGACCGGCAAACTCGCCGGCACGCCCGCCGCCGCCGGCGGCGAGCGCTGACCACACACGACCGAGGGCTCCGGACCGGCCGGTCCGGAGCCCTCGTCGCGTCCCTCGATGTGACAGGCTGGCCGGCGTGACCTGGACCAATGTGCTCGTGGGCCTGGCCATCGCGGTCGGCCTGGCCGGGATCGTCGTCCCGGTGCTGCCCGGGATCGTGCTGATCGCGGGCGCGATCCTGGTCTGGGCGATCACGGTCAAGACCACCGTCGGCTGGGTGGTCCTCGGCGTCAGCCTCGCGATCCTGGCGATCGGGACGGTCCTGAAGTACGCCATCCCGGGCAAGCAGCTCAAGGCCACCGTGCCCACCCGCACGCTGGTGATCGGCGCGCTGGTGGCCGTGATCGGGTTCTTCGTCATCCCGGTGATCGGGGCGCTGCTGGGCTTCCCGCTCGGGGTGTACCTCGCGGAACACGCCCGGCTCGGCGCCGCCGAGGCGTGGCCGTCGACCAAGGCCGCGCTGCGGGCGATCGGGGTCAGCATCCTGATCGAGTTCGTCGCGGGCGCCTTGGCCGCCGGGGTATGGCTCGCCGGCGTCTTCGCCGTCTGAGTGTGATCTGATCGGCGTTCGATGGTCATCGTCTTCTCGCTGTGCTCCGCGCTCGGCTTCGGCCTCGCCGACTTCATCGGCGGCTTCGGCTCCAAGCGCGCCGGCAGCCCCTGGGCGGTCGCCCTGCTCTCCCAGCTGGTCGGCTCGGTGGTCCTGCTGTCGATCGCGCTGAGGATGCCCGGCACCCCAGCCATCCCCCACTGGTGGTGGGCCGTGGCCGCCGGAGTCCTCAACGGGCTCGGTACGGCGGCGCTCTACCGCGGGCTCTCCGCGGGCCGGATGGGGGTGGTGGCGCCCGTGTCGGCCGTCGGCGCGGCGACGCTGCCCGTGCTCGTCGGCCTGGTCACCGGGGAGCGGCCCTCGGCGCTGGTCTGGCTGGGCATCGCCCTCGCCCTGCCCGCGATCTGGCTGGTCGCCCGCGAGCCCGCGCCCCAGGTCGGCGGACCCGTCCCCGGCCCGAGCGGGTTCAGCGACGGCATCCTCGCCGGCATCGGCTTCGGGGGGTTCTTCTGCCGCCTGGCGCAGATCCCGGACTCGGCCGGGTTCGGGCCGGTCGCGCTGAACCAGTTCGTCGCCGGGCTGATCATCGCCGTCCTCGCCCTGGCGCTGCGCCAACCGGTGCTCCCCCGACGCGCCGCGGTCCCCTTCGGCTTGACCGCCGGCGTACTGTCCAGCCTGGCCACCGGCGCTTTCCTCCTCGCCACGCAGACCGGCTACCTCAGCGTCGCCGCGGTGATCACCTCGCTCTACCCCGCCGCGACGGTGCTCCTGGCCGCCGCCCTGCTTCGCGAGCGGATCCACGGGCCCCAGGCCATCGGCCTGGTCTGCTGCCTCGCGGCGGTCTCCCTCGTCGCCGCCGGCTGATCAACCGGGTGGTCCGTCCCGAATCGGTTGCCCCCGGCGCGGTAGTCCCCAACGTTTCGCAGGGGTTACTCGCGCGTAACCCCTGCAGAACGTTGGGGACTACCCCGGCTCGTGCGGATTGATCAGCGGCGAGGTGCGAGCCAGGCGAGCACGATCCGACCCGTCCGCTCGAGCTGGGCGGGATCGACGACGGCCGGGAGGTCGGCGGCCGAGTGATAGGCGGCGTACGACGTGCTCCCGAGCCGCGCACCGGGCAGCCCGTCGCGCACGAAAGACCAGTGGTCGCTGCTGCGGCTCCCCGATACCGCCACGGTCGGCACGCCGGCCCGCTCGGCGGCGGCCAGCAGCGACCGCTGCACCGGGTCGGACTCCGACGCCGACCCGACCGGCACCTCCGAGCCCACGCCGACCCGGTCCAGCGCCACCATCGCGCGCATCGCCTGCCGCCGCTCCCGCGTCGCCAGCCCGGCGACGAACGCCCGCGAGCCGTAGTGGTGGTCGTCGTCCGAGGGCCCTCGGGGCTCCTCGGCGCCGAAGGCGATGAAGACGACGGGCAGCCTGGTACGACGATCCGCCACCGCCTCGGCGACCGCCAGCATCACGCCGACGCCCGACGCGTTGTCCTCGGCTCCGGGGGCGGGCGGGACCGTGTCGAGGTGGGCGCCGACGATCAGATAGGGCCGCGTCGGGTCGAAGCCGGCCGGCGTCGCGACCAGGTTGACCGCGCGGCCCGCGGGCACCTCGACGCCCCAGGAGTTGCCCGCCGGGACGTCGAAGCGGTGCCTGCGAACGTCGTACCCCGAGGCGGTCAATTCACGCTCGACCCACCGCGCGGCGCGCCGGTAGGCCGGGCTGGTCGCGTGCCGCGGCCCGATCTCGCCGGCCAGGTGATCCACCGCGGCCATCGGGATCGCCGGGTCGAGATCGCCAGGTCGAACCGAGCGCGCCGGTCGCACGGTGGCAGGACCCTCCGAGACGCTCGGCGACGCCGACGGGGATCCGCTCGGCGACGAGAGAGTCGGGCTCGCCTCGGGACTCGACGAGGGCGTCGCCGCCGCGTCGGAGCGGTCGGCGGGCTCCGAACAGCCCGCGAGCAGGGGCAGCACCGCGACGAGAGCCAGCAGGGGACGCACAACCCGAAGCTACGCGTGCCGCCAAAGGCCGGACCGCGGCCGGGACCGGATGAGGCCGGCCGCGAGCACCGAAACCAATCAGTCGAGGTAGTCGCGGAGGACCTGGGAGCGGCTGGGGTGGCGCAGCTTGGACATGGTCTTGGACTCGATCTGGCGGATCCGCTCGCGGGTCACGCCGTAGACCTTGCCGATCTCGTCGAGCGTCTTCGGCTGGCCGTCGGTGAGGCCGAACCGCATGCTGACGACGCCGGCCTCGCGCTCCGACAGCGTGTCCAGTACGGCGTGCAGCTGCTCCTGGAGGAGCGTGAAGCTCACCGCGTCGGCCGGCACGATCGCCTCGGAGTCCTCGATCAGGTCGCCGAACTCCGAGTCGCCGTCCTCACCCAGCGGGGTGTGCAGCGAGATCGGCTCGCGGCCGTACTTCTGGACCTCGATGACCTTCTCGGCGGTCATGTCGAGCTCGGCGGCCAGCTCCTCCGGGGTGGGCTCGCGGCCCAGGTCCTGGAGCATCTGCCGCTGCACGCGGGCGAGCTTGTTGATGACCTCGACCATGTGGACCGGGATCCGGATGGTGCGGGCCTGGTCGGCCATCGCGCGGGTGATCGCCTGCCGGATCCACCAGGTGGCGTAGGTGGAGAACTTGTAGCCCTTGGTGTAGTCGAACTTCTCCACGGCGCGGATCAGGCCCAGGTTGCCCTCCTGGATCAGGTCCAGGAAGAGCATGCCGCGGCCGGTGTAGCGCTTGGCCAGCGACACGACGAGGCGCAGGTTGGCCTCGAGCAGGTGGTTCTTGGCGCGGCGGCCGTCCTCGGCGATCCACTCGAGCTCTTCGTGCATCTTCGGGCTGATCTTGCCGCCCTTGCTCAGCTTCTCCTCGCTGAAGAGGCCGGCCTCGATCCGCTTGGCGAGCTCGACCTCCATCTCGGCGTTGAGCAGCGGCACCTTGCCGATCTGCTTGAGGTAGTCCTTGACCGGGTCGGCGGTCGCGCCCGCGACCATGACGGTCTGCTCGGGCTCGTCGGTGTCATCGGCGGCGGAGACGACGAAGGAGGCCTCCTTCTCGTCCTCCTTGATCGTCGGGTCGCTCTTGACGTCGGCCTCGAACTGCTCGTCGGAGATGTCGGGCAGGACCTTCTTGCCGTCGGGTCCGACCGTCGCGGCCTGCGCGTCGGCGCCGGCCGGAGCCGTGCCGTTGGCGGCGGCGCGGCGCCTGGTGGTGGCGGTCTTCGCCGGTGCGGCCCTCCCCGAGACGGCGGCCTTCGTGGGCGACTTCACGGCGGTGCCGGTGCCGGCGGCCGTGGTCTTCTTGGCGGGGGTGGCCTTGCGGGCAGTCGAGGACACGAACACCTCTCGTCAGCGACATTGGGGCGCGGCAGGGCCCGGAGTAGTCAAGCGCCGCGTCCTTCATTCTGCCACGGGCCCGGTGATCTCCCCGCATCGGTGGCATGCCACACGGGCGGGCGTGGGGTCACCCGGTGGTCTCAGCCGGTGGTTTCGCCGACAGGGGCGGCGTCGAGCAGCGCGAGCTCCTCGGGCGTGAGGGTGAGGTACGACGCCGCGGCGGAGTCGCGGATCGACTCCGGCCGCTTGGCGCCGGGGATCGGGATCACGACCGGGGCCTGGGCGAGCTCCCACGCCAGCGCGACCTGTTGCGCGCTGACGCCGTGCGCGGCGGCGATGTCGGCGACGACCGCGTGGTCGTCCCCGAGCGCCTTCGCCAGGCGCCATCCGCCCAGCGGCCCCCAGCACAGGAAGGCCAGCCCCAGCTCCGCGCAGACGTCGATCTCGGGGCGGCTGCTGCGGAAGACGGGCGAGAACTGGTTCTGCACGCTCACCAGCAGGTCGCCCAGGATCTCCTTGCCCAGCCGGATCTGCTCGGGGTTGGCGTTGGACAGCCCGACCATGCGCACCTTGCCGGTCTCGGCGACCTCGCGCAGCGTGCCGAGCGCCTCGTCGTACGGCACCTGCGGGTCGGGCCGGTGGTGCTGCCACAGCGTGATCTGCTCCACGCCGAGCCGGCGCAGGCTGTCGTCGACCGCCGCGTGCAGGTGGGCCGGCGAGCTGTCGAGCGCCCAGCCGCCGCCCTCGATGCGTACATGACCGGCCTTGGTGGCCAGGACGACCTGGTCGCGGACGCCGAGCTCGTCGAGCAGCGAGGCGATCAGGGTCTCGTTGGCTCCCATCGCCGCGGCGCCGAGCTCGACGGCCGGCCCGTAGGCGTCGGCGGTGTCGAAGAACGTCACGCCCGCCTCCAGCGCGGCCAGCACGGTCGCGGCGAGCTGCTCCCGGGGCTGGGCGGTGGTCTGGTCGAAGGTCATCAGGCCGAGACCGATCTCCCCGACCTCGAGCCGGCCGACGGTGTCGTTGCCGATGGTTCGCGTGCGCATGAGGGCCATCCCACCACAGGCCCCCGCCGCGTCGGGCAAGATGGGGCCACGCGAATCCCGGGAGGTTGCGTTGTCCGCGTCGTTCCGCCACACCCTCGGCGTGCTGTTGAAGGCACGCTTCCCGATCCTCTACGTGGAGTCCTTCGAGGAACGCCGCGTCGGCGCCGAGATCGCGAAGACCGTCGGTCCGGGCGGCCCGCTGACCAGGCCCCGCGCGGTCCACACCTGGACCCTGACCGGCGGCCTGGTCGGTCCCGACGGGCAGACCGAGGGCGACACGAGCGACCCCGGCCGCGCGCTGGAGGCGATCCAGCGCCACGAGGAGCCGGCCGTGTTCGTCTTCCGCGACCTCCACGCCCACCTCGGCGACGGCACTCGGCCGGCCGACCCGGCGATCGTCCGGCGGCTGCGGGACGTCGCCGCGGCCTTCGGCCAGGGGCCGATCGCGCGCTCGCTGATCCTGGTCTCGCCGCTGCTGCGGATCCCGCCGGAGCTGGAGAAGGACGTCTACATCCTCGACTTCGCGCTGCCCGGCGAGGAGGAGATCCGCGCGGTCCTGGACGGCATCATCGCGAGCAACGCCGCGGGCGGCCGGGTCCAGGTCGACCTCGCCGAGCAGGACAAGGACCGCCTGGTCAAGGCGGCGCTCGGCCTCACCGAGCTCGAGACCGAGGGCGCGTTCGCCCGCGCGATGGCCGCCGACGGCCGCCTCGACGCCGGCGACATCGAGACGGTGATCGAGGAGAAGCGCCAGACGGTCCGCAAGAGCGGCGTGCTGGAGTTCGTCTCCGCCGACCTCGACCTCGACGGAGTCGGCGGCCTGGAGAACCTCAAGAAGTGGCTGGTACGCCGCGACAACTCCTGGCTCGCCGAGGCGCAGCACTACGGGGTCCCGGCGCCGAAGGGGGTCCTGATCACCGGCGTGCCCGGCTGCGGCAAGTCGCTGACCGCCAAGGCGATCGCGTCCGCGTGGGGCCTGCCGCTGCTGCGGCTGGACATCGGGCGGGTCTTCGCCGGCCTGGTCGGCTCCAGCGAGCAGAACATCCGCAACGCGATCCGCGCCGCCGAGGCCGCGGCGCCCGCCGTGCTGTGGATCGACGAGATCGAGAAGGGCTTCGCCGGCGTCTCCGGGGGCTCCCACGACTCGGGCACCTCGTCTCGGGTCTTCGGCACGTTCCTGACCTGGATGCAGGAGAAGACCAGCCCGGTCTTCGTGATCGCGACCGCCAACAACGTGCGGTCGCTGCCGCCGGAGTTCCTGCGCAAGGGCCGCTTCGACGAGATCTTCTTCGTCGACCTGCCGCACCCGGTGGAGCGCGCGGAGATCTGGCGGCTGCAGATCGCCAAGCACGTCGGCACCGCGCCGGCGCACGCGGAGTTCTCCCCCGATGCCGGGCTCGTCGACGCGCTGGTGGCCGTCACCGACGGCTTCTCGGGCGCCGAGATCGAGCAGGCCGTGATCGCCTCGCTGTACGACGCGTTCGCGGCCCGCCGCGGGATCACCGGCGACGACCTGCGCACCGCGGTCGAGCGCACCGTGCCGCTCAGCGTCACCCAGGCCGAGGCGGTCCGGGCGGTCCGGGACTGGGCCGCGACCCGGGCGGTCGCCGCGAGCCTGCACTCCGTCTCGGAGGGTCCGGCGAGCCCGACCACGCTCTCGCCCGTCGCCGCGGCCGCTCCGTCACCCGCGCCGGACGCCGGGCCCCCGGCCCCTCCCGAGGCCGGCGGGCGCCGGATCGACTTCTAGGGTGTCTGCGTCATGAGCATCGAGATCGTCCTGGTCCCGCTCGCCATCGCGGCGGTGGGCGCCGTGCGGGCCGCGCTCGTCGAGGACGCCCCCTACCGCGAGGTGCAGGTCGCGTCCCGGCTGCGCGACGGCGCGCTGGTCGCCCAGGCACTCGGCGACCTCGGGGCGGTCGTCGGGTCGGCGGACCACGACCGGATCGAGGCGGTCCACGACGGCCGCGCGTCGGCCTGGACGCGCACCGACGCCGGGCTGTGGGTGGCGCGGTTCGACGCGTCCTGGGACGAGTCGGCGGCGCTCGCGCTGCTCGCCGAGCTCGACGCGGCGTACGGGCTCCGCGTCCAGCAGGAGGTGCTCCGCAAGATCCGCGAGCGGGCGCCCGGGGCCGGCATGAGCGTCGCGTCGGAGACGGTCGGCGACGACGACACCGTGACCCTGGTCCTCGACGTCGGGAGCGGCCGATGAGCGCGCGCAAGCAGCTGCGGGTCAGCGTCGCCCCGGACGGGACGGTCGCCGCGGAGACGCTCGGCTTCGCCGGGCCGGAGTGCCTGGACCAGATCGCGGTGCTCGAGGACCTGCTCGACGCACTGTCGGTCTCGAGCTCGTTCACCGCCGACTACCACCGCGATGCCGCGGTCGCCGAGGAGGTGCAGCGCAATGAGTCTCGACAGGGGTGACGTGCTGCTCGCCCAGGCCACCACGCGGTGGAAGGTGATCAACAGCCTCTGGATCGTGGTGGTCGTGGCCGGCTTCGGCTGCCTGTCCGTCTTCGGCTGGGCGTGGGCGGCGGTGCTCGCGCACTCGCGCCGGGTCTGGATCGCGGTGACGATCTGGTCGGTCGGTACGGCGGCGCTGGTGTTCGCGATCGTTATGGCCAGCCCCGAGGGCTCCGACGGTCCCCGGGTCGAGCCGTGGGACACGATCAGCACCGCCGCCATCCTCCTGGTCTGGCTCGGCGGCAGCATCCACGCGCTGCTGCTCGCGCGGCCGGTGCTCAAGGACCGGCTCGTCTACCTGGACAAGATCAACGCCGCGATCGCCGCGCACCGCACGCCGTACCAGGCCCATCCTTCGCCCACGACGCCGCCGACCCAGTCGTTCCTCGGGGTGAGCGGGGGTGACTACTACGGGCCCGGGGAGACCGACAGCTCACGACCTGCGTCGCCCGCGCCGCCCAGCCCGCAGCCTGCCCCGCCCGACCCGCAGCCGGCCGGCCCTCCTCCGACCGCCGAGCCGCTCCTCGACCTCAACGCCGCGGTCGCCGACGAGATCGCGGCGCTCCCCCGCCTGGACGCGGCCGCGGTGGCCGCGATCCTCGCCGCGCGCGCGGCCAAGGGCGGCTTCCGGGACTTCGACGATCTCCTCGCGTCGACGAGCCTCCAGCCGCACCAGGTCGCGCGGCTGCGGGACGCCGTCCGGTTCGGGCCGTTCCGCCCGCCACCCTCGGCGACCGGGTCGGGCCGGGTCCTTGACCTCTGAGCCGATGAGCTCTGAGCCGATGAGCTCTGAGCCGATGAGCTCCGGGCCGATCCGCGTCGGCCGGCTGCTCGCCCGCACCGACGCCGAGGGCCCCGGGACCCGGGCCGCGGTGTGGGTGCAGGGGTGCACGATCCGCTGCCCCGGGTGCTTCAACCCGCACCTGTGGACGGCCCGCGGCGGCGCCGACCACACCCCGGACGAGCTGGCCGCCTGGGTCGACCCCGGCGTCGAGGGGGTCACGCTCCTGGGCGGCGAACCCTTCGACCAGGCAGGCCCGCTGGCCCGGTTCGCGGAGCTGATCCGGGCGCGCGGGCAGACCGTGATGACCTTCACCGGCCACCGGGTGGAGGACCTGCGCGCCGGCGGGGATCCGGCCGCGGCCGCGCTGCTGGACCAGACCGACCTGCTGGTCGACGGGCCGTTCCTGCGCGATCGGCTCGATGTCGACAGGCCCTGGGTGGGGTCGCGCAACCAGCGGTTCCACGCCCTCACGCCCCGCTACGCCGGACTCGTCGCCGACCTCGCCTCCGGGCCCGGGGACCGGCTCGAGATCCGGGTCTCCCCCGACGGTCGGGTCAGCGTCAACGGCTGGGCCACCGAGGCCGGCCTGGACGTCGTACTCGACGGGCTGGGGAGGACCCGCGGGCGCCCGGATCCGCGGCGATAAATGGAGTATCCGTCGAGGCAGCGCGGTGCTAGCGTCGTTGGACATGAGGTCGACAACCACCCGATCGGCGAGGCTCGGCGCGGCCGGTCTCGCACTCGCCATGAGCGCGGCGCTCGTCCCGGCCGCGCCCGCCACCGCCGCCAGCGTCGACGGCAACATCAGCTCCTACGCCTACGCCCTGGCCAACGTCTTCGACTGCACCGAGGTCAGCGTGCCCGGGCCCGGGGTCAGCAAGCTCTTCAAGACCGCCGACAAGCGCAAGAAGGCGGCCAAGGCCGGCAACTTCCGCATCGAGCGCAACGGCGTCCTGGCCGCCAGGGGCCGGGTCCAGACGCGGACCACCGGCGACGGGACGGGCAAGCCCGGCTTCAAGTCGGTGTCGTTCACCGCCTTCCACAAGGTCTTCATGAAGGACGGCGCGAACGAGCTCTGCGACGTCACCGCCACCGCCGACAGCCAGTCCGGCGCCAGCCTGGACGTCCGCAGGGCGGGCAAGATCCTGCTCACCTGGAAGCGCACGGGCGCGGGCAGCCTCGCCGACATCTACCTCGCCGACGACCAGGGCAACACGCTGGTGAGCACGTCGTCGACGAAGAAGCGCGGCAAGATCACCCGCCAGGTCACGCCGGGCATGTACACGGTGTTCGTGCAGTTCTACACGAGGATCGAAGAGGGCAACCTCAAGCCGGGCAAGCAGGCGACGCGCAAGGCGAACTACAGGTTCACCGCGCGCTTCGTGCGCTGAGCGCTTCTCAGCGGGCCGCCGCGGTGGCGGCCTGCTCGGCCTTTTTGGCCTTCTTGAAATCGCGGACCTTCTGCAGCGAGTCGGGATCGACGACGTCGGCGACGGAGCGGTGGCCGTCGAGGCCGTAGTCGCCGACGACCTGCTCCCAGCCCGGCGGGCGCACGCCCACCTGCTTGGCGAGCAGCGCGACGAAGATCTGCGCCTTCTGGCGGCCGAACCCCGGCAGCGCCTGCACCCGCTTGAGCAGGTCGCGGCCGGACGTCGCCTCGGTCCAGAGCCGGGTGGTGTCGCCGTCGTACTGCTCGACGACCGCGGCGGCCAGCGCCTGCAGCCGCGCGGCCATCGACTTCGGGTAGCGGTGCACGGCCGGCGGTTGGGTGCACAGGGCGACGAACGCCTCCGGATCGGCGCCGGCGATCGCCTCGGGATCGAGGCTGCCGAACCGCTCCAGCACCTTCGCCGGGCCCCGGAACGCATGCTCCATCGCGAACTGCTGGTCGAGCATCATCCCCGCCAGCAGCGCGAAGGGATGCTCGTCGAGCACCCGGTCCGCGGCCGGCTCCATGGCGATCTGGAAACCCATAAGGGCCAAGCTACTCGGCGGCCTTGACCGCCAGCACGGGGCACTCGGCGTCGATCAGGATCCGCTGGGCGTTGGAGCCGAGGATCAGCTTGCCGATCGGCGAGCGGCGACGCAGGCCGATGATGATCAACTCGGCGTCCAGGTCGCGGGCGACGCCGAGCAGGTCCTCCGCCGGGTCGAGGCCGCGCGCAAGACCACGCAGCTCGTACTCCACGCCCGCGCCGGCGAGCTTCTCCTCGACGCCGGCGAGCTCCTCGTTGGAGCCGTCCCGGCGGGAGTTGACGATGACGAGCCGAGCACCGCGAGCCTTCGCCCGGTCGACCGCAGCCGCCAGGGCGGCCTCACCCTCGGGCTTGGACACGTACCCCACGACGATGGTCATCGAGACCAGCCTCCTCATTCTTCGCCTGTCGGCCCGATCAGGGCCACCTCCTGAGACGCTACCGGCTCCGCATCGCGCTCGAAAGCCTGTGGACAAACTGCGACACAACACACAGTTCCACGGCACAGTGGCCTGATGGCACTCCTCAGCGACCCCGTCACGCGAGAGACCGGTACGGCGCTGCGCAGCCAGGTCGCCGCGCTGCGCGCCCGGACCCCTCGCGGGCGCACGGCCTTCCCCGTGCACATCTGCGCCGTCGCCGCGCCCGGGACGCCGCCGGCCACCGCGGTGGCCGAGGACCCTCGGTTCACGGTCGGAGTGCGCGAGCGCCTGGACCTCGCGGCGCGGACCGAGGCGGTCGGGACCCTCCTCGACCTCGCGGGTGAGCGCAGTGCGCCGCCGTGGCTCCTGCTGTTCCGACCCGGGAGGCCGGGTGCCCACGATGCGGACGCCGAATGGCTCGCGGCCGCCCTCGCGGCCTACGCGGAGGCCGGGAAGGACCTCACCTTCGTGGTGATCACCCGGACCGGCTGGTTCGATCCACGCTCCGGGGCCGGCCGGACGTGGGCGCGGCTGAGAACGACGTGACCCGGCGCCCGAGCCCGGCCCGGCCGGCTAGGCCCAGGTGTGCACCGGCTCGTTGGTGTGGGCGTTCTCGCGGTACTCCTGCAGGACGGCGCGGAGCGCGTCGTACCGGTCGGCGTCGTTGCGCTCGGCCATCTTGCGGACGAACCACTCCGCCCCGTTGGTCTGGGTCAGGCATCGCTGCTCGATGATCCCCAGGTAGCGGTCGCGCTCCTCCGCGGAGGCGCCCCAGCGCTCGAGCCCCTCGTGGGCCAGCGGCAGCAGCCGGCGCAGGATCAGCTCGGTGGCGCGCACGTAGCCGATCTCCGGCCAGTAGAACTGCGCCTCCATCCCCTGCTGGGCCGCGATGTGGAAGTTCTCCTCCGCCGCGCTGAAGGACATCTGGGTCCACAGCGGGCGCTCGCTCTCCGCGAGCGCGCGCACCAGGCCGAAGTAGAACGCCGCGTTGGCGATCGTGTCGGCGACGGTGGGGCCGGCGCCGAGGATCCGGTTCTCCACGCGCAGGTGCGGGGTGCCGTCGCGGGACTGGTCGTAGACCGGCCGGTTCCAGCGGTAGACGGTGCCGTTGTGGAGCTTGAGCTCGTGAAGGTTCGGCGTGCCGCCCTCGGCGAGCACCTCGGCCGGGTCCTCGTCCTCGGTGATCGGCAGCAGCGCCGGAAAGTAGCGGACGTTCTCCTCGAAGAGGTCGAAGACCGAGGTGATCCAGCGCTCGCCGAACCAGACGCGGGGCCGCACGCCCTGGGCCTTGAGCTCCTCGCCGCGGGTGTCGGTGGCCTGCTCGAAGAGCGGGATCCGGGTCTCGCGCCACAGCTCCTTGCCGAAGAGGTACGGCGAGTTGGCGGCGGCCGCGATCTGGGCGCCGGCGATCACCTGGGAGGCGTTCCAGTAGTCCGCGAACTCGTCCGGCGAGGTCTGCACGTGGAACTGCGTGGAGGTGCACGCGGCCTCGGGCAGGATCGACTCCGCCATCGTGTCCAGCGTCTCCTTGCCCGAGATGGAGATCTCGATGTCCTCGCCGCGGGCGTTGAGGATCTGGTCGCTGAGCAGCTTGTAGCGCGGGTTGGCGCTAATCGCGCTGGGCGCGACGTGGCTGGAGTCCAGCGTCGGCAGGATGCCGATCAGCACCATGTGGGTCCCGATCGCGGACGACTTCCGCTCCGCGTCGTTCAGGCTGGTGCGCAGCCCCTGCTCGAAGTGGGTCAGGCCCCCCTCGCGGATCTTCTGCGGGTCGGCGTTGATCTCGATGTTGAACTGGCCGAGCTCGGTCTGGAAGTCGGGGTCGGCGATCGCCTCCAGCGTCTCGGCGTTGCGCAGCGCGGGGTTGCCGTCCTCGTCGACGAGGTTGAGCTCGACCTCGAAGCCGACCATCGGGTCGTCGGTGTCGAACCGCGACTCCCGCAGCATCCGCGCGAACACGTCGAGGCACTGGCGCACCTTCTCGCGGTGGCGGGTCCGGTCGGCTCGTGTGAACTCTTGAGCGTCTACCTCTGCTCCCATGGTGGGAAGACTATTGCTAGTGACGCCCGTGTGCACGGACCGGGCGCAGGAATTTCCTCGCCGCGGTCATCTCGGGCCTCCCGTGTCCACCGTGCCCAGGCCCGCGCGCACGAAGGGCCACGCCGACGGATCGACGGCCTGCTCGAGCACCGCGCCCAGCACGTGCGCCGGCGCGCACTCCTCGTCGTCGTCCAGGCTCCGGTCGACCGCACACCAGGCCAGCGCGCCGTGGCCGGCGGCCCAGGAGCCGAATCCAAGCATCGCCGCAGGCACCGCCACCAGTCCGTCCGGGGCCCGGCGCACGACGTCGGTCCACAGGTCGACCCAGGCCTGGGCGTCCTCCGGCTCCAGCAGCCGCCAGAGCCGGTCGCGCACCGCCGGGCGTCGGATCTCCCGCAGCAACCGCGCCACGTCGCGGTCGCCGAGCCGCTCGGGCCCGCGGAGCGCTCGGCGCACCCGTTGCTTCGCCCAGCGCGCCTTGAGAGTCCGCTCGTCCGGGTCTGCGAGCTCGGCGGCGACCGCCTCGACGCCGGCCGGGTCCGGGTCCAGGGTCGCGGCCAGCTCGGCGCGCGACTCGTGGGTGACCCGCCCGCTGAGCACGCCGTGGGCCCGGAAGCGGTGGCTCTCGATGGAGTACGGCGTCGGCTCGGCGCACTCCGGGCAGCCGGTCAACATCACGTGGTAGCAGCCGCCGGCGGCCCTGATCAGGGCGAGCACCTCGATCCCCTGGCTCTCGAACACGACCGCCAGCGCCTCGGCCAGGAGCTCGGCGCGGAAGGCGTCCTCGGTGTACATGACGAACGCGGCCAGCGCGACGTCGTACCGCAGCGCGGGCTCGAGCAGCGAGTGCACGACCAGGTCGACCACGTCGGGGGTGCTGGGCAGGTCGACCCGTGCGTGGAGGCTCCGCGGGCCCGCGAGGGTGAGCATCACGACCGAGTCGTCGGGGTCGAAGCCCAGCACCAGCGGGACCATCGCGAGCAGGTCCTCGGCGCTGCGGATCGTGATCGTCTCCTGCACGCCGTCCGGTCGCGCTTCGGGACTCTCCTCGAGGTATTCGCGGTCGGCGTGGCGGGGTCCGTGGTGCGGAGTCCCGAACGGCGACCGAGGCGGGTAGGGGGATGCGGGTGGAATAGGTGGTGTCGTCATGCGCCCAACCTGCCCCGACTCGCCGACGATTGCGGCCGCCTGCGGGGCCACCTGTGGATAAGTCACCCCCGCCGAGACCCCTGTGCACGCGAAGCGGCTAATCAACCCGAGTTAAGAATCACTGATGTATCATACATGCATGACTCTTAACTCCGACACCTCGGCGCGCGGACCGTTCTACGGCCGCACGACGGTGTTGGAGGCTCTCGCGGAGCACCTCGGCTCAGTTCAGCGGAGCGGTCGAGGCAGGATCGTGGCAGTCCGCGGACGGCGTCAGATGGGCAAGTCGACAGCCGTGGAGAGGTTCCTCGAAGGAACAGCCGTGCCGCACGTCTACGTCACGGGCGTCTATCAGGCCACCAGCCGCCAACAGTTGGCGGCCGCCGCCCAGGCGGTACGCGAGTCGCGGCAGCCACTCCCCTCGGGAGAAGGCCTGTTCCCCGAGCGCCCTCTCTCCTGGCGCGACTGGCTGGCACGCCTCTCGGTCGCGGCGGCGAACGAACCGATCGTCGTGGTCCTCGATGAGTTCCCCTGGCTCACCACGCAGGATCCATCACTCGAGGGTGAGCTGCAGGCGCAGTGGGACCGTGTGCTGTCGAGGCTCCCCGTGCTGCTCATCCTGATCGGCTCGGACGTCACGATGATGAGCAGACTCGCCACGCACGATCGCCCCTTGTTCGGGCGGCTCCGGCAGCTTGTCGTACCGGCCCTCGATCCCGGTGAGGTCGCCGAGGCGCTGCCCACCTGGCCGGCAGCGAGGGTCATCGACGCCGCCCTCGTCACGGGCGGCTATCCGCGGCTCCTCGCCGATCTGGCGGATTCGGGTGCGCCAACCATCGAGGACTACGTGCGCGCCTCGCTCACCGAGGACCTCTCGCCGCTGGTCGCCACCGGAAGGCTGACGCTCGACTCGGAGTTCCCCGATGCCGCGAGCGCCTACCGAGTGCTCTCCACCATCGGCGCCGACGAGAAGGCGCGCCTGGGCTTCACCGACATCGTCGTCTCGATGGCAGACGACGCCGACAACAACGTCGCCAGGACAGCCACCACCCGCGCCCTGCGGATCCTGACCGACGACAAGCAGCTCATCGTCCGGGAGGCGCCCGCGTGGACCGACAGCACCTCCAGGCTGCGCCGGTACCGGTTGACCGATCCCTACCTGCGGTTCTGGTTCCGCTACGTCGAGCGCCAGGTCGAGGCGATCCGGCGCGGCCGCGCGGACCTCGCGATCAGCCGGTTTGACCGCGACTGGTCCAGTTGGCGGGGCCGTGCGGTCGAGCCGCTCGTGCGGACCGCCGTGGACCGGCTCGCGCCGCGCGAACCTCGCCTTGCCGGAGTGGAAGCTGTCGACGCATGGTGGACGCGCGACGGGCAGACCGAGATCGATCTGGTCGCCCGCGATGCCCGCGCCACGTCGTACCTCGGGACGATCAAGTGGCGGGCCTCCGGAGTGACTCGCCGCGACGTCGCAGCCCTCGACCAGGCCCGCGCACTCGTGCCACGCTCGCGAGACGCCAAGTTGCTCGCCGTGGCCGCCGACGGGGAAGCGCCTGCCGGTGCGGACCTCTTCCTCACCGCGGGGGATCTGCTTGAGGCATGGCGCTAGGACGTTCGAGTCGCGGCTTGGCAACCTGGGCGGCCCCCGCGCGCGTCGTACCGGGTGAGGAGCCACGAACGGGAGGTGCACGGCGGCGATGAGGCGGCACGATCGGGAGTTCGACGAGTTCTTCGCGGCGCGCGGTCCGCGGCTGCGACGGGTCGCCTTCCTGATCGTGCACGACTGGCACCTGGCCGAGGACGTGGTGCAGACGGCGTTCGCGAAGGTCTACCTGGCGTGGCCGCGGATCCGTCGCACGTCGGTGGAGGCCTATGTACGGCGCACCGTGGTCAACACCGCCATCTCCCAGGCTCGCAGGCCGCGCCGGGAGTTCCCGTCGGCGGACCTGCCCGACCAGGGCGTCCTCGACGCGGTGCCGGAGCCCGGCGTCCTCGACACGCTCGCGGTGCTGCCGCCGGCGCAGCGCGCGGTCGTCGCGCTGCGGTTCCTCGACGACCTCGCCGTCGCCGAGGTCGCCGCCATCCTCGGCATCAGCGAGGGCGCCGTCAAGAGCCAGACCTCGCGCGGCCTCGCGGCCCTGCGCCGCGCCCTTCCCGACCCGACGAGCACGTGAGGAGATCGAGATGAGCACCGAGACCAGGCTCCGCCGGCAGCTCGACGAGCAACTCCGCGCGAGCGAGCCGCCCTT
>JBDHZS010000046.1:0-22000 GCA_039812025.1 Nocardioides sp. | reverse complement strand
CCGGGTCAGTAGGTGGAGACGTGCACGTGGTCGTAGTGGTTGGCGGTGCTGGAGCCGCGGTCGGACATGGCGCGCCAGCCCTCGCCGGAGCGCTCGACGGACCAGATCCGCTGGGAGTAGATCACGTAGGTGACGCCGAGGGCGCCGGCGTTGGCGCGGACGTACTCCGCGACCTGCCAGCCGCGGGAGCCGCTGACCATGATGTCGACGGCGCGGCCCAGCGGGTGGTCGCCGCCGCCGCCCCGGAGCGTGCCGTAGACGGAGATCTCGGGGAACCGGGCACACACGGTCCGGTGCACGTTGACGATGTTGCCGCTGACGCCGCCGGCGACCGAGGTGCCGTTGGTGCAGGTGCCGCCGGTGCCGGGGGTCGCGGCGCCGACGGGCTTCTCGTCGCTGAGGTAGCCGGCGGTCACCCACCGCGACTTGCCGTCCAGCACGACCTCGACCCGGCCGTCCGCCTTGCGCCCGGTCACCAGCACCTTGTCGCCGGCGTCGACCAGGCCGAGTCGTTCGGTCTGCTCGCGGGAGTCGGGCCAGATGTTGAGGTTCGAGGTGGCCCACAGGCGGGTGTCCGCCCCGGCGACGGCCTGCGCGGTGGCCATCATGGCCTCGCGCCGGTCCTCCTCGCGCTTCTCACGCCGGGCGTCGGCGCGGGCCTCCTGGCGCTCCTCGAGCGCTTCCCTGGCCTGCGAGCGGCTGACGACCAGCTCCCGCTCGGCGACGTTGGTCGAGTCGACCAGGCGCGAAGGGGCCGAGGCTGCGGGATCGACGGCCGCGGCGGGCGTCGGCTCGGGCTCGGTCAGGAGCACGCCGACCCCGACGACCGCGGTCGTGGCGAGCGCCACGACGGGCGCGGCGCGCCTGGCAGCGGTGGGCGAGGTGAGTTGGCGGACAAACAGGCGGGCAGCGGAGTCCCGCTTGTGGCGTGGTTGGGCCACAGCGTCGTTCCTTTGCATCTTGCTGACGGGGGCTCCGTCGCCTGCACGACACTTCACTCCGAGCGGGGAATGTAACGAAACGGCAACGGTGGTCTGCGAGTCAACCACACAACGCACCACCCAAGTCAACCCGAGTCCACACTGCGGGCCTGTGGCGAACCTCACCCACCGGTCGTCTCGGAGGCCTCCTCGCGCACGTGCAGGTCGCTCCCGTCGGTGTCGTCGAGCCATCCCTCGGGGAGTACGACGCGGCGCCGGGGCGCCCCCTGCCGGCCCCGCGGCGCGCCCAGCTCGCCGACCGGGAACGGCTCGTCGGGGTCGAGCTCGGCCAGCAGCGCGTCCAGCTCCGCCAGGGTCGAGACGAGCGCGAGCCGGTGCCGCAGGTCGCCGCCGGCGCGGAAGCCCTTGAGGTACCACGAGACGTGCTTGCGGAACTCCTTGCAGCCGCGCTCGGGTCCCATGTGCTCGGCGAGCAGCTCGGCGTGGCGGCGCATCATCGCGGTCACCTCGCCGAGTTTCGGCAGCGTGGTGAGGGAGTCGCCGGAGAAGGCCGCGGCGAGATCCCGGAAGAGCCACGGCCGCCCCAGGCAGCCCCGCCCGACGACCACCCCGGCCGCCCCGGTCCGCTCGACCATCCGCAGCGCGTCGGAGGCCTCCCAGATGTCGCCGTTGCCCAGCACGGGGATCTCCGCGTGCGCGACCAGCGCGGCGATCGCGTCCCAGTCGGCCACCCCGGAGTAGGCCTGGTCCACGGTGCGGCCGTGCAGGGCGATCGCCGCACAGCCGGACTCGCCCGCGATCCGGCCCGCGTCGAGGTAGGTCAGGTGCTCGGGGTCGAGGCCCATCCGGGTCTTCATGGTCACCGGCACGCCGTACCCGCTCGCCGCCTTCACCGCCGCGGCCAGGATCAGCCCGAGCAGGTTCCGCTTCCACGGCAGCGCGCCGCCGCCGCCCTTGCGGGTCACCTTGGGGACGGGGCAGCCGAAGTTCAGGTCCACGTGCGCCACGCCGTACTCCGCGCACAGGATCTCCACCGCGCGGCCGACGTAGGACGGGTCGGTGCCGTAGAGCTGCACCGAGCGCACCGTCTCCGCCTCGTCGAAGACCAGCATCTTGCGGGTGGTCGCGTCGCCCTCGACCAGGCCGCGGCTGGTGATCATCTCGCAGACGTAGAGGCCGGCGCCCTGCTCGGCGCAGAGCCTGCGGTACGCCGCGTTGGTGATACCCGCCATCGGCGCGAGCACGACGGGCACCGGCACCGTCAGGGTGCCCAGGACCAGCGCGGGCATCTCAGGCGCCGGGGCGGAAGCGGGTCGCCTCGCCGTCCCAGTGGATCGGCGCAAACCCAAGCCCGGCGTCAAGCTCGGGGTAGAAGCTGACGCCCGTCGCCTGCTCCCCGTCGGGCAGCAGGTAGACCAGGCACACGACCGCCTTGTCCCCCGGCGGGAGCTGCGTCGGCAGCTGCGCCGGCGAGCAGGGGCCGAACTGGCCCTTGAACGACGACGCCGCGACCAGCACGTTGTCGGGGGCCTGGGCGTAGAGCGGCACCGCCTGGCCGCCGAGCCCGCCGTCGCCGAGGTTGGTGACGCGGGCGCGGACGAAGTACGGCGTGGCCTTGCGGTTCTCCTTGTTCAGCTTCCAGTCGCGCAGCACGCCGATCTTGGCCCGCTCGAAGGAGAGGATCTTGATCCGGGCGACCGAGACCTTCTTCGCGTCGGGGGCCTCCCAGGCGACCGTCGCCGCCTCGGTCAGCTCCAGCGCTGTGCCGGGCTCGGTGAGCTCGATGCCCTCGGGGACCGGCAGGTAGGGCTCGACGGGCTCGGTGGTGGTCTCGGTCGCCCCCGCTGTCTCCGGCGCCGTCGGGGACGGCGTGGCACTCGTCTGCTCGACCGACGCGGGGGCGCCCGAGCACGCGGTCAGGAGGCCGAAAGCCAGCCCGACAGCGAGCAGTGCCCGCGACATCCCCCGAAACATCTCAGCAACCCAGCAGCCGCTCGGCCAGCCAGCCGCGGACCTTGTCGATGCCGATGCGCTCCTGGGCCATCGAGTCCCGCTCGCGCACGGTCACCGCGTTGTCGTCGAGGGAGTCGAAGTCGACGGTGACGCAGAACGGCGTACCGATCTCGTCCTGGCGCCGGTAGCGCCGGCCAATGGCGCCGGCGTCGTCGAACTCGATCGACCAGTACTGCCGCAGCTCGGCGGCCAGGTCGCGCGCCTTGGGGCTGAGCGCGGCGTTGCGGCTCAGCGGCAGCACGGCCGCCTTGACCGGGGCCAGCCGGCGGTCCAGCCGGAGCACGGTGCGGACGTCGACGCCGCCCTTGGTGTTGGGCGCCTCGTCGGTGGTGTAGGCGTCCACCAGGAAGGTCATCAGGCTGCGCGACAGGCCGGCCGCCGGCTCGATGACGTAGGGGATGTAGCGCTCGTTGGCGGCCTGGTCGAAGTAAGAGAGGTCCTGCCCGGAGTGCTCAGCGTGGGTGGAGAGGTCGAAGTCGGTGCGGTTGGCGATGCCCTCGAGCTCGCCCCACTCCGAGCCGGCGAACTTGAAGCGGTACTCGATGTCCACCGTCCGCTTGGAGTAGTGGGAGAGCTTCTCCTTCGGGTGCTCGTAGTGCCGCAGGTTGTCCGGGTCGACGCCGAGGTCGACGTACCACCGCGTGCGCTCGTCGATCCAGTACTGGTGCCACTCCTCGTCCTCGCCGGGCTTGACGAAGAACTCCATCTCCATCTGCTCGAACTCGCGGGTGCGGAAGATGAAGTTGCCGGGCGTGATCTCGTTGCGGAAGGACTTGCCGACCTGCGCGATGCCGAACGGCGGCTTCATGCGGCTGCTGGTGACCACGTTGGCGAAGTTGAGGAAGATGCCCTGCGCGGTCTCGGGGCGCAGGTAGTGCAGCCCGGCCTCGTCATCGACGGGGCCCAGGTAGGTCTTCATCAGGCCGGAGAACTGCCGCGGCTCGGTCCAGGCGCCCCGCACCCCGGTCTCGGGGTCGGGGACCTCCTCCCAGCTGCTCGGCTCACGGCCGTGCTTCTCTTCGAACATCTCCCACAGGTGGTCGGCGCGGTAGCGCTTGTGGGTGATCGTGGACTCGATCAGGGGGTCGGTGAACGTCGCGACGTGCCCGGAGGCCTCCCACGCCTGCCGCGGCAGGATCACGCTGGAGTCGAGACCGACGACGTCGTTGCGGGCCTGCACCATCGAGCGCCACCACTGGCGCTTGATGTTCTCCTTCAGCTCCACGCCCAGCGGGCCGTAGTCCCAGGCGGACCGGGTGCCTCCGTAGATCTCGCCGCACGGGAAGACGAAGCCCCGGCGCTTGGCCAGGGAGACGACGTGATCGACGGTGCTCTGCCGACTCTTGGGCGAGGGCGGATTGGGCACGGGAGACACTCCTAGTCTGGGCGGAAGGGTCAGCCTACCGAGCGCGCCGACCAGATATTCGGGTCGGTCCCCGGCTCCACGACCTCGTACGCGCTGGGCTCGTCGAGCGCGTTGATCAGGACCGGCCAGGCGTGCAGCTTCGCGTCGTACGACGACAGCGCGCGGCGGTAGGCGCCCACGTTGACCCAGCGTGTCTGGAGCACCCACAGGGTGGGGTCGTCCACGTTGCAGCCCACGGCGCCGCCCAGATAGCCGCGCTGGCCGGCCAGGGTCCGGTGGGCAATCTCGATGGCCGCGCGGAAGTCGGCGGCGTCGCGGGAGCCCGGCTCGGCGACGCGGAAGCGGTTCACGACCAGCACGGGGCAAGTATGCCCGGCGGCCACGGGACGGATTTGACTTGCGTCGCGGCGATGATGAGGATGATTCTCATGCCGAGACTTCGTTCCGCCGTACTCCCCTCCCTCGCCGCGCTGGCCCTCACCTTGTCAGCGTGCGGCTCGGACGCCGACAACACCTCCTCGGCCGAGGAGAACGGCGGGGACGGGCCGGTGGTCGCCGCGGCGTTCTACCCGCTCGCCTTCGCCGCAGAGCAGGTCGCCGGCGACCACGCCGAGGTCGAGAACCTCACCTCCCCCGGGGTCGAGCCGCACGACGCCGAGCTCGGGATCGGGCAGACCTCACAGCTCAACAGCGCCGACCTGGTCGTCTACTCCTCCGGCTTCCAGCCGGCCCTGGACGACGCCATCGCCGAGCACGGCGGCGACGGCGTCGTCCTCGACGTCGCCGACGTCGTCGAGCTGCGGCCCGCCGACGAGCACGCGCACGACGAGGAGGAGCACGCCGAGGGCCACCCCGAGGACGAGCACGCGGACGAGCACGCTGAAGAAGGCGAGCACGCCGAGGAGGCGCACGCGGATGAGGACGCTGGGGACGAGCACGACCACGGCGAGTTCGACCCGCACTTCTGGCTCGACCCGCTGCTGATGGCCGACCTGGGCGACGGCATCGCGGACCGGCTCGCCGAGGCCGACCCCGACAACGCCGAGGACTACCGCGCCAACGCCGAGGCGTTCCGCGAGGAGCTGACGACGCTGGACGGCGAGTACGCCGACGGGCTGGCCTCCTGCGAGCGCGACCACGTGGTCGTCAGCCACGACGCCTTCGGCTACCTGACCCGCTACGGCCTGCACTTCGTCGCGATCGCCGGCCTGTCGCCCGACGCCGAGCCCAGCCCGGCGGAGCTGGCCGACCTGGCCGAGCTGATTGAGGAGGAGGGCGTCACCACCGTCTTCTCCGAGACGCTGGTCAGCCCCAAGCTCGCCGAGACGCTGGCCCGCGAGGTCGGCGTGGAGACCGCCGTACTCGATCCGATCGAGGGCCTCAGCGACCAGACCGAGGGCGAGGACTACCTTTCCCTCATGCGCACCAACCTCGCCGCACTCTCGGACGCGAACGACTGTTGACCTCCGCCGCCGCGATCAGCCTCCGGGACGCCTCGGTCACCCTGGGCGGGCGTCCGGTGCTGCGCGGCGTCGACCTCGAGGTAGCGCGGGGCCAGTGCGTGGCGGTGATGGGCGCGAACGGGTCGGGCAAGTCGACCATGATCCGCGCGGTCGTCGGGCTGTGGCCGCTGGCCGCCGGCGAGGTGCGGCTCTTCGGCACGCCACTCGCAGACTTCCGCGAGCGCTACCGGCTCGGCTACGTGCCGCAGCGGGCGAGCGCGGCCAGCGGCGTGCCCGCCTCGGTCTGGGAGGTGGTGGCCTCCGGCAGGCTCACGCGCCGGCGCCGGTGGCGGCCGCTGTCGCGGGCGGACCGCGCCGCGATCGTCGCCGCGCTCGACACCGTCGGCATGGCCGGCAAGGAGCACGAGAGCGTCGCCACCCTGTCCGGCGGGCAGCAGCAGCGGGTCCTGATCGCCCGCGCGCTGGCGGGCGAGCCCGAGCTGCTGATCCTGGACGAGCCGACCGCCGGGGTCGACCTGCCCAACCAGCTCGCGCTCGCCGAGACGCTGCGCACGCTGCGCGGCCGCGGCGCCACGATCGTGGCCGTCACCCACGAGCTCGGCCCGATGCAGCCGATCGTCGACCGCAGCGTGGTGATGCGCGACGGCCGGATCGCCTACGACGGCGAGCCGCTGACCGACCAGCAGGTCCACTCCCCCGACTTCGGCGGCCACGCCGCCGCGATCGGCCTCGCGGGCAGCCACACCCACCACCACGGTCCGGGGGCTCATGGGCATGACGCGGGCCAGCCCGGCCATGCCCTCAACGTCCAGGCGCCGCTGGAGGAGCCCGGCCTCGACGACACAGGGGGGCGGATGCGATGAGGGAACTGCTGGGCATGCAGTTCATGCAGCTCGCGCTGATCGCGGCCGCCGTCACCGGACTCGCCGCCCCCGCCGTGGGGACCTTCCTGGTCCAGCGGCGGCTCGCGCTGATGGGCGACGGCATCGGCCACGTGGCGGTCGCCGGGGTCGCGATCGGGCTGGCCACCAGCACCTCGCCCACCTGGACGGCGGTCGCCGTCGCGGTGGCCGGCGCGGTCGCGATGGAGGTGATCCGCGAGCGCAGCCACACCAACGGCGACGTGGCGCTGGCGCTGCTCTTCTACGGCGGCATCGCGGCCGGCGTGCTGATCACCGGGCTCGCCGGACAGAGCGCGGCGCGGCTGCAGCAGTTCCTCTTCGGGTCGATCACCACGGTGTCGGTCGCCGACGTGATCGCCACCACGCTGCTGGCGGCGGTGGTGCTCGTGCTGGTCTTCGGCAACCTGCCGCAGCTCTTCGCCTCCGCCCAGGACCCGGACTTCGCGCGGGTCGCCGGCGTCAACGTGCGGCTGCACACCATGCTCGTCGCGGTGCTCGCGGCGGTCTCGGTCACGGTCGCGATGCGGACCGTCGGGCTGCTGCTGGTCTCGGCGCTCATGGTGGTGCCGGTGGCGGCCTCCCAGCAGCTCGCCCGGTCCTTCCGGACGACGATCGCCGGGGCGATCGCGCTGGGTCTGGCCGCCAGCCTCGGCGGGCTGCTGCTGGCGGCGCAGCTCTCGGTGAGCTTCGGGCTCTCGCTGGCCCCCGGGCCGACGATCGTGCTGCTCGCGCTGGCCTTCTTCATCCTCGCCTGGCCCGCGGGCGTCGTCGTGCGCAAGCGGTCGCGGGCCCGGGCGCCGTTCGCTCCCGTCGTACCGGCAGAGCACACGGTGGCGACCCAGCACGAGGACCACGTGCACAATAGGGCGTGCGGCCACCGGGCGGTGCCTCACGGCGATCATGTTGACTACATCCATGACGGGCACCGCCACGCGCCGCATGGAGAGCACTATGACGAGCACTGAGCAGCGACCTGCGACCTCCCCCTCGCTCGCCTCCCCGGGCCTGCGGCCCACGCGGCAGCGGCGGGCCGTCGCCGAGGCGCTGGCCTCCTTCGACGACTTCCGCAGCGCCCAGGAGATCCACCGGCTGCTGGGCGAACGCGGCGAGAAGGTCGGTCTGGCCACCGTCTACCGCACCCTCCAGCTCCTGGCCGAGCACGGCGAGGTCGACCTGCTGCGTTCGGAGGACGGCGAGGCGATCTATCGCCGCTGCTCCGACACCCACCACCATCACCTCGTGTGCCGTCAGTGCGGCGCCACCGTCGAGGTCGAGGGGCCTGCCGTCGAGCGGTGGACGTCCGCCATCGCCGAGGAGCACGGGTACGACGACCTCAGCCACACCCTCGAGATCTTCGGGACCTGCCCCTCCTGCCGCTGACCCACGCCGAGTCGGCGCATCTGTGCACGCAGAACACGCCGAGTCGGCGCATCTGTGCACGGGAAACACGTCGAGTCGGCTCTAAAGTGCACGGGAAACACGTCGAGTCGGCTCTAAAGTGCACGGGAAACACGTCGAGTCGGCGCAAACATGCACGCGGGAGTCCGCGGAGTCGGCCCGCGGCAACCGTAGCGCGTCCTGCCTGCGCCCGCTGCTTCATCTAGGTATGCAGCCGAGCTCGCACTTCTCGCGGCGTACCCACCCCGAGAAGTGCTGCCCCGCCTGCATAACTTGATGAAGCAGCGACGCGAGAGACTGGTGTGACCTCAGCCGGCGTCCCGATCGGGCTGGCCAGCCGCCTCGGCCTGCGCTGCGTCAGCCCGCTTCCGACGGAGCCACTGCCCCGGCGCTCGCCGCCGCGACCACAACCAGCTGGCGATCACGACGACCACTCCGACGACCAAACGGCCGATCATCTCGTCTCTCACTCGGCGTCCGCCCTACCTTGCCAGGGCAATCTGGCAGCAGCCTGCTGCCAGATTGCCGGTCAGCGGACCCACTGCAGGCTGGCGTCGCGGGCGGCCTCGACCTGGGATCCGGTCGAGCGGCGCGTCATCCGGCGCAGCACGCGGGGCACCACGAGCGCACCCAGGATCGCCCAGGCACCCAGCACCGCGGCCGTCTCCCACAGCCGCCACTCGCCACCGACCTCCAGCACGGCGGCCGCGTCGGGGAGGAAGGCGGCCCGCATGCCGTGGCCCAGCCAGTAGACCGGGAAGACCTGCGCCACGACCTGGACCCAGCCCCACATCTGCTGCAGCGGGTAGAAGATCCCGGAGATGCCTGCCAGCACCATCACGGGCAGCATCCCCCAGGTCCCGACCTTCTGGGTGCTCGGCACCAGGGCGCCGATGATCATCCCGAGCGGCATCATCGCGAGCAGCCCGAGGGCCAGCACCCACGCGACGACCAGCCAGCCCGACGGGGAGTCCATGAGGTTGTCGAAGAGCAGGAAGCTGGGCAGCAGGATGCACACCATCTGCGGGACCACGCTCAACGTCTGGAAGAGCAGCTGGCCGGTGAAGTAGCCGCGCAGCCCGTACGGCGCCGCCTTGTGCCGCAGCAGCGTGCCGTCCTCCTTCTCCATCGCGAGCGCGTAGGCCGGCCCGATCACCACCCCGAAGGCGACCAGCATGGCCAGCAGGCTGGGCAGCGCCACGGACGGCACCATCAGCCCGGTCCCGTCCACCTCCGTGTTGCGCCGCAAGAACAGGTAGGCGAGCACGCCCAGCGAGGTGAAGAGGTAGAAGCCCTGGTCCTGCGTGCTGCGCATACTCTGACCGAACTCCAGCCAGCCGCGCCGCAGCCCGAGCCGGATCGCGTGTCGCCCGGGGCTCATCGGGTCACCTCCGTGAAGAGCGCCGCGGCCCGCTCGGAGTGGCCCGCCTCGTGCTGTTGCACCAGCCCCAGGTAGGCGTCCTCGAGGCTGGCGCGGCGGATGTCGACTTCGCCGATCCGGTCGCCGTACGTCTCGAAGAGGCCGCGGAGGTACGACGTGGGGTCGGCCACCGACTCGGACGCCCGCCACCCGTCGAGCGTCCACCGGACCTCCGCCTCGCCCTCGACCCGGCGGGAGAGGCCGTCGGGCGTGTCGTCCGCGACGATCCGGCCGCCGGCCAGGATGATCACCCGGTCCGCGAGCCGCTCGGCCTCGTCCAGGTCGTGGGTGGTGAGCAGGATCGTGGTCCGTTCGGCGTCGGAGAGCCGACGCACGAGGTCGTGGAACTCGCGCCGCGCCTGCGGGTCGAAGCCCGCGGTCGGCTCGTCCAGGAACAGCAGGTCGGGGCGGCCCACGATGCCGATCGCGACGTCCAGCCGGCGCCGCTGGCCCCCGGAGAGGGTGCCGATTTTGCGGTCGGCCATCTCGGTGAGCCCGACCGTGTCGAGGAGCAGGTCGATGTCGTGGGGCCGGGTCCGCTCGGGTGTCGAGTACGGCGCGTAGTAGCCGCCCAGCTGGGTCAGCAGCCCCCGCGGCGTCCAGCGCGGGTGGTCCCGCCACGACTGCAGCACGACGCCGGTGCGGGCGCGCCAGTCCTCGCTGCCGTGCGCGGGGTCCTCCCCCAGCACCGAGACGTCGCCGGCGGAGCGGATCCGGAACCCCTCCAGGATCTCGATGGTCGTGGTCTTGCCCGCGCCGTTCGGGCCGAGCAGGCACAGCACCTCGCCGGGGCCGATGTCGAAGTCGACGCCGGTGAGCACGTCGTTGTCGCCGTACCTCATCCGCAGGCCGCGGACCCGCACCACGGGTTCCATACCCGCCAACCTACCGAGCGGGCGTCAACCCGGGTTGGGTACGGCGCCGCCGTACCGCCGATCCCGCCGGGCGTAGGTCTCGATCGCCTGCCACAGGTGGCGGCGATCCACGTCGGGCCAGAGCACGTCGGTGCTGACGAACTCCGCGTAGGCCGACTGCCAGGTCAGGAAGTTGGAGAGCCGCTGCTCCCCCGACGTCCGCCAGATCAGGTCGGCGTCCGGCAGCTCGGGCACGTAGAGGTGACGTTGGATCGTGCGCTCATCTATCCGCTCCGGTCGCAGCCTGCCCGCCGCGACCTCGCGCCCGATCGCGGCGACCGCGTCGGCGAGCTCGCGGCGCCCGCCGTAGTTGACGCACATCGTGAGGGTGAGGACGTCGTTCTCCCTGGTCAGCTCCTCGGCGACCTGGAGCTCGCGGATCACGGACTTCCACAGCCGCGGCGCCCGGCCGGCCCACCGCACCCGCACGCCGAGGGCGTGCATGTCGTCGCGGCGGCGGCGGATCACGTCGCGGTTGAAGCCCATGAGGAAGCGGACCTCGTCCGGGGAGCGCGACCAGTTCTCGGTGGAGAACGCGTAGGCCGTGATCGCCTTGACGCCGATCTCGATCGCGCCCTCGACGACGTCGAAGAGCGACGACTCCCCCTGTTCGTGCCCTCGCGTGCGCGGCAGGCCGCGCGCCTTGGCCCAGCGGCCGTTGCCGTCCATGACGATCCCGACGTGCCGGGGGATCAGCGCGGCCGGCAACTCCGGGGGCCGGACGCCCGACGGGTGCCCAGAGGGGACAGCGGGGCGGCGTACTGGCGGCATCCGAGCCAGGCTAACGCTCGACGTAGGCCAGGGAGCGCAGGCCCCGCTCGAGATGCCAGGCCAGGTACGCCGCCACGAGCCCGCTGGCCTCCTTGCGGTGCTTGTCCTTCGACGCGGCGACCGTCTCCCAGTCCCCGGCCAGCAGCGCCCCGCACAGCTGCAGCGTCTCGGGCGCCGGCGAGGCCGAGCCGGGCACCCGGCAGGCGCCGCACAGCGCCCCGCCCGCGCCCGGATTGAACCACCGGTGCGGGCCGTCGACGCCGCAGCGCACGCAGTGGTCGAACGACGGCGCGTAGCCCGCGATCGCCAGGGACCGCAGCAGGTAGGAGTCGAGCACCTGGGCCGGGCCGCGGTCGTCGGCGCCCATCGCCCGGAGCCCGCCGACCAGCAGCAGGAACTGCTGCAGCACCGGCTCCTTGTCCTCCATCGCCAGCCGTTCGGCGGTCTCGAGCATCACGGTGCCGGCGGTGTAGCGCTCGTAGTCGTAGCCGAGCCGGGCGCCGTACGGCGTCAGCGTCTCCGCCTGGGTGATCACGTCGAGCGAGCGACCCTCGGCGAGCTGCAGGTCGACGTGGGTGAAGGGCTCCAGCCGCGACCCCCACCGCGACGTCGTCTTGCGGACGCCGCGCGCCAGCGCCCGCACCCGGCCGTGGTCGCGGGTCAGCAGGGTGATGATGCGGTCGGCCTCGCCCAGCTTGTGGGTCCGGAGCACGACCGCCTCGGCGCGGTAGAGCGGCACCCCTTCATTCTGCCCGACCGCGCCGACACCGAGGCGGCCCCGACACGCGGTCGCCTCAGCGGACGACGGCGCGGTTGATCGCGGAGACGACGGCCTTGAGGGAGGCGGTGACGATGTTGGGGTCGATGCCGACGCCCCACAGCACCTGCCCGCCGGCGGCCACCTCGACGTACGCCGCGGCCTGGGCGTCGCCGCCCGCGGAGAGCGCGTGCTCGTGGTAGTCCAGCACCCGCACGTCCTCGGCGCCCTCGAAGGTCCGGTCGCCGCCGGCGAGGTCCTCGGCGATCATCGCGTTGATCGCGTCGAGGAACGCCGCGATCGGGCCGTTGCCGGCGCCGTCGAGGGAGCGCAGCTCGCCGTCGGCGTACACGTTGACGCTCAGCGCGTCCTTCTCGCCGGCGGCGCTGGAGGTGTGCACCGAGTTCAGGTGCAGCGGCTCGGTGCGGTCCAGGTATTCGCCACGGAAGACGTCCCAGATCTGGTCCGGCGTGATCTCCCCGCCCTCGGAGTCGGTGTGCTGCTGGATGACCCGGCTGAACTCGATCTGCGCGCGCCGCGGCAGGTCCAGCTTGTGCTCGGCCTTCAGCACGTAGGCGACGCCGCCCTTGCCGGACTGGCTGTTGACGCGGATCACCGCCTCGTAGGTGCGGCCGACGTCGTGCGGGTCGATCGGCAGGTACGGCGCCTCCCACGGAATGTCCGCGACCGACTTGCCCTGCTCGGCGGCGACCCGCTCCAGGTCCTCCAGGCCCTTCTTGATCGCGTCCTGGTGCGAGCCGGAGAAGGCGGTGTAGACGAGGTCGCCGGCGTAGGGGTGCCGGGGGTGCACGGGCAGCTGGGTGCAGTATTCGACGGTACGACGGATCTCGTCGATGTCGGAGAAGTCGATCTGCGGGTCGATGCCCTGGCTGAAGAGGTTCATGCCCAGCGTGACCAGGCAGACGTTGCCGGTGCGCTCGCCGTGGCCGAAGAGGCAGCCCTCGACCCGGTCGGCGCCGGCCATCATCGCCAGCTCGGTGGCGGCGACCGCCGTCCCCCGGTCGTTGTGCGGGTGCAGCGAGATCGTCGTGTGCTCGCGCCGGGTCAGCTGCCGGGAGAACCACTCGATCTGGTCGGCGTACACGTTGGGCGTGGCCATCTCGATCGTCGCCGGCAGGTTGAGGATGATCTCGCGGCCGTCGTCGGGCTGCCACACATCCGAGACGGCCTCGCAGACCTCGACGGAGAACGGCAGCTCGGTGCCGGTGAAGATCTCGGGGCTGTACTCGTAGCCGATGATCGTCTGGCCGAGCTTCTCCTCGGCGTGCTTCATCATGATGCCGGTGTGCCGGACCGCGATGTCCTTGACCTCGTCGGGGGTGGCATGGAAGACGACGCGGCGGAAGAGCGGCGCCAGCGCGTTGTACATGTGGATGTTGGCGTGGTGGATCCCGACCAGGCTCTGCACGGTCCGCTCGATCAGGTCCTCGCGGGCCTGGGTCAGCACCGAGATCGTCACGTCCTCGGGCACCCGGTCCTGCTCGACGAGCTGCCGCACGAAGTCGAAGTCGGTCTGGCTGGCGCTGGGGAAGCCGACCTCGATCTCCTTGTAGCCCATCTTGACCAGCAGGTCGAACATCTTCATCTTGCGGGCGGGGCTCATCGGGTCGATGAGCGCCTGGTTGCCGTCGCGCAGGTCGGTGGAGAGCCAGCGCGGCGCCTTGGTGATCTGGTTGCCCGGCCAGGTGCGGTCGGGCAGGTCGATGGGCTCGAACGCGCCGTACCGGTGGATCGGCATGCCGCTGGCGCGCTGGGTGTTGGTGAAGCCGGAGTTCTGCAGAGTCATGGAGGGCCTTCTCGGGGATTCGCTCTGTCGACAGGTTCTGTCGTCGAGCTGGGGGCGCCGGGCGCGCAGCACGCTCTCCGCAACGAGGGGGTCCGGCTTGTCAGACCTCGCTGCGGCGGCGAAGGAGGAGGCTACGGCCGCTCATGATGAATGCCAGCGTAACCCATCGGCGGCTCTTCCGGTACGACGGCGCGCTACTGGCCAGGCATCGTGCAGGCCATCAGCGGGCTCATCGCCTTGGCGGCGGCGACCTGATCGCCCTCGAACGAGGCCGTGAGCAGCTCGCGCATCACGTCGTCGGTGAGCTTCTCCTCGATGCACTCCCGGGCGGCGTCGGGCAGCGCGCTGGCCTCGGTCTGCAGCAGGTTGCCGACGAAGTCGGTGCCCACGCAGTCGACGAAGACGTCCGCCGTCGCGGCGGCGTCGGCCTCGCTCATCTTGATCCCGCCGACCTCGAGCTCGCCGTACTCCAGGTCCTTGTTGAGGATCCCGTACTCGACGAGCTGGTCCGTGCCGACCTTCTCGACCATGCCCTCGCCGACGCAGTCCGCCTGCTCCTGGTCGAGCGCGAGCTCCTCGCCCGCCTCGTCCATCATCCCCGCGGCGAGGGCATCGGCCGCCTTGTCGTCGTCGCTCGCGCCGCACGCGGTCAGCGAGAGCGCCAGGAGCGCGGCGGCTCCGATCGCGCGGATCTTCATGGGCTGCTCCTGTCCGAGGAATACTGGATGGGTGCCCACGCTACTTGTCGTGCACCATTCCCCCACTCCCGCCACGCGGGCGCTGGCCGACGCCGTGATCGCCGGGGCCGGCGACGACCTGATCGCCGAGGCCGCCAGGACCCATCGAGACGGTCGGCTCGCCGTCGTCGTCCGGCCGGCGCTGGAGGCGAGCGCGGACGACGTGCTGGCCGCGGACGGCTACCTGCTGCTGACGCCCGCGAACTTCGGCTACATGTCGGGCGCGCTCAAGCACTTCTTCGACACCATCTTCCTCCAGGCCGGGGGCGCGCTGGCGGCGGACGGTAAAGCAGAGGGCACCGGCTCCTCTGCGCCCTCGTCGGGCCGCAAACCCTTCGGGTTGCTGGTGCACGGCCGCTACGACACCACCGGCGCGGTGCGCTCGGTGCAGGCGATCGTCGGCGCGCTCGGCTGGCGGCAGGCGGCGGGGGTCGTCCAGATCCTCGGCGACGTCGATGACGAGGCCCGGGAGTCGGCGTACGAGCTCGGCGGCACGCTCGCGGCCGTGCTGGTGGCCTGAGGTCCTCCCCGGCGCGGGTAGCATCTGCCCACGTCGTACCGCCGCGCCTCGGAGGGCTCTCGTGATGTCGCTCGTCCCCCGCGCGGGTCTCGCGGCGGCAGCGGCTGCGCTGATCGGGCTCGCGACCGGGTGCACGGGGTCGGGCACGATCCCCGGCGCCACGCCCTCGGGGCCGCAGACCCCGCCCGCGCCGGAGGCCGGCGCCTGCCGGGTGCTGACGCCCGAGGACGTCGCGCAGCCGGCCAACGACTCCCCGACGCTCGAGTGCGGCTCCGGGAACACCGCGCAGACCTTCGCCGTCGGCGACCTGCCGAAGCGCTTCGCCGAGGCCGAGTACGACGACCCGCGGCTGAGCAGGTTCGCCTTCAAAACGTGCTCGGAGCAGTTCGCCGGGTTCCTGGGCGCCGACCCGAGCCTCGCGCTGCGCACCTCGCTGTCGTGGGCGTGGTTCCGGCCCTCGGAGTCGGAGTGGGCCGACGGCGCCCGCTGGTACCGCTGCGACGTGCTCGGCGGCGGCGAGCAGAGCGTCTCCTACGCCGAGCTGCCCGCCGACGTCGAGGGCGTGCTGCTGGGGACCCCCGACGACCGGTTCCTCGCGTGCGCGGTCGGGGAGACGATCGCGGGCTCGGTCAAGGTGCCCTGCTCCGAGGCGCACGACTGGCGTGCGGTGACCACCATCGTGGTCGGGCAGCCGAAGGACCCCTTCCCCGGCGACCGGGTGGTCGAGGTGCGCTCGCGCGACTACTGCTCGGACTCCGTCGGCGCCTGGCTCAACTATCCCGCCGACTACGAGTTCGGCTTCACGTGGTTCCGCGAGTCCGACTGGGAGGCCGGCAACCGCCGTTCCGTCTGCTGGGCCCGGACGACCCAATAGCGCCGGGCCTCCGGATGTCATACCAACCGAGGTCTATTGCCCGCACTCGGTATGACGTCCGCGCGCTGATCTAGGCTGGCGCCGTGACAGCACTGGCTCCCGAGGACGCGAAGCTCGTGACGCTCGCCCGCGCGACGCGGGCCCGGACCGCCGCCGACCACGGCGCCGCGGTCCGGGATCTCGACGGCCGGACGTACGCCGGCGCGTCGGTCCACCTCCCCGGCGTCCTCCGGCTCACCGCGCTTGAGGTCTGCGTCGCCATGGCGATCAGCTCGGGCTCCAAGGGACTGGAGGCCGCCGTCGTGCTCGGCGGCGACACCGTGGCGTCCGACCTGGCGCTGCTGCGGGCCTTCGCCCCCGACGCGCTGCACTGGCGGGGCGACCCGGCGGGCCGCAACCTCGAGGCCGTGGTCGACGAGTGAGCGGCCAGTGAGCACCCCGGCCCGCCAGTTCCACACGCATGTCGCCGGCCGCACCCGGCTCAGCGAGCACCTGCTCCGGCTCGACCTGACCGGCGGCCTGGAGGAGTTCGAGTCCACGGGGGTCCCCGACGAGTGGGTCGGGCTGATCGTGCCGGGCCAGTTCCAGAGCCGCTACTACACGGTACGACGGTTCACCGACCGCGAGGCCGGCGGACACCTCGTCCTCGACGTCGTGATCCACGACGAGGGCCTGGTCACCGGCTGGGCGAGCGGGGACTGCGTCGGCGACGAGGTCACGATCACCGCGCCCCGGGGCTCCTTCGAGCCGCCCGCCGACGCCGGCTGGCTGCTGCTGGTCGGCGACCTGACCGCGCTGCCGGCGATGGCGCGGATCGCCGAGGAGACCCCGATCGCCGACGTCCGGATCCACGCCGAGGTGCCGGACGACCTGGCGTCGTACCTGCCACCGGGGAACGGGCCCATCACCTGGCTCGCCCCGCCCGCACCCGGGCAGTCCGCGCTCGCCGAGGTCGTCGAGGCGCTCGACTGGCCCGAGGGCCCGGGCTACTTCTGGATGGCCGGCGAGTCCGCGCAGATGCGCGCGATCCGCAAGCACCTGATGCTCGAGCGGCGACTGCCCGCGAGCGCGTACGACGTCATGGGCTACTGGCGCGCCGTCACCCGTCGGCAGCCGAGGGCCTCCGATCCGACCCCGAGGTACGTCCGATGACAGGCACCGATCAAGACACAGAGTTCCGCAGCGGCTTCGCCTGCTTCGTGGGCCGCCCCAACGCGGGCAAGTCGACCCTGACCAACGCGCTCGTGGGCGCGAAGGTGGCGATCACCAGCGACAAGCCGCAGACCACCCGCTCGACCGTCCGGGGCATCGTGCACCGGCCCGACGGCCAGCTCATCCTGGTCGACACCCCGGGGCTGCACCGGCCGCGCACCCTGCTCGGCGAGCGGCTGAACGACCTGGTCAAGTCCACCTGGTCCGAGGTCGACGTGGTCGCGGTGTGCTTCCCGGTCGACGAACCGATCGGTCCGGGCGACCGGTTCCTGGTGCGAGAGCTGGCCAAGGTGCGCCGTACCCCGAAGATCGCCGTCGCCACCAAGACCGACCTCGCCAAGCCCGACCGGATCGCCCAGCACCTGGTCGACATCGCCGAGCTCGGCCGCGAGACCGACACCGCGTGGGCGGAGGTGGTGCCGGTCTCCGCGGTCGCCGGCGACCAGGTCGGGCTGCTCGCGGACCTGCTGATCGGCATGATGCCGCCCGGGCCGCCGCTCTATCCCGATGGCGAGCTGACCGACGCGCCCGAGGAGACGCTGGCCTCCGAGCTGATCCGCGAGGCCGCGCTGGACGGCGTCCGCGACGAGCTGCCGCACTCGATCGCGGTCGTCGTCGAGGAGATGGGGCTGCGGGAGGGGCGGCCCGAGGACCGGCCGCTGCTGGACATCCACGCCAACCTGTACGTCGAGCGCAACTCCCAGAAGGGGATCGTCATCGGCCACCGCGGCGCCCGGCTGCGCGAGGTCGGCAAGCGCGCCCGGCTCCAGATCGAGGCGCTGCTCGGCACGCCGGTCTTCCTCGACCTGCACGTCAAGGTCGCCAAGGACTGGCAGCGCGACCCCCGGCAGCTGCGCAAGCTCGGCTTCTAGCGACCCTGGTCGGCGCCCTCGGGCAGCACGGTGACCAGGACGGTGCCGATCTTGTTGCGCCGTCCGGTACGGCGCTCCGCCTCGAAGCGCAGCCCGTGCGCCTCGACCCGGGAGCCGGGGATCGGGACCCGCCCCAGGTGCTTGGCGATCAGCCCGCCGATCGAGTCGATGTCCTCGTCCTCGACCTCGACCCCGACCAGCTCCTCGAGGTCGTCGATCGGGAACCGCGAGGGGAAGCGCCAGGTCACCCCGGTCAGCTGCTCGGGCTCGACCTCGGCGACGTCGTACTCGTCGGTGATCTCCCCGACGATCTCCTCGAGGATGTCCTCGATCGTGATCAGGCCGGCGGTGCCGCCGTACTCGTCGACGACGACCGCGATGTGCTGGCGCATCGCCTGCATCTCGGTCATCAGCCCGTCGACCGCCTTGGACTCGGGCACGAAGTGCGCCGAGCGCATGATCTCCGAGACCCGCACCTTGAACTCGAGGTCGGGGTCGTCGAAGTTCCGGCGGACGACGTCCTTGAGGTAGACGAAGCCGACGATGTCGTCGACGTCCTCGTCGATCACCGGGATCCGGGAGAAGCCGCTGCGCAGGAAGAGCGAGAGCACCTGGCGCAGGTTCTTGTAGTGCTCGATGTAGACGATCTCGCCGCGCGGCACCATCACCTCGCGCGCGACGGTCTCGCCGAGGTCGAAGACCGAGTGGATCATCCTCCGCTCGCCGGCGGCGATCAGGGCCGACGCCTCGGCCATGTCGACCAGCTCGCGCAGCTCGGTCTCGGTCGAGAACGGGCCCTCGCGGAAGCCCTTGCCCGGGGTGATCGCATTACCGATCGCGATCAGTAGCTTCGGGATCGGCCCGAGGATCCCGGTCACGAACATCAGCGGCCACGCCGCCCACAGCGCGACCGTCTCCGAGTGCTGGCGGCCGAGCGTGCGCGGCGCGACGCCGATCACCACGAAGGAGACCAGCAGCATCAGCACGATCGAGGTGAGCGCGTCGGTCCAGAAGCCGCCCTCGACCGTCGACCTCACCACCTGCGTCACCAGCACGATCGCGGAGATCTCGCAGACCAGCCGGAGCAGCAGCGCGGTGTTGAGGTAGCGGGGCGGGTCCTCGAGCAGCCGCACCAGCCGTTGCGCGCCGGGCTTCTCCTCGTCGGCGAGCTCCTCGGCGCGGGCTCGCGAGAAGCCCGCGAGCGCGGCGTCGACCATCGCCAGGACACCGGCGCCGACGGTCAGCCCGGCGGCCCACACCAGGGCCCAGACATGCATCTGACTCACCGCCCCGACTCGCGCCAGGCGGCCAGCAGGTCGCCCTGGAGCCCGAACATCACCCGGTGCTCCTCGGGCTCGGCGTGGTCGTAGCCGAGCAGGTGCAGGATGCCGTGGACCGTCAGCAGCTCCAGCTCGGCCTCGGCGCCGTGGCCCGCCGTCTCGCCCTGCCGCGAGGCCACGACCGGGCACAGCACGAGGTCGCCGAGGACGCCCTCCTCGGGCTCCTCGTTGACCAGGCCGGGCCGCAGCTCGTCCATCGGGAAGGCGAGCACGTCGGTCGGCCCGGGCTTGTCCATCCACTGCTGGTTGAGCTCGGCGATCGTCGGCTCGTCGACCGCCTTGATGCACAGCTCGGCCTGCGGGTGGACGCGCATCCGGTCCATCACGAACCGGCTGAGCCGGGCCAGGCCGGTGAGGTCCAGCTCCTGCCCCGACTCGTTGAGCACCTCGATCGTCATGAGCGGCTCCCGCCGGTGTTGCGGGCGTCGAACACGTCGTACGCCGCGACGATCCGCCCCACCAGCTTGTGCCGGACCACGTCGTGGGCGGTGAGCCGATTGAACGAGATGTCCTGGACGTCGTCGAGGATCTCCTCGACCACCCGCAGCCCCGACCGCGTGCCCGAGGGCAGGTCGACCTGGGTGACGTCGCCGGTGACGACGATCTTGGAGCCGAAGCCGAGCCGGGTGAGGAACATCTTCATCTGCTCCGGGGAGGTGTTCTGCGCCTCGTCGAGGATGATGAAGGAGTCGTTGAGCGAGCGGCCGCGCATGTAGGCCAGCGGCGCCACCTCGACGGTCCCGGACGCCAGCAGCTTGGGGATCGACTCGGGGTCGACCATGTCGTGGAGCGCGTCGTAGAGCGGCCGCAGGTAGGGGTCGATCTTCTCGCTCAGCGTGCCGGGCAGGTAGCCGAGCCGCTCGCCGGCCTCGACCGCAGGCCGGGTCAGGATGATCCGGTTGACCTGCTTGGCCTGGAGCGCCTGCACCGCCTTGGCCATCGCCAGGTAGGTCTTGCCGGTGCCGGCCGGGCCGATCCCGAAGGTGATGGTGTGCTCGTCGATCGCCTCGACGTACCGCTTCTGGTTGAGCGTCTTGGGCCTGATCGTGCGGCCGCGGTTGGAGAGGATGTTGAGGGAGAGGACGTCGGCGGGCCGCTCGGCGGACTCGGCGCGGAGCATCGCGATCACCCGCTCGGTGGTCTCGGCGCTCACGCCCTGGCCGGTGCGGATGATCGCGACCAGTTCGTCGAGCACCCGCTCGGCGAGCGCCACCTCCTCGGGCGGGCCCTGGATCGTGATCCGGCTGCCGCGCACGTGCAGGTAGACGCCGAAGGCGCGCTCCAGCAGCCCGAGGTGCTCGTCGCCGGGCCCGAGCACGCTGACGAGGTCGATGCTGTTGGGCACGACGACCACGCGCCTGGCCGTGGGCTGTTCCTCGGCCTCCAAGTCGGGGTCCGGTACAGCGTCAGTGCTACTCATCTCATCCATTATGGTCCGGGCCACCGACAGTTGCCCAACCGGAATTCGGGCCGGCTCATCCCGGGGGCCACGTGACGTCCCGCCCGCCGATGACGTGCAGGTGGACGTGGAAGACCGACTGCTGGGCGGCGGCACCGGTGTTGAAGACCAGGCGATAGCCGGGCAGGCCGTCCGCGGCGGCCACCCGGTCGGCGACGCTCACCAGCTCCGCGAGGGTCTCGGGCTCGGCGGCGGCCAGCTCGGCGGCGTTCGCGTAGTGGTCGCGCGGGATCACCAGGGCGTGGGTCGGCGCCACCGGGGCGAGATCGCGGAAGGCGACGACGCGCTCGGTCTCGGCGACGAGATCGGCGGGGATCTGGCCCTCGGCGATCCGGCAGAAGAGGCACTCGGGGTCTCGGCTCACCTGGGCAAGGATAGGAGGTCGGTAACCAACTGCTGAGCGCGCCGGGGTAAACCGGTCGACAGGACGGCGCGTCCTATTACCGTGAACCCCCATGGCGTCGTACTGCTCGGAGGACCGGGGGTGAGCCGCGCGCCCAGGGACGGGCCCAGGGACGGGCAGAGCGAGGTGCCCCCGCCCTCATCCTGGGGCGCCGACGCCGCGCTGGAGGAGCTGTACGCCGCGCACTGGCGCTCCCTGGTGAGGCTCTCGACGCTGCTGGTCGGCGACCCGGGCACCGCCGAGGAGGTGACGCAGGACGCGTTCGTGGCGATGCACGGCCGCTGGTCGCGGCTCCGCGAGCCCGACAAGGCGCTGGCCTATCTGCGGCAGAGCGTCGTGAACCGCTCGCGGTCGGTGCTGCGGCACCGGGTCGTGGTCGACCGGCAGGCGCGCCGCGACGCCGCCCGGCCCGCACCGGCGGCGCCCGGACCCGAGGACCTCACCCTGCTCGACGAGCGCCGTGCCCAGGTGCTCGCCGCGCTGGCCCGGCTGCCGAGGCGGCAGCGGGAGGTCGTCTCGCTGCGCTACTACCTGGACCTGCCCGTCGCGGAGGTCGCCGACCTACTGGGCCTGGCCCCCGGCACCGTGAAGAGCCACGCCTCCCGCGGCGCGGCCGCGTTGCGCGATAGTCTCGCCGAACTGATGGAGCACCGCGATGAGTGACCTCGGCCCGCGCCGCGACGACGCGCTGCGGCAGCTGATCGTGGACAACGTCGACTCGCTGGAGCCCGCCGACCGGCTCGCCCGGATCCGCGCCCGGACCGGCACCGCCGCCCGGCGACGGCGCCGGCGCACGTGGCTGCTCGCGCCCGCCGCGATCGCCGCGACGCT
>JBDHZS010000045.1:0-22045 GCA_039812025.1 Nocardioides sp. | reverse complement strand
TGACCGGCCGCCAGGCCGAGTCGGCGCTGCTCGAGGCGGGCGTGGTCACCAACCGCAACTCGATCCCCTCCGACCCCAACGGCGCCTGGTACACCTCCGGCATCCGGTTCGGCACGCCCGCCCTGACCACGCGCGGCTTCGGCCACGACGAGTTCGACCGGGTCGCCTCGCAGGTGGTCGAGGTGCTGTCGAACACCAAGCCCGGTACGACGTCCGCCGGTGCCCCCTCCAAGGCGACCTACGTCCTCGGCGACGGGGTTGCCGACCGGGTCCGCGCCGCGTCCGCCGAGATGCTCGAGGCCAACCCGCTCTACCCGGGGCTCGTCCTCTCCTGACCGCTCGAAAGTGCGCCGAGTCGGCTCCAAAGTGCACGCGAATCACGCCGAGTCGGCTCCAAAGTGCACGCCTGTCCACCGGTGTGCGCCGTGCCTGTGGATAACCGTGCACCTTAGAGCCGACTCGGCGTGTATTGCGTGCAGCTAAGAGCCGACTCGGCGATCAGGTGCCGGGGGTCGTGCGGGCGAGGATCGCGCGGAGGTTGGAGGCGGGCGCGGTGAGGGTGCCGAAGGTGCCGTCGTACGACGTCCCGAGCCGGGAGGCGCAGAAGGCGTCGGCGACAGGAGCGGGCGCGAAGCGGACCAGCAGCGACCCCTGCAGGCACGCCGCCATCCGGCCGGCTAGCCGCCGGGCACCCGCCTGAGCCACGGCCGAGTCGAGCTCACCCGCTTCGCCGAGCAGCGCGAGGGTGCCGTCGACGTACCGGTCCAGCCTCGGATCGGCGCCGCGCGCCCGCCCGACCTCGTCGATCCAGGCGGCCAGCGACTCGGGTTCGCGGGCCAGCGCCCGCAGCACGTCGAGCGCGTTGACGTTGCCCGAGCCTTCCCAGATCGAGTTCAGGGGCGACTCGCGAAAGAGCAGCGGCAGCCCGGAGTCCTCGACGTACCCGTTGCCGCCCAGGCACTCCATCGCCTCGGCGACCAGCGGGGGAGTGCGCTTGCAGACCCAGAACTTCGCCAGCGGCAGCGCGATCCGGCGCAGCGCCGCCTCCCGCGGATCCGCGGCACCGTCGACCGCCGCGGCCAGCCGCAGCGCCAGCGCGGTGGCGGCCTCGGACTCCACGGCGAGGTCGGCGACGACGTTACGCATCAGCGGCTGGTCTGCCAGCAGCGCGCCGAAGGCGGAGCGGTGCGCCACGTGCCACGACGCCTCGGCGACCGCGCGCCGCATCAGCGAGGCCGACCCGAGCACGCAGTCCAGCCGGGTCGCGGCGACCATCTCGAGGATCGTGCGGATGCCGCGGCCCTCCTCGCCGAGGCGCCGCCCGATCGTGCCGTGGAACTCCAGCTCCGACGACGCGTTGGAGCGGTTGCCGAGCTTGTCCTTGAGGCGTACGACGTCCAGCTGGTTGCGGGACCCGTCGGGCAGCACCCGCGGCACCACGAAGCAGGTCAGGCCGCCCGGGGCCTGGGCGAGCACCAGGAAGACGTCGTTCATCGGCGCGGAGGTGAACCACTTGTGGCCGCTCAGCACATATTCGCTGCCGCCGCCGTCATTCGTAACTGTGGCCGTCGTCAGGGTGGCCCGCACGTCCGAGCCACCCTGCTTCTCGGTCATCCCCATCCCGGCGAGAGCACCGGACTTGGCGGCCACCGGCGCCAGGCGAGGGTCGTAGGCGGTGGCCGCCAGCGCGGGCACCCACTCGGCGGCCAGCGCGGGGTCGGCCCGCAGCGCCGGCACCGCGGCGTACGTCATCGACAGCGGGCAGCCGTGCCCGGGCTCGGTCTGCGACCAGGCGATGAAGCCGGCGGCCCGGCGCAGGTGCGCATGGGGGTCCCCGTCGGATTGGAGAGCCCACGGCGCGGCCTGCAGCCCGTGGCCCACCCCGCGGGCCATCAGCCAGTGCCACGACGGATGGAACTCCACCTCGTCGATCCGGGTGCCCCAGCGGTCGTACGGCGTGAGCCGGGGCGGGTGGCGGTTGGCGAGCAGCCCGTGCTCGCGGGCCTCCGCAGAGCCGGCCTTCGCGCCCAACGGCTCCAGGCCGGCGAGGACCTCGGGGCCGGCGTGGCGTCGTACCGCCTCCGACAACGCCAGATCGGCCGTCACGACGTTGTAGCCGGACCCCGCGAGCGGCGGCGGCTGGTTTGTGGTGGCGCGCAGCCCGGATAGCGGGTCGGAGGTGGTCATGCCCGTTACGGTAGGCGCATGGCGGATGGACAGCTGCGCGACCGTCCGCTGGTCGCCAGGCTCCTCCGGATCCGCCACCTGACCTGGCGACTCCTGGTCGAGACCGTCGCGATCTGCATGCGCTACCGCGTCACCGGGCTGGCCGGCGAGGCGGCGTTCTTCGCCGTACTCTCGATCCCGCCGCTGATCTTCGCGCTCGCGGGCTCCGTCGGCTTCGTCACGGAGCGCTACAGCCCGACGGAGCTGCTGGAGTTCCGTGAGGCGACCCTCACGCTTGCGTCCAAGGCCCTCACGATCAACGTCGTGGACAGCGTCATCGTGCCGACGGTGGACCAGGTGCTCTTCGCCGGCCCGCGGTACGACGTGATCTCGGTCGGCTTCTTCCTCGCCCTGTGGTCGGGATCGCGCGCCCTCAACGTCTTCGTCGACACCATCACGATCATGCACGGGCTCGGCGGCCGGCGCGGGATCGTGGCGACCAGGGCCCTGTCGTTCTTCCTCTACGCGCTGGGGATGATCACCGGGGCGATCTCGATCCCGCTGGTGCTCGCGGGGCCGAACCTGATCGCCAGTTGGCTGCCGGATCGGCTCGACTTCCTGATCAGGTTCTACTGGCCCGCGGTGGTCGTGCTGTGCGTGTGCTTCCTGGCGGCGCTCTACCACGTGTCGGTGCCGGTGCGGACCCGCTGGATCTTCAACCTGCCCGGCGCCACGTTGTCGCTGCTCGTGTGGATCTACGGCTCCGCGCTGCTGCGCTGGGTGCTCACGACGACCGCCGGGGAGTCGAGCTCGATCTTCGGCCCGCTGGCGGCGCCGATCATCGTGCTGATCTGGCTCTATCTGGTCTCGATCGCGGTGCTGATCGGGGCTGCCCTCAACGCCGCCGTCGACGTGATTTTCGACCCCAAGACGATCGGTTGGCTGCAGATGGATCCCATCGGACGGCTGCGCGCCACGGTGGGGCGCAAGGAGCCGGAGCCTCCCGAGGACTAGATTCGCCTGCGTGTCCGAGCAGTCGCGCAGTCGCTTCGCGTCTCGGCTGGGCATGGTCTCGCTCCCCGACCGGGAGCGCTCGCCATGGTTCCAGCTCGGGGTGCGGCTCGGCACCGCGCTCGCGATCCTGGTCGGGACGGTGCTGCTGGTCTATCTGGATCGTGAGGGTTACGCCGACAACAACGACCCGACCGGCCAGATCAGCCTGATCGACGCCCTGTACTACACGACGGTGACGCTGAGCACGACCGGGTACGGCGACATCGCGCCCGTCTCCGACGGCGCGAGGCTCATCAACGCGTTCGTGATCACGCCGGCCCGCATCGCGTTCCTGGTGCTGCTGATCGGCACCACCCTGGAGGTGCTCGCCTCGCAGGGGCGCGCGGCCTTCCGCATCTCCCGCTGGAGGAAGCTCATGGAAGACCACGTCATCGTCGTCGGCTACGGCACGACCGGCCGGTCCGCCGTCGACACCCTGCTCAAGAACGGCCTGGAGCTTGAGCAGATCGTGGTGGTCGAGTCCGATCCGGCGATGATGGCCGAGGCGAACGGTGACGGGCTGGCCGTGATCGCCGGCGACGGGACGCGCGCCGACGTGCTGCGCCGGGCCAACGCGGCGGGCGCCCGCCAGGTGATCGTGACCGGGAACACCGACGCGGCCAACGTGCTCTCGACCCTCACCGTGCGGCAGCTCAACGCGACGGCGTGGATCGTGGCCGCGGTGCGCGAGCAGGACAACGTGCCGCTGATCCGCCAGTCCGGCGCCGACTCGGTCGTGACCTCCTCCGATGCCGTCGGGAAGCTGCTTGGGCTGGCGTCGCTGTCGCCCACCCTGGGCGCGGTGTTCGCCGATCTGCTCGGTCCCGGGGAGGGACTCGAGGTCGCCGAGCGGGACCTGTTGGTCAACGAGGTCGGCCGGCCTCCCCAGTCGCTGCCCGACCAGGTGATCTCCGTGGTTCGGGACGAGAAGGTGTACCGGTACTTCGATCCCGTGGTCTCGCAGTTGGCGCGCGGGGATCGGCTGATCGTCGTACGGCCTGCCAAGGAGCGGCCCTGGGCCCCCAAGCCCGGCACCCACGGCGAGGAGACCGCTGCCCTCGACTGATCACCCAGATTCGGTGAGCTGACTCGGTGCGCGCCCCCTGGCGGGGTAGTCCCCAACGTTCTGCAGGGGTTACGTGCCAGTAACCCCTGCAGAACGTTGGGGACTACCCCGCGTCGCGGGTTGGGCAGGTGGCGAGCAGCTCCCGGAGCGCGGCGATCTCGCTGGGGTCGGCGGCGAGGCCCCAACGGTGCTTGGTGCCGATCCAGCGGACGGCGTACGCGCACTGGAACGCCTTCCGCGGCCGCCAGGCGGCCGGGTCGTCCGCACCCTTGCCCGCGTTGGTCGGGCCGTCGACCGCGAGCAGGTTGCCGAGGTCGTTCGCGTACTGCCGGCGCCGCTCGTCCGGCCAGCCGGCGGCCCCGGAGAGCCACGCCTCGGCGAGCGGCACGATGTGGTCGATCTGGATCGCCTGCGCCTGCGAGAGGTCCTTGAGGTCGTCGAAGCTCAGCGTGGTCCCGGTGTAGGGGTCGCGCCACGTCCCCGCGAGCACGTCGTGGTCGCACGCGCCCTGCGGCTCCACGCGCACCGACCCCGGCACCGCGTCGCGCAGCAGCACGTCGTCGCGCTGGTTGCAGCCGTTGCCGTCCACGTCGGACCAGCTGGAACCGTACGCGTCTCGGCTGTACGACGGGAGTCCGGCGGGCCGGCGCACCCCGATCTCGAGCTCCTCGAGCTGGCGCCTCGCCGTGCGGACCGACCGCGGACGGGTCCCGGCGCTCCGGTGCGCCGGATCCGTGGCGTCCTCGACCTGTGCGCTCTCAACAGACCGGCTGGGCGACGCGCCGGCCGCGGCCAGGTCGTCGAGGAGGCCCTCGCTGACGCCACATCCGCCGGCGAGAAGGGCGCCCAGAAGCGCACAGAGAGCGGCCACCCGAGTACCCGTCGGCTTCCGCACAAGCGCAGAGCCTGCCATGGGCCCGCGCCCGGCGGCGAGGGGAGGTCGAGCCGAGGTCAGGAGGGTGCCAGCGGGAGGCTGATGGCGAAGGTGGTGCCGCGGCCGGGCGCGCTGGTGCAGGTGACCTCGCCGCCGTGCGCCTCGACGAGCGACTTGACGATGGCCAGCCCGAGGCCGGTGCCGCCGTGGTCGCGGGTCCGGCCGGGGTCGGCGCGGTAGAAGCGGTCGAAGACCTTCGCGACGACCTCGGGCGGCATGCCCGGGCCGGCGTCGGTCACCGAGGCCTCCACCCGGTCGTCGCGCGCCCGCACCCGGACCTCGATCGGGGCGTCGACGGGGGTGTGGGCGAGGGCGTTGGTGAGCAGGTTGGCGAGGATCTGCCGCAGCCGGGCCTCGTCGCCGACCACGAGCGGCGGGTCGGCGCCGGGCCGGGCGTCGAGCCGGATCGCGCGTTGCGGCTGCAGCGCCTGCGCGTCCACGACCGCGTCGGTCGCGAGGCTGAGCAGGTCGACCGGTTGCCGTTCGAGCGGCCGGGCCTGGTCGAGCCGGGCCAGGATCAGCAGGTCGTCGACCAGGTCGCCCATCCGCACCGACTCCGACTCGATCCGCGACATCACCAGGTCGAGGTCGTCGTTGACACCGGTGCGCCACATCTCGGCGTGGCCGCGGATCGCGGCGACCGGCGTGCGCAGCTCGTGGCTGGCGTCGGAGACGAACCGCCGCAGCGTCGCCTCGGAGTCGGTGCGCGCCGCGAAGGCCCGTTCGATCTGGCCGAGCATCCCGTTGAGCGCGTGCGCGAGGCGCCCGATCTCCGTCCCGCTCCGGAAGGCGGGGATCCGCGCGGTCAGGTCGCCGTCGGCGATGTGTTCGGCGGCGTCCTCGATGCGTTCCAGTGGCCGGAGCCCGAGCCGCGCGATCGCCCCGGCCGCGATCGCGGTCAGCACGAGCACACCGGCGCTGACCAGCAGCGACAGGCGGGTGAGCCGGGCGACGGTGGCGTCCGCGTCGGCGAGTGAGACGGCGAGCACGACTCTCTGCCCGGTCTCGTCGTGGCTTGCCGCGCCGACCCGCCAGCGGGTCTCGCCGTCGACGGAGGAGACGGTGTGCAGGCCGCCATCAGCGCCGAGATCCGCGGCGTCGAGGGCGGGCGCGGCGGTGCCGAGGTCGGGTCCCAGCGAGCACGTCACCTCGCCGTACTGGTCGAACACCAGCAGCACGAAGTCGCTGCGCAGGCCGCGTGGGTCGCGGGGATTGGCGCACGGGTCCGGCGGCGAGTCGACCGGCAGCGCGCCCTGAGTGGCCGGCGCGACCGCGCTGACCTGCCGGTCGACGCGGTCCAGGAGGTAGGAACGCAGCAGCAGGATCCCCGAGACGTCGACCACCGCGAGCCCGACCGAGGCCAGCAGCACCATCCCGACCACCAGCCGGGCGCGGATCGAGATGCCCCTCATCGCCGTACCCGCCTCAGGACCGGGGCAGCCGCAGCACGTAGCCGACGCCGCGGACCGTGTGGATGAGCGGCGGGCCGGCGGTGTCGATCTTGCGCCGCAGGTAGGAGATGTAGGACTCGACGACGCCCGAGTTGCCGGCGAAGTCGTAGTGCCACACGTGGTCGAGGATCTGGGCGCGGCTCAGGACCCGGTCGGCGTTGGTCATCAGGAACCGCAGCAGCGAGAACTCGGTCGGCGACAGGTTGATGGCGACGTCGCCCCGCGCGACCTCGTGACGGTCCTCGTCCAGCACCAGGTCGGCGTAGACCAGGCGGTGGGGCTCGGCCTCCTCGCCGGCGGGTCGGGTACGACGCAGCACCACCGCGACCCGGGCGACCACCTCCTCGAGCGAGAAGGGCTTGGTGATGTAGTCGTCGCCACCCCGGGTGAGGCCGGTCAGCCGGTCCTCCAACCCGTCGCGGGCGGTCACGAAGACGGCGGCCATGTCGGGCTGGGCCCGCCGCAGCCGGCGCAGCAGGCCGAAGCCGTCGGTGTCGGGCAGCATCACGTCGAGCAGCGCCAGGTCGATCCGGCCGGCATCGGCGTGGGCGAGCGCCTCGGTGCCCGTGCCGGCCCGCAGGACCTCGTAGCCGACGAAGGCCAGGCTCATCGCGAGCATGTCCTGGATCGCCGGCTCGTCCTCGACGACCAGCAGCCTGGTGCCGGGCACGACGGAATCCCGGGCGATGCTCCCCATTGGGTCCTACCTCCGCTCCCTCGGCGAGAGCAGTCTCTCCCCGCTGGCTGGCGATTGGCTGGGAGAAGCCTGTCAGTTTCCTGTCAGCTCGCGTGCTGCCAGCGAACTGCCAGCTTCGTCGCAGGGGTTCGCAAGGTTGCTTGGCGAGGCTGGGGGCTCACCACGCGACCCGGCCGGCCCACGACGACCGCGATGCATCGGCTACCGCGTGACCGGACCCGAGCCGCCCGAGGAGCACGCGACCCATGCGCAACGAGGACACGAGCGTCCTGCCTGTCCCGACGGACCCGGACGATCAGGAGCCTGAGGAGGGCCCGGACGAGCCGAAGCCTCGCTGGTGGCGCCGGATCGGGCGCCGGGCCTGGGTCCTGAACGGCGTGATCCTGGCCGCGCTGGTGGCGGTGCTGGGGCTGATCGTCTACACCGTCCGCGGCACCGGCGCCGAGACGGTCACCACGGCGCAGACGGTCGCCGTCGGCACCGGCGACGTCACCGCGACGGTCTCCGCGAACGGCAACGTCGCGGCCGGTACGTCGGTGAACGTCGACTTCCAGGGCAGCGGCGGGGTCGTGACGGCGATCCTGGTCGAGGCCGGCGACAAGGTCCGCAAGGGCCAGCTGCTGGCGCGGGTCGACCCGACCTCGGCGGAGCAGGCGCTCGAGCAGGCCCGCGTGCAGCTGGCGTCCGCGCAGGCGTCGTACGAGACGACCGTGCAGGGCCAGACGCCCGCCGAGCAGCAGCGCGACCAGCGCTCGATCGACCAGGCCCAGGTCTCGGTGGACAGCGCCCGCTCGTCGGTGCGGTCGGCCCAGCAGAGCCTGAACCTCACCCGCAGCCAGCAGAACGCCGCGGTCGGACGCGCCCGGACCGCGCGCAACACCGCGCGCGCCGCGCTGAGGGCGGCGCGGGACGCGTGCGACGCGACCAAGTGCCGGCGGGACACGACCAGCGCGGAGTACCAGGCGCTGGAGGCCGCCAAGACCGAGCTCACCTCCGCGCGGAACTCGCTGGAGATCGCGAACGAGTCCAGGGCGTCGGCGCTGCTGCAGGCCCGGCAGCAGGTGACCTCGGCTCAGGAGCAGGTCGACTCGGCCGAGGCGAGCCTCGCCTCGTCGACGGCGTCGGCCGCGGTCAACCAGCAGGGCGCCCGGTCCGGCGCGATCGCCCAGGCCCAGTCGCAGATCGACAGCGCCCTGATCGGTGTCGCGGAGGCGCAGGAGACCCTCGACCAGACCGAGTTGCGGGCGCCGGTCGCCGGCCGGATCGTGCAGGTCAACGGCACGGTCGGCCAGGCCTCGACCTCGGCGTCCGGGTCCTCGTCGGGCACGTCGTCGGGCACCTCGACAAGCTCGGCGAGCTCGAGCACCGACGCCTCCGGCTTCGTCGTACTCACCGGCGCCGACATCCTCCAGGTGACCGCCGACGTCGCCGAGGCCGACATCGCCGACGTCAAGGTCGGCCAGCCCGCCACCATCACCCTGTCGGCCAGCGGCCGCGAGCTGACCGGCTCCGTCACCGCCGTCGCCGCGGTCGAGACGGTCACCAACAACGTCGTCGAGTACGGCGTGACCGTGACCCTCGACGAGACCAAGAAGGTCAAGCTCGGCCAGAGCACGCAGGTCGTGATCACCACCGGCGAGAAGCAGGGCGTGGTCCGGGTGTCGAGCAGCGCGCTCACCACGATCGGCGAGCGGACCACCGCGACCCTGCAGGGCTCGGACGGCGCCACCAGCACCGTCGACGTGGTCACCGGCCTGGAGGGAGACGGCTTCACCCAGATCCTGGACGGCCTCGAGGACGGCGACGAGGTCGTCGTACCGGAGCAGTCCGGCTCCGGCGGCGAGTTCACGTTCCCCGGCGGCGGTGGCGGAGCCCCGGGCGGGCTGGGCGGAGGTCCCCCGTGATGCCTCGGACGGCGGGGAGACCGCGGGCGCGCCATCCCGTCATCGAGCTGACCGGGCTCCACAAGCTCTACGGCCACGGCGAGGCCGAGGTGCGGGCGCTCGACGGGGTCGACCTCACGGTCGAGCACGGCGACTACGTGGCCATCATGGGCGCGTCCGGCTCGGGCAAGTCGACCCTGATGAACATCGTCGGCTGCCTCGACGTCGGCACCTCGGGGCGCTACCTGCTCGACGGGATCGACGTACGACGCCTCGACGAGCGCCGGCTCTCGCTGGTGCGCAACCGCAAGATCGGGTTCGTCTTCCAGAGCTTCAACCTCATCGCCCGCACCACCGCCCAGCGCAACGTCGAGCTGCCGCTCGCCTACGCCGGGGTCAGGTCGGCGGAGCGTACGTCGCGGGCACTCGCCGCCCTCGCCCGCGTGGGGCTGGCCCAGCGGGTGGACCACATCCCCTCCGAGCTGTCCGGCGGCCAGCAGCAGCGCGTCGCCGTCGCCCGGGCGATCGTCACCGATCCGGTGCTGCTGCTCGCCGACGAGCCGACGGGCGCGCTCGACAGCCACAGCACCGCCGAGGTGCTCGGGCTCTTCGACGAGCTGGCGGCGGGCGGGCGGACCGTGGTGGTCATCACCCACGAGGACGAGGTGGCCCACCACGCCAAGCGGATCATCCGGATGAGCGACGGCAAGATCGTCTCCGACGTCCGCCAGGCCGCAGTCGAGGAGCCGCCGCCGCGCTGGTCGGGCGCGCCGTCTGTGGAGGCGGTGCGGTGAACGTCCAGGAGACGGCTCGCTTCGCCTGGCGGGGCGTGACCGCCAACAAGACCCGCTCCGCGCTGACCACGCTCGGCATCCTCATCGGCGTCGCCGCGGTGATCGTGCTCGTCGCGGTGGGCACCGGCTCGTCCCGGGCCGTCGAGGACTCGATCAGCTCGCTGGGCAGCAACACGCTCACGATCACCGCGGGCTCGAGCGGTGGTGGTTTCGGTGGGGGCGGCGGGGGCTTCGGCGGCGGAGGGGGCGGCGGCTTCCCCGGGTTCGGCGGGGGCGGGGACACCACGAGCCAGAACGCGACCGAGACCCGGGCCGCCGAGATCACCATGGCCGACGCCGAGGCGATCGCCGCCAGCGAGGACGCCGAACACGTGCTCGGGGTCGCGCCGGTGGTCAGCGCGTCGTCGGTCACTGCGACGTACCAGGGCGCCTCCCACGAGATCGGCACGTTCACCGGGACCTCCCCGGCGTACCTGCTCATCGACAACTCCACGGTCGAGCACGGCCGCTCCTTCACCGACGAGGACTACCTCGACCGCCGGCGGGTGGCGCTGCTGGGCACCAGCGTCGCCGAGGAGCTCGTCGGCTCGGACGTCGGCAGCCTGGTGGGGGAGACGGTCTCCTTCAACGGCTTCCAGTTCGAGGTCCTCGGGATCCTCGCCGAGAAGGGCAGCACCGGGCCGACGGACTCCGATGACCGGGTCATCGCGCCGGCGACCTCGGTGCAGGACACGCTGTCGGGGTACGGCGCGCTCAGCTCGATCTCGGTCAAGGCGACCTCGGCGGACGACGTGACCGCGGCGCAGAACGAGATCTACGCGATCCTCGACGCCCGGCACGGGGTCAGCGCGAACGATCGCAACTACAGCATCAGCAGCGCGTCGTCGATCCTCGAGGCGGTGACCTCCTCCAGCCAGACCTTCACCGTGCTGCTCGGGGCCGTCGCCGCGATCTCGCTGCTCGTGGGCGGGATCGGCGTCATGAACATCATGCTGGTCACCGTCACCGAGCGCACCCGGGAGATCGGCATCCGCAAGGCGATCGGGGCGAGCAAGTCCGACATCATCGGGCAGTTCCTGGCCGAGGCCGTGCTGCTCTCGCTCTTCGGGGGCGTGGTCGGGATCATCATCGGCCTCGTCGGGTCGCAGTTCACGATCGTCGGGATCGAGCCGGTCGTCGCGCCGTACTCGGTCTTCCTCGCCTTCGGCGTCGCCATCCTGATCGGCCTCTTCTTCGGCCTGTATCCCGCCAACCGCGCGGCGTCGCTGCGCCCGATCGAAGCGCTCCGCTACGAGTGAGGAACCGATGACCGACCCTGCGAGCGACCCCGCGACCGGCACCGCGACCGGCACCGCGACCGAGGCTGCCCCCGATCCTGGGCCCGACGACTCGATGCTGGACGAAGCGTGGCTGTCCGCGCCCAAGAAGCGCTCCCGGCTGCGGCTGGTCCTCTGCCTCGTCCTGGCCGCCTCGCTGTGCTTCCTCGGCGGCGCCGTGACCCAGAAGTACCTCGGTGCGTCCGCGTCTCCGGCCGCGGGTGGCTTGCCCATGGGTGGGGCTGGTGGCGGGTTGCCCGAAGGCTTCCCCGGCGGCTCCGGCGGGGCGCCCGAGGGATTCCCGGGCTCGATGGGCGGCGCGCCGTCGGGCTCGGGCGGCTCCGGCGGCTCCGGTGCCACCGACGCCGCCGAGTCCGCCGATGCCGTGATCGGCACCGTCGTGAAGGTCCGCAAGAACGGCTGGGTGGTCGAGGACCTGGGCGGTACCCGCCACGAGGTCGCGTTCGAGGACGGCACCACGGTCGTCCGCGAGCAGCAGCTCGCCACGGGCGACGTCAAGGCCGGCGACCTCGTCCACGTCACCGGGACGGACGGGGCCGACGGACTGCAGGCCGGCGAGGTCGTCCTGCGCAACCAGCAACGGAAGGAAGATTGAGTGAACACGATGCGTACGTCGCTGGCAGCCGCCGGCCTGGGGCTGGTCCTGGCCCTCACCGGGTGCGGCTCCGACTCTGACACCGGCGACGAGCCGGCGTCCGAACCCACCGCCGAGTCTTCGCCGAGCCGAGGCGCCGGGATGGGCGGCTTCGACCAGGCCGCACTACAGGAGATCCAGGAGTGTCTGGAGGCTGCCGGGCTGGACGTCGAGTTGCCGCAGGGGATGCCTTCCGGGATGCCGTCGGACCTGCCCTCGGACTTCGACCCGGACAACCCGCCGTCGGACTTCGACCCGGAGAACCCGCCGGAGGGATTCCCGAGCGACGGCGCCGGTCCCGGGGGTGGCCTCGGCGCGCTCCAGGACCCGGAGGTGCAGGCCGCGCTGCAGGCCTGCGGCATCGAGCTGCCCGAGCGACCGGGCCCCGGGTCCGGCGCTGACTCCGAATAGCCCGCGCCCCGCCGTACCCGCGGTGCACCCCACAATGCCCGCGGGAACGCCCCCAGCGGGGTAGTCCCCAACGGTCTGCACGGGTTACTTGCGCGTAACCCCTGCGAAACGTTGGGGACTACCCCGCCGGGGAGGGTGGTGGCGTCCGCGCTCGGCGGGGGTTTCTGGCAGCGCGGGGAGTCCGGTGGTAGCTTCCGGCCTGCCCGAGCCAGCACGCCCGCCCGCGGCGCAGACCCGCGCGGGGCGGCGATGAGGAAGAGGAACAGCGTGATCACGATCAAGGACCTGCGAGGCACGGAGTACGTCGCGGAGGCGGTGGTCCCGCGGGGGAGCCTGGACCTGGACGACGCGGTGACGGCGATCCGTCCGCTGCTGGACGACGTCCGCCAACGGGGCGCCGAGGCGGTGCTGGACGCGGCGGAGCGGTTCGACGGCATCCGCCCCGAGCACCTCCGGGTGCCGCAGCACGAGCTCGATGACGCGCTCGCGAGCCTTGACCCCGACGTCCGCGCGGCGCTGGAGCTCTCGATCGACCGGGTCCGGACGGTCCACGGTGCGCAGCGTCGTACCGACACGACCAGCGAGCTCGGGCCGGGCGCGCACGTCACCACCAGGTGGGTGCCGGTCAACCGGGTGGGGCTCTACGTGCCGGGCGGCCGGTCGGTCTACCCGAGCTCGGTCGTGATGAACGTTGTCCCGGCGCTGGAGGCCGGCGTGCCCTCGCTCGCCATCGCCTCGCCGCCGCAGAAGGAGCACCGCGGCCTGCCGCACCCGACGATCCTGGCGACGGCCGCGCTGCTCGAGGTCGACGAGGTGTACGCCGCGGGCGGCGCGCAGGCGGTCGCGATGTTCGCGTACGGCGCCGCCGACGCCGACGGCCACCAGGTCTGCGCCAAGGTGGACATGGTCACCGGCCCCGGCAACATCTGGGTCACCGCCGCCAAGCGCGCGCTGCGCGGGCGGATCGGCACCGATTCCGAGGCGGGCCCGACCGAGGTGCTGGTGCTCGCCGATCGCACCGCGAACCCGATCTGGGTCGCCGCGGACCTGATCAGCCAGGCCGAGCACGACCCGATGGCCGCGTCCGTGCTGGTCACCGACAGCGTCGACCTGGCCCTCGCCGTCGCCGCCGAGGTCGACCGGCTCTTCGCCGAGACCAAGCACCAGGATCGGGTCGGCGCGGCGCTCGGCGGCCAGCAGTCCGCGATCCTGATGGTCGACGACCAGGACGCGGCGATCGAACTGGCCAACGCGTACGGCGCCGAGCACCTCGAGATCCACACCGCCGACGCCCACGCCACGGCGGCCCGGATCACCAACGCCGGCGCGGTCTTCGTCGGCGGCAGCTCGCCGGTCTCGCTCGGCGACTACTGCGCCGGATCCAACCACGTGCTGCCGACCACCGGCGGCTCCGCGCACATCGGCGGGCTCTCGACGCAGACCTTCCTGCGCTGCATGTACGTCATCGACTACGACGCCGACGCGCTGGCGGAGGTGGCCAAGACCGTCACCGACCTGGCGACCGCGGAGGACCTGCCGGCCCACGGCGACGCCGTACGGGTCCGGTCGACCGAGCCCTGAGGAGCGCCGTGACCACCGACACCGTCCAGCCCACCCTCCACCGCCGCCTCGGGGTCGCGGGGATCGTCTTCATGGTGATCGCCGCGGCGGCGCCGGTGACGGTCGTGGCGGCGAACTTCCCGATCATCATCATGACCTCGGAGTCCGTCGGCGCGCCGCTGATGGTGCTCGTGGCGACCCTGATCCTGCTGCTCTTCTCGGTCGGCTACGCCTGGATGACGCCGCACGTCCCCGACGCCGGCTCGTTCTACGCCTACGTCGACCGGGGCCTCGGCAGGCGGCCCGGGTTGGGTACGGCGGCGGTCGCGCTGCTGTCGTACGTGCTGCTCACCGTGTCGATGACGTGCTACCTCGGGGTGCAGACCGGGAACCTGATCGCGGCCTGGACCGGCGTCGAGCTGCCGTGGTGGCTGATCTCCGGGGTGATGCTGGTCGTCGTCGGGATGCTCGGCTTCCGCGACATCGATCTCTCGGCGAAGGTGCTCGGGGTGGTGCTGATCCTCGAGGTGCTGGCCGTGCTGGCGATCGATCTCGGTGTGCTCTTCTCCGGCCGGGAGCTGACGATGCGGCCGTTCAGCCCGGTCGAGGCGATGTCGGGCGCGCCGGGCCTGGGGCTGCTGTTCGCGTTCCTGGGGTTCTTCGGGTTCGAGGCCACGGCCGTCTTCCGCAACGAGGCGAAGGACCCCGAGCGGACGGTCCCGCGCGCGACGTACATCGCCGTCATCGGGGTCGGCACGCTCTACTTCTTCTCCTCCTGGCTGGTCATCGCCGGGCTCGGCGCGGACGACGCGGTGGCGCTGGTGACCGAGTCGCCCGACGGCGTCGTGATCCACCTGGCGGGGGAGGTCGTCGCGCCGATCATGGGCGACATCGTGCAGGTGCTCGTGGTGTCGAGCATGTTCGCCTGCATGCTGGCCTTCCACAACATCGTGACCCGCTACCTCTTCACGCTCGGCGGCCGCGGTGTGCTGCCGCGGGTGCTGGCCGAGGTCCACCCGTCGCACCGCGCGCCCTCGAAGGCGTCGCTGTGGGTGAGCGCCGTGACGTCCGGGATCGTGCTCGTGTCCGCCGTGGTGCAACTCGACCCGGTGACGCAGATCTACACGTGGTACTCCGGCGCCGGCGCCGTCGGCGTGATCATCATGATGACGCTGACCAGCTTCGCCGTCGTCGTCTTCGGGCGGCGTCACCCCGACGCGCAGGGGTCCACGCTGGTCACCGTCGCCTCCACGCTGGGCGGGATCGGGCTGCTGTTCGTGCTCGGCATCTCGGTGTGGAACTTCCCCTTCCTCGTCGGCGGCACCACCGCCGCGATCATCTGGGGCGCCGCCGTCGTCGGCGCCTTCGTGGCCGGCTACTTCTCGCCCGCCCGGGTCGGCGCCCGCACCTGACCCGATCCTGCCCCTGCCGCCGCCCCCTTGGCCGAACGCGCAGTTACGTCCCGTCTCGGGCTGAGAACGGACGCAAGTGCGCGTTCGGCAGGGGTGGGGCGGCGGGTCGCGACACCACCACGCGCACGGACGATGCCTCCGCATACCCCGCGGTTTCGAGCAGGCTTCGTGCCCGCTCCCGAGCGTCTGACAGGTCGCTGACCCGCGTCACTCCGACGTCGTCGACATGCAGTTCCCACCCTCGGGACGAGGGTACGGCGCGAACGACGACCACGTAGTGCTGATCGTGGACATCAGGGCACTCGGCGAAGCAGCAGCCGCAGATCGCCGTACCATCGGAGCGAACCAAGTCGGCGTCGTTCTCGCACGAGCAACCGACTGCGACGCACTCGCAGTCCGTGCCTTCAGGTGCTTCGCGCATCGTCATGGACACCATCGTCGGTCATCCCCAGGTCGGTCCCGCCCTCTCCCCGCAGTCGGGGCACCATGCTCGCGCATCGGCGTGGTCGCAGGCTTCGCGGCGAAGGCGGTCGCGCACAGTGCGCACGATGAACGAGAGGCGCTCCACAGCGTCATCACCGAGGTCTTCAAGCACGCCGCGGGCGATGACGTCGCCGGAGGTCAACTCGGTCTGCTCGGTCTCCCACTCGCCGTCCGCGGACCATCTGACGATGCGGCGGGCGAAGCGACCGTCCGGGCGGAGGTCGAGTTCGATGCGCCATTCTCCGCCCCGCTCCCGGAAGTAGAACGATCGCTCGTCTACCCTGCCCTCCCAGACTTCGGGCGCGGCCGGACAGGTGCGTTCGGCGACCACGCCCGGTTCGGCGGCAAGCCACCGTTCGAGCTCCTGGCGTTCCCGTTCCTCAGCCTGATCCTGGAGGTCCCCGAGTTCCGCAAGCTGCGCCATCGCGGCCTGTTCGTCCGACTTCCTCTGCTGAGTCGTCCGGGTGCAGTGGCACCCGAAGCCGCCGTCATGTTCCGTGGAGAACCGCGGATGGCAGGAGCATGCGCAGGCGTGCCCTCGGTCGTCGGAGTGATCAACGAGAACCTCGACCACTCGCTCGACAACGGGAACGTCGATCCCCACCTGCTCGGCTGCGCGCGCGGTCCATCGTTCCCGGACACTCGTCAACTCGGCTTCACGCCGAACTCGCAGTTGCGCCGGGGTATTCGAGGCCTGCTCATGCTCCACAACCCAGCACGATAGGCGGGACACCACTCACGCGCCATGCGATTTCACCAGGTCTCGCAAGGGCCTGGTTCCGGACCTGTTCCACCCAGATCGCCGGCTGACGTGCCGAACGCGCAGTTGGGTCTCGTCTCGGGCTGAGAACGGACGTAAGTGCGCGTTCGGCGCGGGCGGGGCGGGACGATTTGGCGAGAAGTTGACGCCAGTTGGCCGAATCGGCGTCTTCCACCCCGATCCGGGCCACTGGCGTCAAATTCTCGCCAGTTTGATCTCGGGTAGTCGCCCGGAGGGGGCCCGGTTGTCGCCCAGGGCTCAGCGCGGACGAGCTCGCAGCAGTTCCCCGGAGAACTGCCATCGCGGACCAGCCGCGGGCGCAGGGTCAAGCTCGACGCTGGCGGCGACGCAGTAGTCATCGGCAGGGTTCCATTGCACTCCGCGCGCTCCGAATGGCCTGACCAGCGTGCGCGGGCCGAGAGCGCCCCAGGAGCTGTCCGTGAGCGCGTGCCGAACAGCGGTGTACTCGCCGACACCGGCGTCGGCGAGACACCGCGACACATGTTCGGCCTCACCGACGTGCGAATGGAACGCGCTGATGACCCCGTCCAACACGGGTTTGATCAACCCTGCGAGGTTTTGTGCCGCCTGCGGGACGCCGGTCCCGGATCCTGAGCCGGACGAGGAATCTCTGAGGGGCACCGAGTCGCGGCGAGGGTGGCGCTGATTGCGTCCGGATCGCCGCCCAGGTCGGACCAGGCTTCGCCAAGCTGGACACGTCCACGTCTTCGAACGCCGCGATCCTGCCCGCGGATGCCCAGTGGCTCAGATCCGCCGTGGGCCCGACGACGTACCGCACGTAGTGCAGGCGGTCGGGTCGCATGCCGGACTCACCTGGCGGAGTTGGGTAGGTGAATGCCCGCTCGAAGGTGGTGGCGCGCGCGGCCAGGTGGCGAAGGTGGGACGTCCCGACGTTGTAGAGCAGCACGTTCTCCGTGTCGACGAACTGCCCGTCGTCCGCCGCCCCGTAGGTTGCGCGCATGCATGCCCCAGGGCAGGGGGTGAGGGAACCTAGCGCGGTGCGCAACTCGTCCCTGAACTGGAGGAGCGTTCCCTTCGGCTCGAAGGGGAGGCGGGCAGTCGACCACGCTTCGACCGTGTCGTCACTTGTCCGGACGGCGTATGTCGGCTCCACGGGGTCACCCTTCCACGCAGGGAGCCCTGCCGAACGCGCAGTTACGTCCCGTCTCGCGCTGAGAACGGACGTAAGTGCGCGTTCGGCGGGGGTGGGGGCGGTAGATTCCCCGCCGTGGGATTCACGAGGGCGGAGCTCGCGGGCTACTACGGCCAGGAGGTGCCCGACCTGGGTGGGACCTGGACTGAGGCTGCTCTTCGTCGGCATCAACCCGGGCCTGTGGACCGCGGCGGTGCAGACCCACTTCGCCCACCCAGGCAACCGGTTCTACCCGGCGCTGCTCGCCGCGGGGATCATCGACCACCCGATCGATCCGGGCGCCGGGATGAGCGACGCCGATCGCGCGCGGTTCGTGGCGCGCGGGCTGGGCATCACCAACCTGGACGACGGGCAACAGCTCGCGCCGACGAACTGCGCGCCCCGGAGCTGCGGGAGGGAGCCCAGCGACTGGCGGACTTCGTGGCCGAGCACCGACCGACCGTGGTCGCGGTGCTGGGGATCACGGCCTACCGGACGGCCTTCGGCGCCCGGACCGCACGGTCGGGGAAGCAGCCCGAGCCGCTGGCCGGAGCCGAGCTCTGGGTGCTCCCCAACCCGTCCGGACTCAACGCACACGAGACGGTGGCGAGCCTGGCGTCCGCCTACGGTGAGGCCGCGAGCGCGGCGGGGATCCTCCACGAGGATCCCCGCGCGGCTAGATGATGGCCTCCGACGCGACCTTGTCGGCCCAGTCCTTGCAGTTCATGTCCTCAGGCTTGCCGAAGAAGCCGAGATTGGCGATGTCGTAGTTGTAGGTCTTGCCGATCTCGCCCTCGATGAGCGCGCGTTTCGTCTCCTTCTGGTCTTCACCCAGACCGACCGTCCTGCGGTTCTCGGGAGCGACTCGCGCGACGCAACCCGCAGGTGTCCACCGACCGTCGTGCGCTGCGACAATGCTCTGGTGTCGCATGCCGCCAGGGATGAATGAGCCCACCTGCTTGCTCAGCTTCGACCATGTCGACTCGTTCCGATCGGCCAGGGCTGGTGTGGTCAGGTGCGCGGCCAGGTGCGTTGGCCAGCCGTTGACCCCGTCGTACCACTCCAGACAGACCTCCCGGTGCCAGAACGGCGCGCTCCCGGTCAGGTAGACGGTCAGGGCGCCGCCGCTGCCCTTGACCTGGTCGTCCTCTCTCTTGCTCAGCTTGATTCCGGAGTCGAAGTCGCTGACGACCGTGTCGTCGACCCACTTGGAGCGCTGGATGGCGGGTTGGGGCGGCTTGCTCGCTACCAGGGCCGAGACAGCGCGGTTGCCGGCGAGTCGCTGGAGGTCGAGCAACCCGGCGGGGGAGTACGGCGCGGCGCGCGGCGCGACGTCCGCGTCGGCCGGCGCCCGCGCGCCGCGATGCGGTGGCCGCTCTGCGTCGTACTCGAGGTCCTTGTGCACGGGCCCTCCCGGATGCCGACGGGCGCTGCCCGGAGGTCACGCTGCCCGGGCTCGCGATCTCGTCGAGCGTAACCCCAGGTGAGCGCGCCACGTTGCCCGATCGGGCAGCACAATGGGAACCCAGGCGCAGATCGTCGTCGGATCAGGCCTCCGGGTCGGAGACGTTGAACATCCACTCGATGCCGTACTTGTCCATGACAAGCCCGTAGGTGTCGCCCCAGACCTGCTTCTCCAGGGCCATCCCGACGCTGCCGTCGGCGGCGAGCGCGTCGAACCAGCCCTTCATCGTGTCGAGGTCGTCGCCGAAGATCGAGCAGTAGACCCGCGTGCCGCCCCAGGTCTCCTCGGCGCCGGGCATCGCGTCCGAGGCCATGAGGGTGAGGCCCTCCGCCTCGAGCTGGCCGTGCATCAGGCCCTCGGCGGGCGCGTCCGGGAAGCCGTACTCCTGGAAGCCGAACAACTGCAACTCGCCCCCGAAGATCCCGTGGTAGTAGGTCATGGCCTCGCGGCCGTTGCCCGGGAAGTTGAGGTAGGGGCTCAGCTTGATGGCCATGGTTCCTCCTGCAAGTTGACAATGTGAACATCGATCGCCCTTCACACTAGGCTGCGGCCATGGCGCAGGCAACCCCGCCGGTGAAGCGGCCCTACCACCACGGGAACCTCCGCGCCGCCCTGATCTCCGCCGGCTACGAGCTGGCCTGCGCGAGCGGCACCGAGGCGGTCACCCTGCGAGCAGTGACGCGGGCCGCGGGGGTGAGCCCGACCGCGGCCTACCGGCACTTCGCCGACCTCGACGCACTGCGGTTCGCGATCGGAGTCCACGCGATGAGCAGGCTCGCCCGCTCGATCGAGCGGCACCAGGCAGCGGTCGGCAACGATCCGGGGCGCCTGCTCGAAGCGGTCGGCACCGGCTACGTCGCCTTCGCCCTCGACAGCCCGGGGGCGTTCGAGGTGGCGCTGTTCGGCCTGGTCGGGATGGAGCACGTGGGGCTGGCGGACGGCAGGGGTGAGGGCGGTCGCACCGCGTTCGAGCTGCTCCTCGATGCGCTCGCCGGGCTGGTGGCGGCAGGACGCCTCGATCAGGACGCGGTCGACGCGGCCGCGATCCAGTGCTGGTCCTCGGTGCACGGCTTCGCGTCGCTCGCCACCCGCGGGCCGCTGCGCAACTACCCCCGGGAGACGCTGGACCGGATGGCCGAGCGGCTCGCGCGTGACGTCGTCGCCGGCGTGCTGGCCGCAAGTGTTTGAGCCGACAACTGGCCGGTTTCCGACACCAGAGGGCGCTGACGGGCCCGAAAGGGCCGTTTTCGGGCGTCTGGCGTCGGAAACCGGCCAGTCATGCCCCCCGACGCCCACGTGGCGCAGCGGGCGGCGAGTCACATGGGCTCGCCCGTCCGGCGGCGTACCCGGTAGTGCACGTGCGTCGCGAGTGAGACCGGGCGGATCGAGATGGTCTCGAGGTCGAGCCGGTCGACGCCGTCGAAGAGCCGCAGGCCGTGGCCGAGCACGGTCGGTGTGATCTGGAGTCGCAACTCGTCGACCAGTCCGGCGGCGAGGTAGGCGTTGGTGGTGCTCGGGCCGCCGGCGACGTGCACGGGCAGATCGCCGGCCGCGTCGCGCGCCCGCTCGAGCGCGGCACGGATGCCGTCGGTGACGAAGTGGAAGGTGGTGCCGCCCTCCATCCTCAGCGGTTCCCGTGGGTGGTGGGTGAGCACGAAGACGGGTCGGTGATAGGGCGGGTTGGGCCCCCACCAGCCCGACCAGTCGCGGTCCCATTCGCCACGGACGGGGCCGAACATGTTGCGGCCCATGATGAAGGCGCCCGCCGCGGTGATCGCGGCGATCTCGGCCTGGCTCTCCTCGGGCTTCTCGAACATCCAGCGGTGCAGCACGCCTTCAGGGACGTCCCCGAACGGGCGCTCCTCGGTCTGGTGGTGGCCGGAGCCGACACCGTCGAGGGTGATGGACATGGTGGCGACGACGGGTGACATGGGTCCCTCGCTCCTCAGCGAACGACCCAGTAGTGCATGCCGACGGCGCCGCTCTTGAACCGGTGCCGCTCGACCAGGTCCAGAGCGAGCCGGGTGCCGGCGGGGAACATCGGGGCGCCGCCACCGATCACTGTCGGCACGAGGAAGGTCCAGACGTCGTCCACCAGGCCCGCGCGCATCGCCACGCCGGCCAGTTCGGCGCCGCCGATGAAGACGTCCCCGTCAGTCTTCGCCACGAGGTCGCGGACCGCCTCGGGCTCGAAGCGGCGCTCGAGCCGCGTGCGCGGATGGTGTACGGCGTCCAGCGTGGTGGAGTAGACCACCTTGTCCATGCCCCGCCACAGCCGTGCGAACTCGGCCTCCTCGGGCGAGATGTCGCCGTCCAGATCGGCGGTGTCCCAGTAGTCCATCAGCTCATAGCTGCGGCGGCCGATGAGAAGCGTGCCCGCGGACCTGAAGACCTCGTTGACGAAGCCGTGCAGCTCGGCATCGGGCGCCGCGAAGTCGAAGCCGCCGTCCGTGTCAGCGACGTAGCCGTCCAGCGAGCCGGTCGCGGAGTAGATGAGTGCCATGGGTCCTCCCGGTAACCGATTGCGTAGTGCAACTGGTTCTGAGGCTAGCCTTCCGCGATCCAGCTCGTGCCGGTGATGGCGGCACTGGGCAGCTGGGGGCGACGCCACCTGCCGGTCACGCCCGAGCTCGCGATCCGCGCCGAGCTGCTCGAACGGGGCGGCCCCGAGCTGTGGGAGGCGTTCATGGACGAGTTGCGCGAGCAGCACCTCGGCCACCCCCGCCCCGACGGCGCGCGGTCCGTCCTGGCCGAGCTCACCGAGGCCTACCTTGCCGAGGTCGCCC
>JBDHZS010000044.1:0-22178 GCA_039812025.1 Nocardioides sp. | reverse complement strand
GGCAGGCGCGCCGCGACGCCGCCCGGCCCGCACCGGCGGCGCCCGGACCCGAGGACCTCACCCTGCTCGACGAGCGCCGTGGCCAGGTGCTTGCCGCGCTGGCCCGGCTGCCGAGGCGGCAGCGGGAGGTCGTCTCGCTGCGCTACTACCTGGACCTGCCCGTCGCGGAGGTCGCCGACCTGCTGGGCCTGGCCCCCGGCACTGTGAAGAGCCACGCCTCCCGCGGCGCGGCCGCGTTGCGGGATAGTCTCGCCGAACTGATGGAGCACCGCGATGAGTGACCTCGGCCCGCGCCGCGACGACGCGCTGCGGCAGCTGATCGTGGACAGCGTCGACTCGCTGGAGCCCGCCGACCGGCTCGCCCGGATCCGCGCCCGGACCGGCACCGCCGCCCGGCGACGGCGCCGGCGCACGTGGCTGCTCGCGCCCGCCGCGATCGCCGCGACGCTCGCCCTCGCGGCGGGGACGACGTACCTGCTCGCCTCGCGCGACGACCCGCCCCCCGTTGCCAGCCCGCATGCCGTCGCCCAGCCCCCCGGCATCCCGTGGCGGGCGCTCCCCGTCTACTACGCGGGCAGCCCGGCCCAGGCGGGCGGCGAGGCGCGGCTGTTCCGGGAGTTCCGGCGCGGCAACGGCTCGGACGTCGTCAGCGAGGCGGTGCAGGCGGCGGTGGGCGAACGGCCGCAGGACCCGGACTACCGCACGCTGTGGCCGGCCGGCACCACCGCGTCGGCGAGGGGGTGGGACGGGGAGTCGCTTCGGGTCGTACTCGGTCCGCCCGCGGGCACCCGACTGCAGGAGAGGCCGGCCGGGATGACCGCGCGCGCCGCCCGGCTGGCGGTGCAGCAGGTCGTCTACACGGCGCAGGCGGCGCACGGCAAGGGCCGCGTGCCGGTGCGGCTGCTGGTCGACGGCGCCGAGGTCGAGCGCGTCCTGGGCGTGCCCGCCGCCGAGCCGCTGCTCAACGACCCCGCGGCCGAGGTAGTGTCGCCCGTCAACGTGACCACGCCCGAGCACGGTTTCGTCGCCGGCGGCACCAAGCTGCACGTCACCGGGCGCACCACCGAGGCGGTCGGCGCGGTCGTCGTGGAGATCGTGCCCGCGTCCGAGCCCGATCGGAAGCCGCTCGTGGCCCGGCGTGTCGCCCCCACTGCCGGGGACGGCTTCGGCACGTTCTCGGCCACCCTGGCCGTGCGGGACCTGCCCGACGGCGACTACACCGTCCGGGCGGTCGCCGCGCGGCGGCCCTACGAAGACAGCAAGCAGTTCAGCATCCGGCGCGCCCGCTGAGGGATGCCGGAGATCGGAGGTACGACGATGCGCACCACACTCACTCCCCTCGCCTCGCTGGCGCTGGTGCTCACGCTGGCGCTCGCCGGCTGCGGGCAGGAATCGCCCAGCAAGAACACAGCGGAGGACGCCACCGACTCCTCAGCGGCCTCCCCCACCGCGGACGCGGAGTCCACCCCGACAGAGCCCGACTCGACCGAGTCCTCGGCCGAACCCTCGGGTGCGGAGGCCCCCCGAGCAGGGGGGACCCCCGGGGCGGCGGCCGGCACGGCGATCCCCGTCTACTTCGCCGGGTCGTCGCCGCAGCGGGTGCGGCTCTTCCGCGAGTTCCACCGGGCCGCGACCGGGGACCCGGTCTCCGAGGCAGTCACGCTGGCGGTCTCCGGGACGCCGTCGGACCCGAACTACCGGACGCTGTGGCCGGCCGGGGTGACGGCCCGGGTGGCGGCGTACGACGGCGACGTCCTCAACGTGAGCCTGCGCTCGGGCTCGCCGCTGCGCACGCGCCCCGCCGGGATGAACAGGTGGCGCGCCCGGCAGGCGATCGAGCAGGTCGTCTTCACCGCGCAGGGCGCCCTCGGGAAGGGCCGCGTGCCGGTGCAGCTGCGCCTCAACGGCAAGCGCAGCGACCAGGTCCTCGGCGTACCGACCTCCGAACCGCTCGCGAACGGCTCGCCGCTGCAGGTGCTCAACCACGTCAACATCACCGCTCCCGCGCAGGGCGAGACCGTCACCGGCAAGCAGCTGAAGGCGAGCGGGGTGGCCAACAGCTTCGAGGCCAACGTGCTGTGGCGGATCCGCAGCGGTACGACGGTGGTCAAGCGCGGCTTCGCCACCGCCGACGGCTGGATGGACGACAAGCTCTTCCCCTGGTCGACCCAGATCGACATCTCCAAGCTGCCCGCCGGCGACTACACGTTCGTCGCTCTCACCGACGACCCCTCCGGCGGCGCCGAGGGCCCCGGCCCCCACCGCGACACGAAGGACTTCACGATCACCCGCTGACACTTTGCCCTCGTGCACCAGAGCAGGAGGAACGGCAGCTGGTGGCGCGTACGACGCCCGCTCCTCTTCGCCATACTCGGAGCGGCCATCGCTGTCCTCGGCGCGATCTCGGCGCGATCTCGGCGTACCTCAGCGAGGGAGTCCTGGCGGTGTTGGCGTCGGCCCAGACAGTGCTGGGGATTCTCATGGTCGCCATGGGAACCATCTCCTGGCGTACGCAAGTTGATGACGAATGAGCGGAACCAGAGCTTGTCGTCGCCCGGATCCCCGGGTTATCCACAGACCTCCTCCCGGGTAGCTCAAACTGTCGGTGGTGCCTGCTTGGATGGTTGGTATGGAGATCCAGACCCCTCTCGCCACCGGAGCCGGCGCCTCGCCGACGGTCGCCGGTGATGAATTCCTGGGTTTGGATGATTCGGCGGCGGTGCTGGCGGCGTTCCGGGAGGAAGTCCACGTCCAGGACGCGGCCGCGGTGGCACAGCTGCGGCTGGCGATCAGGTTCGCGTCGTTCAACAGCCCGGACTCGATCGCCGACGCCGCCGATATCCCGGGGATCCCCGGGTTCGACGCCCCGGTGCCGATCGCCGGCGAGGGCGCCCCGTTGATCAGCGAGTTCGCCGTGGTCGAGTTTGCCGCCGCCACCCGCCGCTCCCAGGACGCGGCCCGGCACTACCTCGGTGAGGCCATCGAGCTGGCCTACCGGCTCCCGAAGACCTGGGCCGGCGTCCTCGCGGGCCGGGTGCCCGCCTGGCGGGCCCGCCGGATCGCCGCCCGCACCATCAGCCTGCCCGCCGACGGAGCCGCCTGGGTGGACGGCCAGGTCGCACCGGTGGCCGGGAAGATCGGCTACACAGAGTTGGAGCGGGTCCTCGGGGAGGCGGTGACCCGGTACGACCCCGAAGCCGCGGCCGAGCGGCTCTACCGGGAGTTGGAGTCCCGCCACGTGCGCGTCGAGATCGGCGACACCGCCGTCGACGGCGCCACCGCCACCGCCACCGTGGACGGGGTCCTGGACCTGGCCGACGGACTCGACCTGGACGCCACCCTGGCCGACATGGCCGCCCAGCTGAAGGCCCTCGGCTCCACCGACCCCCTCGACATCCGCCGCGCCCAAGCCCTCGGCCACCTCGCCCGCGGCGAATGGCTCCTCACCACCGACAGCACCGACAGCACCGCGGGATCAGACGACGAGGGCGACACCGAGGCCGACAGCGAGGGCGGCGAGGGCGACGGCGAGGGCGGCGACGACTCGGACACCACCGAGTCAGCCGACGAGGCCGACGCGAACCAGACCCGGCAGGCCGAGGCCGACGCCCGCACCGGCCCGGACGACAGCACGGATGCCGACGTCGAGTGTGGCTGTGGTGACCGCGAGTGCGCTCACATCGGCCGGGCGGCGTTCGAGACTCGCACCGGCACCCGCGCCACCCAGGCCCGCGAGGTGTCGCGGCGGGTCCGCGAGCTCGTCCTCCACCTCCGCCTCACCGACGCCGCCCTCTACGGCTGCGGCGACGGCATCGCCACCCTCATGAGCCACACCGGGCGACCCCTGGCCCAAACCATCATCGAGCAGCTCCAACACTGGTGCGCCGGCGCGGACACCAAGATCACCGTCAAGCCGGTCCTCGACGTCGACGAGAAGCTCGTCTGCCACGGCTACCAGCCCTCCGACCGACTCCGCGACCAGGTCACCCTCTTCCATCCTCGATGTGCCTTCCCCTGGTGCACGCGCGCCTCGGCCACCGCCGACCTGGACCACCTCGAACCCTGGCGCACCCACAACAGCAGCGGCGGCGGCACGGACAGCGAGAACCTCGCACCCCTGTGCCGTGTCCACCACCGGGTGAAGACCCACGGCGGATGGACCTACACCAGGCTCACCGTCGGTGAATATCTCTGGACCAGCCCGCACGGCTACCGATTCCACGTCACCGTGCAGGGCACCACCGACATCACCGATCCCGCCGACGGCGACGGCGAGCCCCGACGACAACGACCCCGCCCCTGACCCCGCCGACACCCACGGCGGGGTCACACCCATGCCCGGCGTCTCGCAAGGCACCGCGACGCGAAGGACTTCACCATCCCGTAACGGGGTCATTCGCGACCGAATGCCGCCCGTGAATGACCCCGTAGGGCCCCCGCTACGGATGCCAGCGGGGGGTCTGCGAGAGCAGGGCAGCGCAGGCGGCGAGGCCGGCGGTGGAGGTGCGCAGGACCTCCGCGCCGAGCCGGACCGACCGCGCACCGGCGCCGGTGAACGCCGCGATCTCCTCGGGGCTCAGCCCACCCTCGGGCCCGACGACCACGACGATCGGACCCTCGCCGGGAGGGGGCGCGGGCATCGGCTCGGACGCCTCCTCGTGCAGCACCAGCGCGAGTGGGGCGGCGCCAACGCGAGAGACCACCTCGGCCGTCGTCGCCAGCGGCGAGACGACAGGGTGCCAGGCCCGCCGAGACTGCTTGGCCGCCGCGACCACGGTCGTGCGCCACCGGGCCAGCGAGCGGTGGGCCCGCTCGCCGCGCCACACCGCGACCGACCGGGAAGCCGCCCAGGGCACGATCTCGTCGACACCGATCTCGGTCAGCAGCTCGACGGCCAGCTCGCCACGGTCGCCCTTGGGCAGCGCCTGGACGACGACCAGCCGCGGGGCCGGCCGAGGCTCGGAGGTGACAGACGCCACGGACACCTTGAGCAACCGCTTGCCGGTCGAGAGCACGGCCCCGACCGCCGTCGTACCCACGCCGTCGGTGAGCGCCACCTGCTCGCCCACGCGGAGCCGCCGTACCGCGACCGCATGGTGCGCTTCGTCCCCGTCAAGAACGACCCGCGAGTCCGGTACGACGCCCGCCAGCGAGGGCACGAGGTGGACCGGGAGCGACATCAGGGGGTGTTGAAGGCGTCGCGGAGTCTGTTGAAGACCGACTTGTGCGCCGGCTTCACGGCACCCTCGGGCTGCTCCTCGCCGCGGATCGCGGCCAGCTCGCGGAGCAGCTCCTCCTGCCGCGGGTCGAGCCGGCTGGGGGTTTCGACAGCGAGGGTGACCACGACGTTGCCGCGCGCGCCGCGCAGGTCGGGCACGCCGCGCCCGCGCAGCACCTGCTCGGTGCCGGACTGGGTCCCGGGCCGGACGTCGAGGTCGAAGGACCGCTCGACAGCCGAGTCGGCGGAGTCCACGAGGTCGGCCTCGAGGGTGGGCAGCTGCAGCGTCGTACCCAGCGCGGCGGCCGTCATCGGCAGCGTCACCGTGCAGTGCAGGTCGGCGCCGTCGCGGGTGAAGGTCGCGTGCGGGGCGACCCGGACCTCGAGGTAGAGGTCGCCCGGAGGTCCGCCGCCGGGTCCGACCTCGCCCTCGCCGACCAGCTGCACGCGGGTGCCGTTGTCGACGCCGGCGGGGATCTTGGCGTTGACGGTACGACGTGAACGGATCCGCCCCTCACCGGAGCACTCGCGGCACGGGTCGGGGATGATCGTGCCGTAGCCGCGGCACGCCGGGCAGGGGCGCAGGGTCCGGATCTCGCCGAGCAGGGAGCGCTGCACGTGCGCCACCTCGCCCTGGCCGCGGCAGGTCTCGCACGCCACCGGGTCGGTGCCGGGGGCGGTGCCGGCCCCGGCGCACGCCGTACACACCACCGCGGTGTCCACGTGGATCTCGCGGGTCGCGCCGAAGGCGGCCTCGGCGAGCGGCAGCTCGATCCGCACCAGCGCGTCCTGGCCGCGGCGCACCCGGGGCCGCGGCCCGCGGCTCTGCGCCGGCCCGCCCCCGAAGAACGCGTCCATGATGTCGGTGAAGGAGAAGCCCTGGCCCTGCCCGAAGCCGGCGCCGGAGAAGACGTCCCCGCCGCGGTCGTAGGCGGCTCGCTTCTGGGGGTCGCTCAGCACCTCGTAGGCGTGCGTGACCTGCTTGAACTGCTCCTGCGCCCCCGCGTCGGGGTTGACGTCGGGGTGCAACTGCCGAGCGAGCCGGCGGTAGGCCTTCTTGATGGTGTCGCCGTCCGCGTCCCGGCTCACGCCGAGGAGCTCGTAGAGATCCTGACTCACTGCTGTTGTTCGTCCTTCGTGGGTTGTACGTCGAAAGAAACTCTCACGCTTCGTCCAGCACGCGCGAAACGTAGGCGGCGACGGCCCGGACCGCCGCCATGGTGCTCGGGTAGTCCATGCGGGTCGGCCCGACGATCCCGAGCGCCGCCAGGGTGTCCACCGAGTGGCCGGCAGGCCCGTAGCCGGCCGCGACCACGCTGGTCGAGGCTAGCTCGGAGTAGGGCCCCTCGTGGCCGATCCGGACGGTCACCGTGCCCCCGGAGTGCGCCTCGCCGAGGAGCTTGAGCAGTACGACGTGCTCCTCGAGCGCCTCCAGGAGCGGCCGCACCGCGGTGTCGAAGTGGTCGCCGAACCGGGCGAGGTTGGCCGCCCCGCCCACGACGACCCGCTGGTCGATGCGCTCGTCCGACATCGCGTCGCTCAGTGCGGCGCCGACCAGCCCCGCCACGGCCGCGGTGTCCGGCTCCACCACCTCGGGCAGCGTGTGCAGGGCCCCCTGCGCCTCGGCGATCCGCTCCCCGGTGGCCGCCTGGTTGAGGCGGACCCGCAGGCCGGCGAGCTGGTCCTCGGTGAGCTCGCCCGGGATCTCGACGAGCCGCTGCTCGACGCGCCCGGTGCTGAGGATCAGGATCAGCAGCAGCCTCGTCGGCGCGAGCGCCACCACGTCGATGTGGCGCACGGTCGAGCTCGACAGCGTCGGGTACTGCATCACCGCGACCTGCCGGGTCAGGTGCGAGAGCAGCCGCACGGAGCGGTGGACGAGGTCGTCGAGGTCGACCGCGCCGTCCATGAAGGCCCGGATCGCCCGCTTCTCCGCCGCCGACATCGGCTTGACCGTGGTCAGCCGGTCGACGAAGAGCCGGTAGCCCTTGTCGGTCGGGATCCGGCCCGCGCTGGTGTGCGGCTGGGTGATGAACCCCTCCTCCTCCAGCACCGCCATGTCGTTGCGGACGGTCGCCGGCGAGACGCCGAGCTGGTGCCGCTCGACCAGGGCCCTGGACCCGACGGGCTCCTCGGTGGCGACGTAGTCCTCGACGATCGCGCGCAGCACCGCCAGCTTGCGGTCGTCCGCCATCCTCGCCTCCCTGGCTCACGCCTCTGATTGACACAGCTCTGCTTGGCACTCAGCTGTTCCGAGTGCCAAGCCTACTAGGGTCTAGGCATGCCTGGCTTCACCGAAGTCGCCGACCGCGTCTGGGTCTCCCGTCGCGAGTGGTACGACGTCAACCTGACCCTGGTCGGAGGCGACCGCGGGCTCGTGCTGGTCGACACCCACGGCTCCGACCTCGCGGGGCGCGAACTGGTCGCCGACGTACGCCGCCTCGGGGCCGGCGAGGTCGTCGCCGTGGTCAACACGCACTGGCACTTCGACCACGCCTTCGGCAACGGCGCGGTGCGCGCGGCGTACGGCACCCACCTGCCGATCCACGCCCACGAGGCCGCCCTCGCGGCGGCGGCCGACTACGCCGTCGCCGAGGATCTCGCGCTCGGCGACCCCCGCGCCGGGGAGGTGCTGGACACCGTGCCGGCGCTGCCGGACCACACCTTCTCCTCCGTGGCGCTGATCGACCTCGGCGACCGGGCGCTCGAGCTGGTCCACCCGGGACGGGGCCACACCGCCGGCGACCTCGTGGTCTCGGTGCCCGACGCCGGGGTGCTGCTGGCCGGGGACCTGGTCGAGGAGTCCGCACCCACGTCGTACGGCCCCGACTGCTGGCCGCTGGAGTGGCCGCTCGCGCTGGACACCGTGCTCTCGATGACGACCGGCGCGTCCCTGATCGTGCCGGGCCACGGGGCGCCGGTGGATCGGGAGTACGTCGAGGAGCAGCGCAACACCATCGGCATCGTCGCCGAGACGATCCTGGACCTGGCCGGCCGCGGCGTCTCCCGCGCCGACGCGCTCGCGACCGGCGAGTGGCCCTGGCCCGCCGAGAGCCTGCGGCACGCCGTCGACCGCGGCTACGCCCAGCTCCCCCGCGGCGCCCGCCGCCTCCCCCTCATCTGAGGCTCGTCTGACCCGGCATCGCCCACGGCGCGTCGGGGCCCAGCGCACCGTCGTACCTCGTAGCGTGGCGCGGTGACCCGCGACCGCTACGCCACCGACGTCCTCGCCACCGACTGGCGCGCGCCCACGCGGGGCCGCGCCCGGGAGACGCCCGCCCAGCTGGGCCAGGTGGTCGAGGAGGTGACGACCGACTGGTGCGGCGAGGTCGTCGCGATCGACCGGGACCTGCGGACGCTGACGCTGGAGGACCGCAGGGGCACGCGCCGCACGTTCCCGCTCGGCCCCGGGTTCCTGCTCGAGGGCGCGCCGGTGATCCTCACGCCGCCGGTGCAGCTGGCGGCGCCGAAGAGGCCGGGGCGTACGGCGTCCGGCTCGATCGCCGTCCCCGACGCCCCGGCGCGGGTGGCCCGGCAGAGCCGGATCTACGTCGAGGGCCGCCACGACGCCGAGCTGGTCGAGAAGGTGTGGGGCGACGACCTGCGGATCGAGGGCGTGGTCGTGGAGTTCCTGGGCGGCGTGGACGACCTCGCCGAGCACCTGCGCGACTTCCGGCCGGGCCCGGACCGGCGCGTCGGCGTCCTCGTCGACCACCTCGTCCGCGGCTCCAAGGAGAGCCGCATCGCCGACGCGATCGCCCGGTCCCCGATCGGGGAGCACGTGCTCATCGTCGGCCATCCGTTCATCGACATCTGGCAGGCGGTCAAGCCCGCCCGGCTCGGCATCCGCGCCTGGCCGCAGGTGCCCCGCGGCGAGGACTTCAAGCACGGCACCTGCCAGCGCCTCGGGTGGCCGCACCGCGACCAGGCCGACATCGCCCGCGCCTGGCGCCACATCCTGGGGCGGGTCTCCGGCTATCAGGATCTGGAGCCCACCCTGCTCGGTAGAGTGGAGGAACTCATCGACTTCGTCACCGCGGAGGCCACGCCATGACCGAGCAGCCGGTCAACCCCTACGCCGCGGGCCCGCCACCCGGCGAGCTCTCCCCCCAGGAGATCCACACCTGGTCCGGTGCGGCCCACTGGAGCGCCTTCCTGGCCTCGCTGGTCGGGATGACCTTCCTCGGGCCCCTGCTGGTGTTGCTCATCAAGGGCAACCAGTCCCAGCAGGTGCGCGCCCACGCCGCCGAGTCGCTCAACTTCCAGCTCTCCATCCTGATCTACAGCATCGTCGGCACGATCCTCGGCGTGGTGTTCGGAGTGCTGACCCTGGGCATGGGTCTGCTCCTGCTGATCCCGCTCTACCTCGGCGGGGCGATCTTCTGGTTCGTGTGCACGCTGCTCGGCGCCCTCCGCGCCTCCGAGGGCAACTTCTACCGCTACCCGCTGACGATCCGGATGGTCAGCTGACGCTGGCTCCCGACGGTCAGGGGACGAGGGCGCGGACGACGGCGTCGGCGAGCAGGCGGCCCTGGAGGGTGAGGACGACGCGCTCCTCGCGCACCTCGGCCAGCCCGCGGGAGACGACCTCCGCCAGACCGGCACGCGCGGCGTCGGTGTCCAGGACGGACACAGGCAGCCCGACGGCCAGCCGCGACTCCAGCAGCACCCGCTCCAGCAGCCGGCTCTCCTCGTCGAGGACCTCGCGCGCCAGCGCGGGGCTGGCCCCGGCGGCGAGCCGGGCGGCGTACGCGGCGGGGTGCTTGACGTTCCACCAGCGCACCCCGCCCACGTGGGAGTGCGCGCCCGGCCCGACGCCCCACCAGTCGCCGCCGGTCCAGTAGAGCTCGTTGTGGCGGCACCGCGACTCGGGCGTGCGGGCCCAGTTGGAGAGCTCGTACCACGCCAGCCCCGCCTCCTCGAGCGTCGCGGCGGCCTGGAGATACATGTCCGCGTGCAGGTCGTCGTCGGGAGGCGGGACCTCGCCGCGTCGTACGGCGCGGTGCAGGGCCGTGCCCGCCTCGACGATCAGGGCGTACGCCGAGACGTGATCCGGTTCGCAGTCCAGCGCGGCGTCGAGCGACTCCTCCCAGTCATCCATCGACTCCCCCGGCGTGCCGTAGATCAGGTCGAGGCTGACCTGCTCGAAGCCGGCCTCCCTCGCCCAGTACACGGCCAGGGGCACCCGCAACGGGTCGTGGGTGCGGTCGAGGGTGGCGAGCACGTGCGGGACCGCCGACTGCATCCCGAAGGAGATCCGGGTGAAGCCTGCCTCCCGCAGCTCGGCCAGCGAGGCCGGGGTCACGCTGTCGGGGTTGGCCTCGGTGGTGATCTCCGCGCCCGACGCCAGCCCGAACTCCGACGAGATCGAGCCCAGCAGCGCGCCGAGGTCGCGGGCGGGCAGCAGCGTCGGCGTACCGCCGCCGAAGAAGACGGTCTCGACCGGCCGCGCGGCATCCCCGAGCACCCGGCGGGCGAGCCGGATCTCGCCGGCCGCGGTGGCGGCGTACGTCGCCTGCGAGGCGCCCGGCCCCAGCTCGGTGGCGGTGTAGGTGTTGAAGTCGCAGTAGCCGCAGCGCACCCGGCAGAAGGGCACGTGCACGTAGAACGCCAGCGGCCGGCCGGCGGCACCGGCCAGAGCGGAATCGGCCAGGGCTGACGAGGGCAGCGAGCCGTCGGCCGGCGCCGGGTCGCCCGGTGGAAGTGCGGAGGGCAAAGGTCAGTCGTAGAGGCTGTCGATCAGCTCGGCGTGGTTGGCCTCGACGACGTTGCGCTTGACCTTCATCGACGGGGTCAGCTCGCCGGACTCGACGGTGAGGTCGTGCTCGAGCACCCGCCACTTCTTGATGGTCTCCCAGCGGTTGACCTGGCCGTTGAGCGTCTCGACGTAGCCCGCGACCAGCTCCTCGGTCTTCGGGTGGCCGACGATCGCGGCGTAGTCGCCGTCGACGCCGTTCTCGCTCGCCCAGCCCGCGATCGCGTCGGGGTCGAGCGTGATCAGCGCGACGCAGTAGTTGCGCTCGTTGCCGAAGACCATGAACTGGCTGGCGTAGGGGCACACCGCCTTGAACTTCGACTCCAGCAGCGGCGGGGCGATGTACTTGCCGCCGGAGGTCTTGAAGAGCTCCTTGATCCGGCCGGTGATCCGCAGCTTGCCGTCGGCGTCGAGCGCGCCCTTGTCGCCGGTGTGGATCCAGCCGTCCTCGGTAAGAGCCTTGGCGGTCTCCTCGGGCAGGTTGTGGTAGCCCTCCATGACGCCCGGGCCCTTGATCATGACCTCGTCGCCGTCGCCGAGCTTCACCTCGCTGCCCGGCATCACGAAGCCCACCGTGCCGAAGCGGTAGTCCTCGGGCAGGTTGACGAACGACCCGGCGGAGGTCTCGGTGAGGCCGTAGCCCTCCAGGATGACGATGCCCGCGGCGTGGAACCACTCGGCGATGTCGCGGTTGAGCGCCGCCGCACCGGAGATGAAGAACCGCACCCGGCCGCCGAAGCGCTCGCGGATCTTGCTGTAGACGAGGCGGTCGAAGAGCGCGTGCTGCACCTTCAGCGGCAGCGGGATCGACTTGCCCTCGCGCACGAGCGCGTCGTACCGCAGCCCGACCTTGAAGGCGGTGTTGAAGATCAGCTCCTTCGCGCCGCCGTCGGAGGCCTGCATCGTCACGATGCGCGAGTGCGCCTTCTCGAAGATGCGCGGTGCGGCGCCCATGAAGGTCGGGCGGACGACGGCCAGGTTGGGCACGATCTGGTCGACGCGGCCGTCGATCGCGGCGGGGTGGCCGCAGGCCATCTGCGCAGACATCAGCACCTTGCCGAAGGAGTGCGCCATCGGGAGCCAGCGGAACTCCAGGTCGTCCTCGCTCAGCAGCTTCTGCGCCTTGATGGCCTCGCCCTCGTAGACCCAGGACCGGTGCCGCAGCCGGACGCCCTTGGGCCGGCCGGTCGTGCCGGAGGTGTAGATCAGCGTCGCGAGACTGTCGGGGGCGATCGCAGCGGCAGTCTCTTCGATGACGCCCGGGTGCTCCGCCAGGTAGTCCGTGCCGAGCTTGGCGAGGTCCTCGAGCCCGATCACCCAGTCGCCGTCGGTCTCGCCGTCGAAGGTGACGACCTTGACCACATGGGGCAACTCGGACTTGCGGTTGCGCAGCTTGGCGACCTGCTCGTCGTCCTCGGCGAAGACGATCCGGGACTCGGAGTCGGACAGGATGTAGGCCGTGTCGTCCTCGTGGGTGCTCGGGTAGACCGTGGTGGTCGCCGCGGCGGCGCACATGACCGCCAGGTCGGCGATGACCCACTCGTAGCGGGTGCCGGAGGCGATCCCGACGCGCTGCTCCGGCTCGATGCCGAGGGCGATCAGGCCGGCGGCCAGCCGCGACACCTGGTTGCCGGCCTCGCGCCAGGTGACGGATTCCCACGCATCGCCCTTGGGGAAGCGGAACGCCTCGCGCCCCGGCGACTTCGCCACGCGATCGAGGAACTGGACGGCGACGTTCGCCGGCATGGTGTTGAGGAAGTCGGTGCTCACGTTCGACAAGACGGACCCCTTGAGGTGTGGGTTCGGGATGAGGCAAACCTAGTTGAGTAAGTGCAAACCTAGTTGGGTAGGTTGGGGGTCGGTAGTGCTTCGACTACTTCCTGCCGGACTTCTCCGCCGGCGCCGAGGTGGAGAGCGCCGCGATGAAGGCCTCCTGCGGCACCTCGACGCGGCCCACCATCTTCATCCGCTTCTTGCCCGCCTTCTGCTTCTCCAGCAGCTTGCGCTTGCGGGAGATGTCGCCGCCGTAGCACTTGGCGAGCACGTCCTTGCGGATGGCGCGGATCGTCTCCCGGGCGATCACCCGCGACCCGATCGCCGCCTGGATCGGCACCTCGAACTGCTGCCGCGGGATCAGCTCCTTGAGCTTCTGGGCCAGCATCACGCCATAGGAGTACGCCGCGTCCTTGTGCACGATCGCGCTGAACGCGTCGACGGGGTCGCCGTGGAGCAGGATGTCGACCTTCACGAGATCGGCGGGCTGGTCGCCGGTGAACTCGTAGTCGAGCGAGGCGTAGCCCTTGGTCCGCGACTTCAGCTGGTCGAAGAAGTCGAAGACGATCTCGGCCATCGGCAGCCGGTAGCGCATCTCGACCCGATCCTCGGACAGGTAGTCCATCCCCAGCAGGGAGCCGCGCTTGGTCTGGCACAGCTCCATGATCGTGCCGATGAAGTCGGACGGGCTCAGGATCGTCGCGGTGACCACCGGCTCGCGCACCTCGGCGATCTTGCCCGCCGGGAACTCGCTCGGGTTGGTCACCTCGTGGTGCGCGCCGTCCTCCATCGTCACGTGGTAGATGACGTTGGGCGAGGTCGAGATCAGGTCGAGGTTGAACTCGCGCTCCAGCCGCTCGCGCACGATCTCCATGTGCAGCAGGCCGAGGAAGCCGCACCGGAAGCCGAAACCGAGCGCGCCGGAGGTCTCGGGCTCGAAGGTCAGCGCGGCGTCGTTGAGCTGGAGCTTCTCCAGCGCCTCGCGCAGCTCCGGGTAGTCGTCGCCGTCGATCGGGTAGAGCCCGGCGAAGACCATCGGGTTGGGGTGCTTGTAGCCGCCGAGCGCCTCGGTGGCGCCGTCGTGCTGGCTGGTGACGGTGTCGCCGACGCGCGACTGCCGCACGTCCTTCACGCCGGTGATCAGGTAGCCGACCTCGCCGGCGCCGATCCGTCGCGCCTTGACGGGCTCCGGGCTGATCACGCCGACCTCGAGCATCTCGTGGACGACGTTGGTCGACATCATCCGGATCCGGTCGCGGTGCGACAGGTGGCCGTCGACGACCCGGACGTAGGTGACGACGCCGCGGTAGGTGTCGTAGACCGAGTCGAAGATCAGCGCCCGCGCCGGCGCGTCGGACTGCCCGACGGGGGCCGGGCACTGCTTGACGATCTCGTTGAGCACCGCCTCGACGCCCTGGCCGGTCTTGGCGCTGACCCTGAGCACGTCCTCGACCTCGCAGCCGATGAGGCCGGCGAGCTCCGCGGCGTACTTCTCCGGGTTGGCGCTCGGCAGGTCGATCTTGTTGAGCACCGGGATGATGTGCAGGTCCGCGCCCATCGCCAGGTAGAGGTTGGCCAGCGTCTGCGCCTCGATCCCCTGGGCGGCGTCGACCAGCAGGATCGCCGCCTCGCAGGCCTCCAGCGACCGCGACACCTCGTAGGTGAAGTCGACGTGGCCGGGGGTGTCGATCATGTTGAGCACGTACGTGCCCGGGTCTGCGCCCTCCTCGTTGTCCGGCCGCACCGTCCACGGCATCCGGACCGCCTGGGACTTGATCGTGATCCCGCGCTCGCGCTCGATGTCCATCCGGTCCAGGTATTGGGCACGCGCGCTGCGGGCGTCCACGACCCCGGTGAGCTGGAGCATCCGGTCGGCGAGCGTGGACTTGCCGTGATCGATGTGGGCGATGATGCAGAAGTTGCGGATGATCGCCGGATCGGTGGAGCCGGGCTGCGGAGCGGTCTTCGCGGACACGAGGGCCTTCGTCTGGGTCGGATGAGTCGTGGCATTGTTCCACACCATGCGTCCCCATCCGATCCCTCACGGGCACACGGCTCGGCGGCTGACCTGGCCGCACCTGCCGCGGCGGGTCCGGGCCGCGGTCGAGGAACGGACCGGGTCGCCGGTCGCCGCCAGCGCGTCGTGCGACAGCGGGTTCACGCCCGGGCTGGCGTCGGTGCTGACCTGCGAGGACGGCTCGAAGCATTTCGTGAAGGCGGCCTCGCGGACCGCGCTGCGGCCCTTCGCCGAGGCCTACGCCGAGGAGGCCCGCAAGCTCCATGCGCTTCCCGACTCGGTGCCCGCCGCGCGGCTGCTCTGGGCGCTGGACGGCGAGTGGGTCGTGCTGGGGTTGGAGTACGTCGCGGGGCGGCCCCCGCACCGGCCGTGGCGGCCGGCGGAGCTTGAGCGGTGCCTCGACGCCGCCGAGACCCTGGCCGAGGTGCTGACCCCGGCCCCGCCCGCGGTCGCGCCGGTCTCGTTCGCGGAGGATCTCGCGTCGCTCCCCGGGATGTGGGACCACGTCCGGCGCTCGCGAGGGGACGGGCCCGAGCACGCCGAGGCGGCGGCTCTCGCCGCGTCGTACGCGGAGGTCACGGGCGGCGACACCGTCGTCCACACCGACCTGCGGGCCGACAACGCCCTGATCACCGACGACGGGGCGGTGTTCTGCGACTGGAACTTCTGCGTGCGCGGGGCGGCGTGGATCGACACCGTGCTGCTGCTCCTCGAGCCGCGCGGCGACGGGATCGACGCCGATGCGCTGCTGGCCTCGCGGCCGCTGACCGCCGACGTGCCGGCCGAGCACGTGGACGTGTTGCTGGCGCTGATCACGGGCTACCTGTGGCGTTCCGCCGAGCTCCCGGTGCCGCCCAACTCGCCGTACCTGCGCGACCATCAGCTCTGGACGGGCGACGCGGCGTGGGACTGGTTGTGCGAGCGGCGCGGCTGGAGCCGCCGGCAAGACTGAGCCCGCGCGCCGAGAATTTGGCGCGCACCCGCCCGCTGGTAATGTCAGCCCTCGCGTGTCCGGCGCCCAGCCCCGTTGTGGTTGCCCCGGTGCAGCCGACACTCCCCAGACTCCGGTCCAGCAGACTCTCCCGTTCAGACTCACACGAAGGCGTCCTCAGTGGCAAACATCAAGTCGCAGATCAAGCGCAACAAGCAGAACCAGAAGCGTCACGAGCGCAACAAGTCCGTGAAGTCGAGCCTGAAGACCGCGGTGCGCAAGTTCCGCGAAGCCGCCGAGGCCGGCGACAAGGACCTCGCCGTCAAGCTCGGCCAGGACGCCAACCGCGCGCTGGACAAGGCCGCCTCCAAGGGCGTCATCCACAAGAACCAGGCCGCCAACCGCAAGTCCGCGATCTCGAAGAAGGCCGCCTCTCTCTGAGCCCGATCTGCTGATCCTCGCCGCCCCGCTCGCTGTCGAGCGCGGGCGGCGAGTCGCATTTGCGGACATTACGGATCGGTAACGATCCGCGTTCGGGTCGTGACGCCGCTCCGAACGGCTCGCCAGACTGGCGAGTCATCGAACGATGTGTTCGATGACAGAGAACTGGATGGCCACCGTGTCCGAACAGCCCGTCACGCAGGAGCCGGCAGCGGCGCCGGAGAGCGTGCTGCTGGGCGCCCGGCTCCGGGAGTTCCGCCACGCCCGCAGGATGAGCCTGCGGGGCCTGGCCACCGCGGCAGGCGTGAGCGCCGGCCACCTCTCCGAGATCGAGCACGGCACGGCGAACGTGAGCGTCGGCAGCCTGCGCAAGCTCACCGACGTGCTCGGCCTGACGATCGCGGACCTCTTCGACCCCGAGGCCGCCACCGGGCATCGCCTGATCCACGGCGAGGACCGGCCGCAGATCTCGATGGCCCACGGCGTCCGCAAGTACCTGATCTCCCAGCGCCCGCTGCAGCACCTGGAGATCTACAGCGGCGAGTTCGACCCCGGCGCCTACACCTCCGAGGGCGCCTACACCCACGGCGACTCCCAGGAGATCGTCGTCGTCATCCGGGGATTCCTCACCGCCGAGCTGGACGGCGAGCCCGTCGAGCTGCGCCCCGGGTCGAGCCTGGAGTTCCGCTCCTCCACCCCGCATCGCCTCGTCAACGGTCCCGAGCCGGCCGAGGTGCTGTGGATCATCAGCCCGCCGACCAGCCCGTCCGAGAGCCTTCCCACGCCCTGCACGCCCCTGCGTGCCACGCCTCACCACCAAGGAGACACACCATGAAGTCACGCATCCATCGACGGTCCCTGGCCGTCGGCTCCACCCTCGTCCTCTCGCTCTCGCTCGCCGCCTGCGGCGGCGGGGGCGGCGGCGAGGCCGCGGAGATCGACCTGGGCGACGGGCCGCCCGTCGCGGGTGAGGTCAAGGAGGGTGCCCTGAAGGGCATCACGATGAGCTTCGCGTCGTACGGCGGCATCTACCAGGACGGCCAGATGAAGTCCGGCGTCGAGCCCTTCGCCGAGATCTCCGGCGCCGAGGTGCTCTCCGACGGGCCGACCGACTACGCCAAGATCCAGGCCCAGGTCGAGTCCGGCAACGTCACCTGGGACGTCGTGGACACCGGGTCGACCTTCGCGCTGGCCCACTGCGGCGAGCTCTTCATGGAGATCGACACCGACATCGTCGACACCTCCAACATGCCCGAGGAGCTCGTCAGCGACTGTGCGGTGCCGGCCATGGCCTACGCCTACGTGATGATGTACAGCACCGACACCTTCGGCTCGGACGGCCCCCAGAGCTGGGACGACTTCTTCGACATCGAGAAGTTCCCGGGCAAGCGCGGCGTGGCCGGCATCCCGTCCGACATCGAGCCCGGCCTGCTCGAGGGCGCGCTGATCGCCGACGGCGTCAAGCCCGCCGACCTCTACCCGCTCGACGTCGACCGCGCGCTGGACAAGCTCGGGACCATCCGGGAGCACATCGTCTTCTGGGACACCGGCGCCCGCGCCCAGCAGCTGATCGAGTCCGGCGAGGTCGACATCAACTGGATGTGGTCGGGCCGGGCCCTGGCGGGCGTCCAGAACGGCGCGAAGTTCGAGGCCAACTGGAACGACTACGCACCGGTCTACGACACCCTGACCGTCCCCAAGGGCGCCCGGAACCCCAAGGCGTCGATGGCCCTGATCAACTTCATGGTGGGCCCGGAGCAGCAGGCCAAGCTGACCGAGCTCACGTCGTACGCCCCCATCCACGCCGATGCCAAGCCCGAGCTGGACGAGCTGACCGAGTCCTTCCTGGTCACCTCGCACCCCGACACGGGCCTGCCGGTCGACAGCCAGTGGTGGGCCGAGAACCAGTCCGACGTGATCGAGAAGTGGTCCGCGTGGCTGGGCGGCTGACATGACCACCGCCACCACTCCCGCCGCCCCCGCCGCGTCCAAGCGACGCGGCGGGGACGGCGCGGGCAGCTGGGCCCTGCTGTTGCTCCCGGCGCTGCTGATCGTCGCCATCATGTTCGTGCTCCCGGTCGGGATCATGGCCTGGCGCAGCATCAGCGATCCGGAGCTCGGGCTCGGCAACTACGCCTGGTTCTTCGGCAACGAGACCGCGGTGCGGGCGCTCGCGCGCACGTTCTGGGTGGGCCTGATCGTCACCGTGGTCTGCCTCGCGCTGGCCTATCCGTACGCCTACCTGATGACCATCGCCGGCCCCAAGGCGACGATGGCCCTCACGCTGCTGGCGTTGCTGCCGTTCTGGACCAGCCTGATGGTGCGCACGTTCGCCTGGGTGGTCCTGCTCCAGGACACCGGCGTCGTCAACAGCCTGCTCGGCTACCTCGGCCTCGGGCCGTTCAGCATCATCCGGACCACGACGGGCGTCGTGATCGGCATGGCCCAGATCCTGCTGCCGTTCATGGTGCTGCCGTTGTACGCCGTGATGAGCGGCATCGACCGCAGGCTGCTGCTGGCCGCCGAGAGCCTCGGCGCCCGGCCCACCGTCGCCTTCATGAAGATCTTCGTGCCGCTCTCGCTCCCCGGCGTCGCGGCCGGGTCGCTGACCGTCTTCATCACCGCGCTCGGCTTCTACGTGACCCCGGCGCTGCTCGGGTCGCCCGACCGGGCGCTGATCTCCCAGCAGATCTTCACCCAGGTCAGCGGCCTGCTCGAGTGGGGCAAGGGCGGGGCGATGGGCCTCATCCTGCTGATCTTCACCCTGCTCATCCTGGGCGTCGGCGGCGCGATCATCCGGATCAGCCAGGCGAAGAGGAGCGGATGATGAAGAAGTCCCGCATCCTGTTGTGGCTCTACGCCGGGCTCGTCGCGCTGTGGCTCATCGCGCCGACCCTGATCGTGATCCCGCTGTCCTTCACCAACCGGCCGTCCCTGATCTTCCCGCCGCCGGGCTGGTCGACGGAGTGGTACGCCAACTTCTTCGCCTCGGCCCAATGGACCTCGGCGCTGTGGAACTCGATCAAGGTGGGCGCCCTGGTCGCCGTCGTCGCGACGACCGCGGCGACGATGGCCGCCCTGGCGCTCACCCGCGCGACCTTCCGCGGCCAGCCGATCGTCTACGGCGCGATGCTGGCGCCCATGATCGTGCCGCCGGTCATCATCGCGATCGGCATCTACGCGATCTTCCTCAACCAGGGCCTCACCGGCACGCTGGTCGGCTTCGTGGCCGCGCACAGCGTGGTCGCGCTCCCCTTCGCGCTGATCCCGATCCTCGCGAGCCTGCGGGGCTTCGACAAACGGCTGGAGGCCGCGGCGCAGATCTGCGGGGCGACCAGATTCGCGGCGTTCCGGCAGGTGACGCTGCCGCTGATCATGCCCGGCGTCGCCTCGGGTGCGCTCTTCGCGTTCGTGACGAGCTTCGACGAGGTGGTGATCTCGTTGTTCATCCAGTCGCCCTACCTGCAGACCCTGCCCGTCCAGATGTACGCCAGCGTGACCCGCGACACCGACCCCACCATCGCCGCGGCCGCCACGCTCATCCTCATCCTGACCACGCTCCTCGTGGGCGTCGCCACCTACACGATTGCCAGGAGGAACCGTGTCATCAACTGAATCCGGCCGGCATGGGGCCCGGATCGAACTGAGAGGGGTCGCCCGCAAGTACGGCGCGAAATACGCCGTACGAGACGTCGACCTCACCATCGAGCCCGGCGAGTTCGTGACCCTCCTCGGCCCCAGCGGCTCCGGGAAGACCACGACGCTCAACATCATCGCCGGCTTCGACCACGCCACCGAGGGCACCATGGCCGTCGACGGCCAGGAGCTCAGCGGGACCCCGCCCCACCAGCGGGAGATGGGCATGGTCTTCCAGCAGTACGCCCTCTTCCCGCACATGACCGTCCTCGACAACGTCATGTTCCCGCTCAAGCAGCGCAAGGTGCCGAAGCGGGAGGCCCAGGAGCGGGCGAAGGCCACGCTGGAGACCGTCCACCTCGGCGAGTACGTCGACCGCCGGCCGAGCCAGCTCTCGGGCGGCCAGCAGCAGCGGGTGGCGCTCGCCCGGGCCATGGTCTACGGCCCGCGGGTGCTGCTGATGGACGAGCCGCTGGGCGCGCTGGACAAGAAGCTGCGGGAGTTCCTGCAGCTCGAGATCAAGCGCATCCACCGCGAGGTCGGCTCGACCTTCGTCTTCGTGACCCACGACCAGGAGGAGGCGCTGGTTCTCTCCGACCGGATCGCCGTCTTCAACAACGGCATGATCGAGCAGATCGGCAACGCCAACGACCTCTACGAGCGGCCGGAGACGCTGTTCGTGGCGCGGTTCCTCGGGGACTCGTCGTCGGTGAGCGGCGCCCCGACGCGGCGCGCCGGCGCGACCGAGGTCGACGCCGCCGGGGTGCGGGTCATCGCTCCCGGTGAGGTGGACTCCGAGGCCGCGGTCGTCGTCGTACGCCCGGAGCGGATGCGGGTCGCGGCCAGCGCGGACGCGGTGCCGCCGGACCACAACGCGGTGCCGGTGACGGTGGCCGAGGAGGTCTACCTGGGGTCCTCGCGGCTGCTGGAGATGCGCCGTCCCGACGGCTCGGTCATGCTCGCCCGGGAGACCGCCGGCAGGTGGTCGCCGGTCTCGCGCGGCGACGAGGCGCTCGCGGTGTGGCGGGTCGAGGACGGCGTGCTGCTCCCCGACGACCCGTCCGCTGAGACGGTCTTCACGTGAGCCTCGGCTATCACGGACTCTCCCTGTGGCACGACACGCTGGAGGAGTCGCTGGCCCCGCGGCCGGCGCTCCCCGGCGACGTCGAGGCCGACGTCGCGATCGTCGGCGCGGGCTACACGGGGCTGTGGACGGCGTACTGGCTGACGCGGCTGCAGCCGGATCTGAGGATCGTGATCGTCGAGAAGGAGATCGCCGGGTTCGGCGCGTCGGGCCGCAACGGCGGTTGGTGCTCGGCGCTCTTCCCCACCTCGCTGACCCGGATCGCCCGCGAGGGCGGCCGCGAGGGCGCGATCGCGCTGCAGCGGGCGATGAACGCGACCGTGCTGCGGATGGGCGAGACGCTGGCCGAGGAGGGCATCGACGCCGGCTACCAGCGCGGCGGCTATCTCTCGATCGCGCGCAACCCCGCGCAGCTCGAGCGGGCCCGCCGCGAGATCGACAAGTGGCGGTCCTGGGGCTTCGGCGCGGACCACATCGACTGGCTCTCCGCGGAGGAGATGCGCGAGCGGGTGCGCATGACGGACGTGCTCGGGGGCACCTTCGCGAGTCACTGCGCCGTCGTACACCCCGCGCGGCTGGTGCGGGGGCTCGCCGAGGTCGTCGAGCGTCGCGGCGCCGCGATCTATGAGGGCACCGCGGCCGTCGAGCTGGCGCCCGGGCGGGTGGTCACCGACCGGGGCACCGTGCGGGCGCCGGTGGTGGTGCGCGCGACCGAGGGCTACACCGCGACGCTGGCCGGGATGCGGCGCGACCTGATCCCGATGTACTCCCTGATGGTGGCGACCGAGCCCCTCCCCGAGGCGGTCTGGGAGGAGATCGGGCTCGCCGAGCGCAGCACCTTCGCCGACATGCGGCACCTGCGGATCTACGGCCAGCGGACCGCCGACGGCAGGTTCGCGTTCGGCGGCCGCGGCGCGCCGTACCACTACGGGTCGCGGGTGAGGACCGAGTTCGACGAGGACCGCCGGGTGCACGACATGCTCGAGCGGATCCTGCGCAGCCTCTTCCCGGTGCTCGATGACTACCGGTTCAGCCACCGGTGGGGCGGCAACCTGGGGATCCCGCGCGACTGGTTTCCCTCGGTCGGCCTCGACCGGCGCAGCGGGCTGGCCACCGCGGGCGGGTACGTCGGCGACGGCGTCGCCACCTCCGAGGTCGCCGGGCTCACGCTGGCGCAGCTCATCACCGGCGAGGACACCGAACTGACCCGGCTGCCCTGGGTCAACCGGGTCAGCCGGAGGTGGGAGCCCGAGCCGCTGCGGTGGACGGGCGTCAACGCCGTGACCGCGCTCTTCGCCAGCGCGGACATCACCGAGCGGCGGA
>JBDHZS010000043.1:0-22264 GCA_039812025.1 Nocardioides sp. | reverse complement strand
TCGGCACGGGCGGCAACCCGCAGTCGGCACGGGCGGCAACCCGCAGTCGGCACGGGCGGCAACCCGCAGTCGGCACGGGCGGCAACCCGCAGTCGGCACGGGCGGCAACCCGCAGTCGGCAGGGAGGTCCGGGTGGGCCGGACAGGGAGAGGCGGGGAGGGCCCGGGTGGGGTCTGCCATGCTGGCGACCATGACTCAGCGCGTCCTGGTGATCGGAGCGGATGCGGCGGGGATGAGCGCGGCGCACCAGGCCCTGAGGACGGCCCGTGCGAACGGCCGGGAGCTGCGGATCACGGCGCTCGAGGCGAGCGGGCACACGTCGTACTCCGCGTGCGGGCTGCCCTACTGGGTCGCCGGCGAGGTCGCGGGCGGTGGCGACGCGCTGGTCGCCCGCACCGCCGAGCAGCACCGCGCCGCCGGGATCGACCTGCGGCTGCACACCCGTGCGGTCGCGGCCGACCTGGGCGAGCAGTGGGTGGAGGCTCTCGGGCCGGACGGCGTCGAGCGGTTCGCCTACGACGACCTGGTGGTCACCACCGGCGCCCGCGCGATCGTCCCCGACTGGGCGCGGGATGCCGGCGGCGGGCTGCTGCCCGGCGTCGGGCCGGTGCACAACCTGGACGACGGGGCGGCGTGGCTGGACCGGTTCGCGACGCACGAGGGGCCGGTCGCGATCGTGGGCGGCGGTTACATCGGCGTGGAGATGGCGGAGGCGGCGGTACGGCGCGGCTTCGAGGCCACCCTGATCACGCGGCGCCGCGTGCTGCGGAGCCTCGGCGAGGAGCTGTCGCAGCGGGTCGCCGGGGGCCTGCGCGCCGCCGGAGTGACGGTGGTCGAGGACGGTGCGGTGGAAGGGCTGGAGCTCCGTGACGCGCGGGTGTCCGGCGTGGCTCACGGCGGCGGGTCCGCGGCCGCGCGCCTCGTCGTACTCGCCCTCGGGGTGCGGCCGGCCACCGACTTCCTGGAAGGGCAGGCGCCGTTGACCGACTCCGGGGCGCTGCGGCCCGACGGGAACGGCCGTGTCGGCGACGGGCTCTGGGCGGCCGGGGACTGCTGCGACGTCCGGCACCGGCTGAGCGGCGAGTGGGCCTACCTGCCGCTCGGCACCCACGCGACCAAGCACGGCCGCGCGCTGGGCGACTCGCTGGCGGGCGGCGGGCTGCGGTTCGACGGCGCGTTGGGTACGACGATCACCCGGTTCGCGGCCGGCGGCGTCCACCTGGAGATCAGCTGCACCGGGCTCTCGCCCGACCAGGTCACCGCCGCGGGCGGGCGGGCGCTGATGACCGAGGGTACGACGGCGTCCGGCTACCTGTCCGAGGCCGAGCCGATCGCGATCGAGGTCGCCGCGGACCCGGGCTCGCGGCGACTGCAGGCGGTCAGGATCGTCGGCGGGCGCGGCGCCGGCAAGCGCGTGGACGCCGCGGCGGCGGTGCTCTGGGCGGGCGGAACTGTCGACGACCTGGCCTGGATGGACCTCTCCTATGCGCCGCCCTTCGCGACCGCCTGGGAGATCCTCCAGGTCGCCGCCCGCCGCCTCGCCGAGCGCCTCTGACCACGCCCCCCACCCCTGCCCCCGCCGCTCAACCCCTGCCCCAACCCCCTCCCCCTCCCCTCTGCCGAACGCGCAGTTAGGTCCGTTCTCAGGCTGAGACGAGACGGAAGTGCGCGTTCGGCACGAGTTGGGCCGGGGGCCGACGCGGCGCGCCTCAGCCGGGGGACGGCCGGCAACGGGGAGAGTCAGGACGCGTGAGCAAAGCCGCCGCGAACGACCGTACGTCGAAGCGGTCGCTCGCCTGGTTGGCGGTCCGACTGCTCGCGACCGTCGCGGTGCTGCTCACCATCTACTACCTGATGCCGGTGCACGGGGACGGCCTGGCCTCCGACCTGCCGTGGCTCGTCCTCGACCTGCTGCTGTTCGCGGGGCTGGTGGGGGCCCAGGTGCCGCTCATCCTGCGCGCGCGGCATCCGGTGCTGCGCTCGATCGACGCGATGACGCTCATCGTGGCGCTGTACCTGATGCTCTTCGCGCGGGTCTACGTCTCGCTCTCGGCCGCGGACCCGGAGGCGTTCACCCAGGCCCTGGACCGCAGCACCGCGCTCTACTTCACCGTCACCGTCCTCGCGACGGTCGGGTTCGGCGACATCGCGCCCGCGACCAACCCGATCAGGCTGCTCGTGACCGTCCAGATGATCCTGAACCTGGTGGTGCTCGGCGCGGTGCTCCGTCTGCTCTTCACGGTCGGGCAGCGCGGTCTGGAGCGGCGTACCCACGCCTGATCCGGCCCCGGTTCGACCACGCCGCCTCAGCGCGAAACGACCTGTCAGCCCGTGGACGGATCGGGGTTCGCCCGCGCTCCTACTGTCCAGTAACATAAGGGGCATGACCGTGTCCCACATCCCCAACACCGCCCCGGCAGGCCGTCGTACCCTCGTGCTCGGCGGCGGCGGGATCGCCGGCATCGCGTGGCACCTCGGCATCCTCAAGGGCCTCGCGGACTACGGCGTCGACCTCACCGAGGCGGACACGGTCATCGGTACGTCGGCAGGGTCGGTCGTCGGCTCCCAGATCACCGGCGCCGCCGACTCGGTGCATCGGGCGTGGCACGAGCAGTTGGAGCCGGCGGAGGAGGAGCTCGGCGCGGAGTTCCCGCGGCGGGTGGCCGCGCGGATCATGGCGGCGGCGTTCTCGCCGGGCAGCCGCACCCGCAAGCGGCAGCGGATCGGTCGCGCCGCGCTGCTGGCCCACCCGCCCGGCGGGCACGAGCGGATCCAGCTGATCCGGGAGCGGATCGAGGTCACCGAGTGGCCCGATCGCGACCTGCGGATCACCGCGGTCGAGGCCGAGACCGGCAACCCCGTGGTCTTCGACCGGCACTCCGGCGTCGACCTCGTGCACGCGGTCGCGGCGAGCTGCGCCGTGCCGCTGGTGTGGCCGGCGGTGACGATCGACGGCAGGCCGTACGTCGACGGCGGGATGCGCTCCACCACCAACGCCGACCTGGCGCACGGAGCCGAGGCGGTCGTCGTACTCGCCCCGCTGCCGCAGGCCTTCAGCCGGATCAACCGGCTGCCCGAGCAGCTCGCCCGGACCGGGGCCGAGCGCAGCGGCGTCGTCGTGCCCGACGAGGAGTCGCTGGCGGCGTTCGGGCGCAACATGCTCGACACCGCGACCCGCGCCGACGCCGCGCGCGCCGGGTTGCGGCAGGCGGGGCTGATCGTCGACAAGGTTGCCCGCATCTGGGGATGAGCTACGCCTGCCGGTAGCCGCTCTGCCCGAGCAGCTCCTCGCCGCCGAGCGGGAGCTGCCCGAACTCGACGACCCGCCAGCCCGCCCCCGGGTCGCCCTCGATCGTGACGGCGGCGGTGTTGGGGAGTCCGACGTACCCGGTCGGCGAGCCCGTCGCCCGCAGTGCCACCCACGCGCGGATCGCGGCGCCGTGGCTGAAGATCGCCGCCCGCTCGGCGCCCTGAGCGACGACGTCGGTGATCGCCGCGTCGAAGCGGGCCAGGAACTCCACGCCCGTGATCCCGTCCGCCACGCGGTGGTCGAGCCGGCCGAGCATCCACTCGTAGACGCCGAGGCCGTATTCGCGCAGGGAGTCCGCGTCGGTGCGCATCTCCAGGCGCGCGGCGTCGATCTCGCGGAAACCGTCCCAGACCTGGACCTCGCCGCTGAGCCGCCCCGCCAGCGGCTCGGCGGTCAGCTGCGTGCGGGTGAGCGTCGAGGCGTGCACCGACTCCACGCCGAGCTTGGCGAGCACCTTGCCCGCCGCCTCGGCCTGGCGGAGCCCGAGATCCGTCAGGCCCGCGCCCGGCGGCGCGGTGTCGATCGCCCCGAGCAGGTTGGACGGCGTCTGGCCGTGCCGCACCAGGTGGATCCGCATGGCCCCAGGCTAGGCGGTGCGTTGGCGCCGCGCGCCGCGTCGTACCCCCTCGGCGGGGTAGTCCCCAACGTTCTGCAGGGGCTACTGACGCGTAACCCCTGCGAAACGTTGGGGACTACCCGAGTTTGGGGGCCGAGGGGCGGGCGCGCCGTAGGATCGGCCGGTGGCCAGGCAGGAGCGCGACCTCGAAGCGAGCGAGATCCCCGGAGAGGGTGGGATCGACCCCGACGACCTGGCGACCACGCTGCGGGTGCTGGAGCAGCTGCCGAAGCTGCCGCCGGACCACCCGGACATCACGACGGTCAAGCGGGCGGCGTCGTACATGTACAAGATGATCAAGAAGGCCCGCCGCCTGGAGATCCGCGCGCAGCGGCAGCGCCACGACCAGGACATCATCGATAGGACCGCGACCGGCTCGCCGATGCGGATCGACGACGAGACCGCCGGGATCCCGCTGGTCAGCACGGCGGCCGGCGCGTTCGCGGGCGAGTTGATCACGCCGCGCGGCTGCTACATCTGCAAGCAGGACTTCACGCTCGTCGACGCGTTCTACCACTGGCTCTGCCCGAGCTGCGCCGCGATGAGCCACGCCAAACGCGACCAGCGCACCGACCTGACGGGCAAGCGCGCACTGCTGACCGGCGGGCGCGCCAAGATCGGCATGTACATCGCGCTGCGACTGCTCCGCGACGGCGCCCACACGACGATCACGACGCGGTTCCCGAAGGACGCCGTACGACGCTTCCGCGCCATGGACGACTCCGCCGACTGGATCGACCGGCTCAAGGTCGTCGGCATCGACCTGCGCGACCCGACCCAGGTGATCAGCCTCGCCGACGACGTCGCCGCGGCCGGACCGCTGGACATCATCATCAACAACGCCTGCCAGACGGTACGACGCACGCCCGGCGCCTACGCCCCGCTGGTCGAGGCCGAGGCGCTGCCGCTCGATGACGATGGCCGGCCGCTGCCGGAGCTGGTGAGCTTCGACCGGATCTCCGAGGCGCACCCGGCCGCGATCGCCGGGGCGCTGCGGGCCGAGGCGGTCGCCCACCACGAGGGCGAGACCCTCGAGCATGCCCGCGCGGCCCACACCGCCGCGTCGCTGACCGCGCTCACGCTCAAGGCCGGGCACGCCTCGCTCGACGCGCACCTGGCCGCGACCGCGGTCGACGCGGGCGGGTTGCTGCCCGACGTACAGGTCAACAACTCCTGGACCCAGGTGATCGACGAGGTCGACCCGCTGGAGCTGCTCGAGGTGCAGCTGTGCAACTCGATCGCGCCGTTCCTGCTGGTCTCGCGGCTGCGGCCCTCGCTGCGGGCTTCGGTGCGGGGTGGCGCCCGGCGCGCGTACGTCGTCAACGTCAGCGCGATGGAGGGCCAGTTCTCGCGCCGCTACAAGGGCGCCGGCCACCCGCACACCAACATGGCCAAGGCCGCGCTGAACATGATGACCCGGACCTCGGCACAGGAGATGTTTGCTGAAGACCGGATCCTGATGAGCGCGGTCGACACCGGCTGGATCACCGACGAGCGCCCCCACGCCGAGAAGCTCCGGATCGCCGCCGAGGGCTGGCACGCGCCGCTCGACCTCGTCGACGGCGCCGCCCGCGTCTACGACCCCATCGTCCAGGGCGAGGCCGGCACCGATCTCTACGGCTGCTTCCTCAAGGACTACGTCCCCTCGCCCTGGTAGCCCTGAGTCGCCGTACCACTTGCTCCACTTCGTGATGAACGCCTGTTTCACGCCGGACGTCATACGAACTGAGGGCTATGAGCCACCGTTCGTATGACGTTGCCCGGCGGTTGCCGCGGACGTCATGCGGAATGAGGTCAGTAGGCCACCGTTCGTATGACGCCAGCCCGGGGCGCGTACGGCCGGCCCTGCAACAAGACTCGCGGATCCAGGTCAGAAGTTACCGGCAAACGAGCCGGAACCACTCGACTCGGAGAAGGGCGGCGAGACGTCCGGGTCCGGCTCGCCGAGTCGGAATCAACTCAGCGGGGTGGAAAAGCTCTCCACCGATACCGGGCAGCGACACCAGTACGTCGCCGAAAGGCGTCCGGCCGTCGACGACACCCTCATCGACCTCGCCGTGCTCGCTCTCGGGCCGCTCGACGCCGGAGGCGAGCCTGACCCGCTGTCCCCGGATGAAGTCCATTGCTCAACGCTACTCCCGCCAGCCCGGCAGTGCACAGATGCGCCGACTCGGCGTGTTTTCCGTGCACTTTAGAGCCGACTCGGCGTGTTTTCCGTGCACTTTTGAGCCGACTCGGCGTGTTTCTCGTGCACGTTGGAGCCGACTCGGGGGGTCAGGCGGGGAAGGAGCCCCCGGATGAGGCGAGCTCGCGGAGCCAGTCGGTCGGCCGGAACCGGTCGCCGTACAGCTCGGCCAGCTCGTCGGCGCGGGCGACGAAGGCGGGCAGGCCGACACCGTCCGAGTAGCCGGTCATGAACTGCGCCAGGCCGCCGGTCAGCGGGGGGAAGCCGATCCCCATGATCGACCCGATGTTGGCGGCCGCGGCGGAGCTGATGACCCCCTCTTCGAAGCACTTGGCGGTCTCGATCGCCTCGACGAACATCATCCGGTCCTGCACGTCGCGCAGCGGCAGCCGCTCGTCGGCCGGCGGGAACTCGGAGACGAGGCCGGGCCAGACGGAGGTACGGCGCCCGTCGGCGTACTCGTAGAAGCCCGCACCGCCCAGCTTGCCGGACCGCCCGAGGGCGAGCATCCGGCGGACGACGGCGTCGCCGGGGTTCGGCGGCAGGTCGATGCCGTCCCGGGCGGCAGCGTCCGAGGTCGCCTTGGCGATCCGGGCCATCAGCTCGAGGTTGAGCTCGTCGCACAGCTGCAGCGGCCCGACCGGGTAGCCGGCCTGGGTGGCCGCCCGCTCCAGCGAGACCGGGTGCACGCCCTCGCTGAGCATCGCCAGCCCCTCGTTGAGCATCGTGGTGATCACACGCGAGGTATAGAAGCCGCGGCTGTCGGCGACCACGATCGGGGTCTTGCGGATCTGCAGCACGACGTCGTACGCCTTGGCCAGCGCCTGATCCGAGGTCTCCCGGCCGGTGATGATCTCGACCAGCGGCATCTTGTCCACGGGCGAGAAGAAGTGCAGCCCGATGAAGTCGCCCGGCCGGTCCACGCCCGCGGCGAGCTCGGTGATCGGCAGCGTCGAGGTGTTGGAGCACAGCAGCGCGTCGCCGACGTACGGCGCCACCTCGGCGAAGACCTTCCCCTTGAGGGCCGGATCCTCGAAGACCGCCTCGATCACCAGGTCGCAGCCGGCGAGGTCGGCCGCGTCGGCGGTCGGCGTGATCCGGTCGAGGATCGCGGCCGCCTTCTCCTCGGAGATCTTGCCGCGCTGCACGCCCTTGGCGTTGAGGGTCGCGGTGTAGCCCTTGCCGCGCTCGGCGGCCTCGACGGAGACGTCCTTGAGTACGACGTCCATGCCGGCCCGCGCGCAGGTGTAGGCGATGCCGGCGCCCATCATCCCGGCGCCGAGGACGCCCACCTTCGTGGCATGCCAGCGCTCGATCCCCTGCGGCCTCAGCGAGCCGGAGTTGATCGCCTGCAGGTCGAAGAAGAACGCCTGGATCATGTTCTTGCTCTGCTGGCCGACGACGAGGTCGGTGAAGTAGCGCGACTCGATCCGGCTCGCGGTGTCGAAGTCGACGCCGGCGCCCTCGACCGCGGCGGAGAGGATCGCCTTCTGGGCGTGGTAGTCGGCGCCCTTGAGCTGCTGGCGCAGCAGCGCCGGGAAGGCGGGCAGGAACTGGGCGAGCGCGAAGCTCTTCGGGGTGCCGCCGGGCATCTTGTAGCCGGGGCGGTCCCACGGGCTGCTCGCGGCCTCCTCGTCGCCGGCGTGCTCGGCCAGCCAGGCGCGCGCCGCGGGGAGCAGCTCGTCGGGCGTGGCGACGACCGAGTGGATCAGGCCCTTGGCCAGCGCGTCGGCGGGCTTGAAGCGTGGTCCCTGCAGCAGCACGTCCATCAGCGCGGACTGCAGCCCGAGCATCCGGGTGACCCGGGTGACGCCGCCGCCCCCGGGCAGCAGCCCGAGGGTCGCCTCGGGGAGCCCGAGCTGCACCGACGGGTGGTCGAGGGCGATCCGGTGGTTGCAGGCCAGCGCGACCTCGAGCCCGCCGCCGAGCGCGGCGCCGTTGATCGCGGCAACGACGGGCCGCGGGAACGTCTCGAGCCGGCGCAGGCTCGCCTTGACCTGCTCCACGAGCGCGAACACCTCACCCGCCTGGTCGCGGGTCGTGGCCTGCATCATCCGCAGGTCGCCGCCGGCGAAGAAGGTCTTCTTGGCGCTGGTCACCACGACGCCGACGATCGCCTCCGAGTCGGCCTCGAGGTCGTCGTACAGCCTCTGCACGGCGGCGGCCATCGAGGTCGCGAAGAGCTCGTTCATGGTGTTGACGCTCGCCGTGGGGTCGTCGAGGGTCAGGGTGACGATGCCGTCGGCGTCCCGCTCGTAGCGGACGGCGGTCATCTCGGCCGTGCTCTGGGTCATTGGAATTGCCTTTCTGAGCCGTCAGACTCGCTCGACGATGGTCGCGATGCCCATGCCGCCGCCGACGCAGAGCGTGGCGAGGCCGCGGCGCAGGCCGCGGCGGTCGAGCTCGTCGATCAGGGTGCCGAGGATCATGGCGCCGGTCGCGCCGAGCGGGTGGCCCATCGCGATGGCGCCGCCGTTGACGTTGGTGATCTCGTGGTCGATGCCGAGGTCGCGCATGAACCGCAGCGCGACCGCCGCGAACGCCTCGTTGATCTCCCACAGGTCGATGTGGTCCGGGGTGAGGCCGGCCTTGGCGAGCGCCTTGCGCGCGGCCGGCGCCGGGCCGGTGAGCATGATCGTCGGGTCCGCGCCCGAGACCGCTGCGGAGACGATCCGAGCCCGCGGCGTGAGGCCGAGCTCGTCGCCCACCTGCTCGGTCCCGATCAGCATGAGCGCGGCGCCGTCGACGATGCCCGAGGAGTTCCCGGCGTGGTGGACGTGGTCGATCGTCTCGACCCAGTGGTACTTCTCCAGCGCCACGTCGTCGAAGCCCGCGTCCTTGCCGAGCTGCGCGAACGACGAGCGCAGGCCCACGAGCGACTCCGGGCTGGTGTCGGGGCGGATGGTCTCGTCGCGGTCGAGTACGACGAGCCCGTTCAGGTCGCGCACCGGCACGACGGCCCGGTCGAAGTAGCCGTTCGCCCACGCCTTGGCCGCCCGGTGGTGGCTCTCGGCGGCGAAGGTGTCGACGTCGAGCCGACTCCAGCCGCCGAGCGTGGCGATCAGGTCGGCGCCGATGCCCTGGGGCACGAAGCCGGTCCCGAGCGCGGTCGCGGGGTCCATCGCCCACGCGCCGCCGTCGGTGCCCATCGGCACCCGGCTCATCGACTCGACGCCGCCGGCGAGGATCAGGTCCTCGAAGCCGCCGCGGACACGGGACGCGGCCTGGTTGACCGCCTCGAGACCGCTCGCGCAGAACCGGTTGAGCTGCACGCCGGCCACGGTCTCCGGGTAGCCGGCCGCGAGCGCTGCGGTCTTGGCGATGTTGCCGCCCTGGTCGCCGACGGGGGTGACGACGCCGAGCACGACGTCGTCGACCCGGTGCTCATCCAGGCCCGGGTTGCGGGTCTTGACCTCTTCCAGCAGGCCGACGGCGAGGTCGACCGGCTTCACCTCGTGGAGCGAGCCCGTGGCCTTGCCTCGGCCCCGCGGCGTACGCAGGTGGTCGTAGACGAATGCTTCTGCCATACCCGCGATTGTGGCACGGCCCCCACAGCCGCCGTCACGCGGGGTTACTCGTCAGTAACTCCACCCCCCGACTCGGGTAGTCCCCAACGTTTCGCAGGGGTTACGCGCGAGTAACCCCTGCAGAACGTTGGGGACTACCCCGCCGGAGGGGGCCAGGGGGTGCCCCAGCGGCCGGCGTGCGCGAACTCGGAGGCGGGGTTGCGGCGGCGTACCCGGGACTCCTTCTCGGCCACCCGGGCGCCGTCCTCGGTCGAGGTGTCCAGGGTCTCGGGCGCGTGCCGGCCGACGGCGATCCCGGCGGGGATCACCCGGTCCTCGGGCACGCCGAGCGAGGCGGCGACCGCCTCCCGGTCGAAGCCCGCGAACTGGTGCGCCTCCAGCCCCATCGCCCGCGCCTGCAGGGTGACGTGCGCGCTGGCCTGCCCCACGTCGTACCAGGAGATCAGCCGGTGGCGCCCGTCGTCGTCCGGATCGTCGGGGTCGGCGAGGACGGGCGCGGTGGCCAGGAGTACGGCGCTCGCGCGCGGCACCCAGCCGAAGTTGCCGCGGGTGAGGTGCGAGGTCAGGACCTCCCAGCCCGGGCCGCCGCGCCGCAGCACGATCAGCGACCAGGGCTGCATGTTGCCCCAGCTCGGCGCCCAGCGGGCGGCGGCGACCAGGGTGTCCAACTGCTCGTCGGAGAGCTCGCAGTCGGGGTCGAACGCGCTCGGGCTCCAGCGGCCGGCGAGCAACTCGTGCAGGCGGGGATCGTTCACGCGCTCCACCCTCTCAGGGACGGGTGGCTCAGCCGCGCAGCCGGTCGAGCAGGTCGACTCGCCAGGCCTCGGTCTCGGCGACCTGGTTGAACGTGTAGAGGTGCAGCCCCTCGACGTTCGTGCCCTCCTCGCCCGCGGCCTCGGCGAAGCCGCCGATGAACCGCTCGCCGGTGAAGCCGCCGGGCGCGGTCAGCCGGGCCATCAGCCCCTTGTGCTTGGCCAGGAACTTCGTGGAGTCGCCCACGCCGATCTTGGTCGCCATCGAGAGCAGCTTGGCCCGGTCGATCGGGCCGGGTACGCCGACGATCACCGGCATCGTGACGCCCCGCGCCCGCATCCGGCGGATCCACGACGACACGGTCGCCGGGTCGAAGGTCATGTTGCCGACGATGTGCGTGGCGTGCTTGCGCTTGTCCCACATCGCCTGGATGGTCAGGTCGTCGGAGATCGTGGGGTGCGACTCCGGGTAGCCGGCGATCCCGATGTGCGTCAGCTTGTGGTCGATCTGCGACAGGTCCTCCAGCAGCGCGAGCGCGTCGCCGTAGTCGCCGGCGGTCTGCGCGTCGCCGCCGGGCACGAAGATCCCGGTGATCCCGGCCTCGTCGAGCCGGGCGAGGATCTCGGCGAGCTCGGAGCGGCCGGTGACCATGCGGGCCGCGATGTGCGGAATGGCGACGTACCCGGCCGCGGCGAGCCGCTCCGAGGTCGCCAGCGTGTCCTCGAGCCCCTTGGCGGGCGACGCGGTGATGGTCAGCGTGCGGCCGGCCGGGACCGACCAGTGGACCTTCTCCTCGATCGTGGTCGTCGGCAGGATCTCGTAGCGCGAGGCCTCCAGCAGCCTGATCAGCGTCGGGTAGTCGCGGCGGCGGATCGGCCTGCGCAGGCCGCTCCCGTTGATGGCCTCGCGCACGCGGGCAGCCGTTTTGTTGCGCATTACGCTCCTAGTGTTTCTCCATACGCACTCCAGCGGCGCCAGCGTAGTGCCCATGGCGCGCCGGGTACAGAGGCGCGAGGACCGGATTTCGCCGGTTCCGTCACTCGCCTCAGGAGGGTGGCCGCCAGGACGGGTCGCGGCCGATGAAGCCGATCAGCCGGTCCTGCGCGGACGCCCCGCCCGGTACGACGACGCGCGTGCCGAACTGGCCGGACTCGCGGATCACCTTCTCCATCGGTTCCATCCCGGCGAGCAGCTCCGCGCACCTCGTCTGGTCGAGCAGGTCGTCCTGTCCGGTGGCTCGGGCCAGGTCCCAGGTGTGCATGAAGACGTCGGCGACGTAGAACTGCTCCACCGCGACCGACAACGGGAGCTCCCCGAACATCTGGCTGGTGTAGACGGCGCCCTTGGTGCTCGGCTCGTCGAGCAGCGCCTGCACGTGGCCCCGGTGGTGCCGCCACGCCGCCACCGGGTCGTCGGCGGCCGAGGGCCCGGTGGGCAGCGTGATCCCCGTGCCGGCCGCCAGGAACGGCGGGAACCACGAGACCAGGTGGTCGACCACGTCCCGCGCCCGCCACTCGGCCACCGGCGTCGGGGCGTCCCAGTCCGTCGTACCGGCCACGACCTCGGAGAACCGTCCCGAGGCCTCGCGATGCCACCTTGCTGCGTTCATGCCGTGACGCTACCCCCTTTCTCAGGCCCTCAGCCCCTGTCTGCGCTGCCTTCGGGTCCCAGGTTGGTCCCGAGGGGGTTGCACTCGCGGGAGCCCGCCTCCACGATGGTTGCCATGGCACAGAAGAAGCGCCCCCAGACCATCGCCTACCCCAGCCGGCCCCCGCGGCCGAGGCGCGATGGACCGGAGGTGCCGCCCCACGTCGTGGTGCTCTTCGGCGCCACGGGCGACCTGTCGCGGCGCAAGCTGCTGTGCGGCCTTGCATTCCTGGCGGTCTCGCACATGGTCGCCGACCTCCGCGTGGTCGGCACGTCGCTGGACGAGATGACCGACGACGAGTTCCGCGAGTTCGTGCGGACCTCGATCGACGAGGTCGGCCACCGCAAGCTCACCGACGAGCAGTGGGCGGAGTTCGCGCCGCTCCTCAGCTACGTGCCCCAGTCCGCCGGGCCGACCGCGCTCGCCGACAAGGTCGCGGCCGCCGAGAAGGAGCTCGGAGGCGACGTACGACGACTGCACTACCTCAGCGTGCCGCCCAAGGCCGCCACCAAGGTGATCGACATGCTCCGCGAGTCGGGCCTGGTCGACCGCGCCGGGGTGGTCATGGAGAAGCCCTTCGGTGAGGACCTGGAGAGCGCGGTCGCCCTCAACCACGAGATCCACGAGACGTTCGCGGAGCACCAGGTCTTCCGGATCGACCACTTCCTGGGCAAGGAGGCGGCGCAGAACATCCTCGCCTTCCGGTTCGCCAACGGGCTCTTCGAGCCGATCTGGAACAGGAACTTCATCGACCACATCCAGATCGACGTCCCCGAATCGCTCGGGCTGGATGCGCGTGCGGCGTTCTACGAGCCGACCGGTGCCTACCGCGACATGGTGGTCACCCACCTCTTCCAGGTGATGGCGTTCGTCGCGATGGAGCCGCCCACGGCCCTGGAGCCGCGGGCGATCTCGGAGGAGAAGAACAAGGTCTTCCGCTCGATGGAGCCCATCCACCCCGAAGACGCGGTCCGCGGTCAGTTCATCGGCTACCGCAACGACCCCGACGTCCACCCCGACTCCGACACCGAGACCTTCATCGCGCTGCGGGCCAAGGTCGACAACTGGCGGTGGGCGGGCGTGCCGTTCTACCTGCGCACCGGCAAGCGGCTGGCCGAGGGGATGCGGATCATCTCGATCGCCTTCAAGGAGGCGCCGAAGTCGATGTTCCCGCCCGGCTCGGGCATCGGCTCGGCAGGCCCCGACCATCTCACCTTCGACCTCGCCGACGAGTCCAAGGTGTCGCTGTCCTACTACGGCAAGCGCCCCGGGCCCGGGATGCGGCTGGAGAAGCTCTCGATGCAGTTCTCCACGGGCGAGACCGCGCGGGCCGGCGACGTCCTGGAGGCCTACGAGCGCCTGATCCTCGACGCGATGCGCGGCGACCACACGCTCTTCACGACGGCCGACGGCATCGAGTCGCTGTGGGAGCGGTCCGCGCCGCTGCTGGAGAACCCGCCCGCCGTCAAGCTCTACTCGCCCGGCTCCTGGGGTCCCAACGCGATCCACCAGCTCATCGCGCCCCACGCCTGGCGGCTCCCCTTCGAGCGCGGCTGGCGCGGCGGCGACGACTGACCCCGGCCCGCCGAGTCGGCTTAAAGTGCACGCTGAGAACGCCGAGTCGGCGCATCCGTGCACTCAGAACACGCCGAGTCGGCGCAAAAGTACGCGGTCATCCACAAGCACGCGCCCAACCCTGTGGACAGCCGTGCACGTTAGCGCCGACTCGGCGCGTTTCGCGTGCACGTTAGCGCCGACTCGGCGTGTTCTGAGTGCACCTTTGAGCCGACTCGGCGTGTTTTTCGTGCACCTTTGAGCCGACTCGGCGGGGTCAGGCGTCGTGGATGGGGCGCTTGGGGAGTCGCCGGACGCGGCGGGAGCGCCGGCGCCGGGTGGGGATGAGGGACCGCATCTCCTCCATGTTGCCGAAGCACAACAGCCGGTCCTCGGCCTCGAGGACCAGGCCGGGGCGGGGGTTGGGGATCACCGACGTCCCGCGGTGCAGCGTGAGCACGGAGATGTCGCGCTCGCGCAGCCCGGACTTGGAGAGCTTCTTGCCGACCATGGTCGCGTCGCCGTGGACGACGATCTCGGCGACGCCGTACCCGGTGGAGAGGCTCAGCCGGCGGCGTACGTCGATCTGCGTGAACGCCACCTGATTGTCGATGTGGTCGATGATCGCGCCGGCGACGTCCAGCTTGGTCGCCTGCTCGATCCCCTGCAGGCCCGGGGATGAGTTGACCTCCATCACCAGCGGCCCGTCGCGGCCCTCGAGCATGTCGACCCCCGCGACCCGCAGCCCCATGATCTGGGCGGAGCGGACGGCGATGTCGGCGTACTCGGGATCCAGCTCGACCGGCTCGACCGACCCGCCGCGGTGGACGTTCGACCGGAACTCGTCGCCCTGCGCGACCCGCCGCATCGCCGCCACCACGCGGTCGCCGACGACCAGCGCGCGGATATCGCGGCCCTTGCTCTCCTCGATGAACGACTGGATCAGCACCTGCTGGCGCGTGCTCTGCAGGGTCTCGATGATCGCCTCGGCGACCTTGAGCTTCGGGGCCAGGATCACTCCGATCCCCTGCGTGCCCTCCAGCAGCTTGATCACCACGGGCGCGCCGCCGACCCGCTCGATCGCGGGGATCACGTCCGCGCGGTCGCGCACGAACGTCGTCGGCGGCATCGGGATGTCGTGGCGCGACAGGATCTGCGCGGCCCGCAGCTTGTCGCGCGAGTTGTTGATCCCCGCCGCGGTGCTCGGCGTGTAGACGTCCATCTGCTCGAACTGCCGCACCACCGCGGTCCCGAAGTACGTGATCGAGTTGCCGATGCGGGGCAGGATCGCGTCGTACGACGACAGCGGCTTGCCCCGGAACTGCAGGTCAGGCTCGTCGCCCGACAGGTCGATCCCGAAGCGCAGGGTGTTGAGGACCTTGACCTCGTGCCCCCGATCCTGCGCGGCGGTGCGGAGACGTTGGGTGCTGTAGGCACGCGGCGCGCGTGAGAGGATCGCAAGCTTCATCGGACCTCACTGAGAGGATGGAGGGGTGACCGGCGACCATTCAAACACCATTGTCGGCTGGCGAGAATGGGCGAGCCTCCCTGACCTGGGCGTTGACTGGATCAAGGCCAAGATCGACACCGGCGCCCGCACGTCGGCGGTGCATGCGTTCGACACCGAGGAGTTCGAGCGGGACGGCGCGACGTGGATCGCCTACTCGATCCACCCCTGGCAGCGCCGGGACGACGACGCGGTGCGCTGCGAGAGCCGGGTGCTCGACCGGCGGGTCGTCCGCTCGTCGTCCGGGCAGGCCGAGGAGCGGCCCGTCGTGCGCACCGCCATCACGGTCGCGGGGCGCCGGGTCGGCGCCGAGCTGACCCTGAGCCAGCGCGACGAGATGGGCTTCCGGATGCTGATCGGGCGCACGACGCTGGCGCAGGGGTTCCTGGTGGACGTCGCCACGTCGTACTCCGGGAAGCGGCCGCGGCAGGCGCTGCGGCGCAAGAACTGGGGACACTAGGTGGCCCGCGCTTCCTTCCCGATCGGGGGCGTGCGGATCCGCTCGGGGACGACCCGCAACCTCGCACTGCCGATCACGCGGCTGGTCACCGGCGCGGACGTCTCGCTGCCGGTGCGGGTGATCCACGGCCGCCACGACGGGCCGACGATGTGGCTCGACGCGGCGATCCACGGCGACGAGGTCGCCGGCATCGAGGCGATCCGCCGGGTCCTCAACGGCCTGGATCCGAAGGCCTTCAACGGCACCCTGATCGCCGTACCGATCGTCAACGTGCTCGGCTTCATGAACGGCGACCGCTACCTGCCGGACCGCCGCGACCTCAACCGGTTCTTCCCCGGGTCCACACGGGGGTCGCTGGCGAGCCGGGTCGCGCACCTCTTCATGCACGAGGTGGTCGCCAAGTGCGAGGTCGGCATCGACCTGCACACCGGGGCCGACCGCCGCTCCAACCTGCCCCAGATCCGGGCCGACCTCGACGACCCCGCGACGCGCGCGCTGGCGGAGTCCTTCGGCGCGCCGGTCATGCTCAACGCCAAGCTGCGCGACGGGTCGCTGCGCCACGCCGCCCGCGAGCACGGGGCGACCGTGCTGCTCTACGAGGGCGGCGAGCCGCTGCGCTTCGACGACTACGCGATCGACGCGGCCGTGCTCGGGGTACGACGTGTGCTGGCGTCGCTGGGGATGACCCCCTCGTCCGCCGCACCGCCTCCACCCACGGCGGCGCCCAGTCGCGAGTGCCGATCCAGCTCGTGGGTCCGTGCGCGTCGTACCGGGATCCTGGGGCTCGACGCCCACCTCGGCCAGGAGGTCGCCACCGGCGAGCGGCTCGGGGTGCTCAGCGACTCCTTCGGCAAGACGCTGCGGCTCGTCCACGCCCACCGCGACGGCGTCGTCATCGGCCGGACCGAGGCGCCCCTGGTCAACAGCGGCGACGCCCTGGTCCACATCGCTTCCTGAGCGAACTGGCCGCTTTCCGACGCTAGACGCCTCTTTGAACGATCCAAATCACGAAATCGGCCCTCTCGCGTCGGAAAACGGCCAACCGGAGGCCACGACCCGCTTAGCAGGCGGACGAGCGCCCCTTTGTCTGTGCCGGAACGCGCAGATTCGCCGGCCGCCTCTGTCGCTTCGTCTAGGTAGCCAGGTGGAGTGGCACTCTTCGGGGTGGGTACGCCGTGCGAAGTGCGCGTCCGCCTGCATAACTTGATGAAGCTGAGGGGCGCGGGACAGGTGGGGCAGCGGGGTCAGGCGGGAGGCGCGGCGGGACCGAGGCCCTCCTCGGCGGGGGCGGGGCGCAGGCCGGCGAGGTAGTCCTCGGCGTAGTCGGCGCGGATGTCGATCCACATCGGCAGGTGGTCGGACATCTGGAAGGTGCGCCAGTACGTCTTGTAGTAGCGGGTCTTCCCGGCGTCGTCGCGCGGCTCCCCGCGCGAGGTGCGTTCGAGCGCCGGTCCCATGTCGGCGGCGTAGGCGTCACGGTCCTCGAGCCGGAAGACGCTCTTGTAGAAGTCGAAGACCCCCGCGGCGCCGGTGGGCTGGAACTGGTGCGCCTGCGGCAGCACCGCGATCTGGTCGTAGAACTTGTCGCGCGGGACGTTGCTGCCCGACGGCAGGCGCTGCAGCTCGTCGGGGACCCGCCAACCGGCGGCTTCCAGGGCGCCCATCGTCGTGTCGGACCGCTTGAAGATGTTGAAGTCGCCCAGGAGCACCAGGCTCCCCGAGGTCGAGCCCTGCTCGCGCGAGCGGTCGGCGAGGAACTGCGCCAGAGCAGCCACCTCGGCGGCCCGCGCGGGACTGTTGGCGGTGCTCTCGCCGTACACGATGTGCACGGTGGCCAGCTGGAGCTTGACCCACCCGGACTGGAACCCCGCGGTGAACGGCGTGCGCGCGATCTGCCGCACGGGCACGAGGTTGCCGTCGCCGTCGGGCATGTCGGGCAGGATCAGCTCGCCGGCCAGCCCCGTGAAGGTGACCTTGCGGGTGTCGTAGAGGAAGGCGAGCCGCTCGTCGTTGCCGGGGTTCCCCTCGGTGGTGTCGGTGACCAGGTAGCGCCACCGCGGCCCGAGGTGGCGGCGGAGCGTGTCCAGCGCGGTGAGGTCGCGCCGTACCTCCTGGATCGCCACCAGGTCGAACCGCGACACGATCTCGGCGATGAAGAAGTAGGCGTCGTCCACGCGGGGGCCGTAGGCGGGCGAGTCGAACTCCCGGATGTTCCAGGTCGCGATCCGCACCGTGTCGTCCAGGCTGCGAGGCGGCAGCTCCGCCGCGAGTTGCTCGCGCAGCCGCCGCAGGCCGTCGACGATGCGGCCGCGCTTCCGGTTCCGGCGTAGGTAGTAGTAGCTCGGCATCAGCAGCTCCTCTCCTCAGGCCCGACACCTTCAAGAGCCGCGGAGAGGCCCGGCAGATACGCGGGGCGCCAGACCCGCCGTACGGCGCAACTGGTCTTGCTTGGCACCAGCCGCTCGCAACTGGTCTTGAATAGCGCGCTCAAGGCGCCGGGACGTGGCATCCAAGACCAGTTCCGGACGCGACCTGCCAATCAAGACCAGTTCCGGGGCGTACGGCGCGGGGCCGGCGAGCCGGGCTCAGACCCGAGCGAGCGCGGGCTCCGGGTCGGCGTCGGGGTCGGTAGCAGCGGCCGTGTCGGCATCCAGCCGGTCGGCGAGCTTGGTCCCCTCGACGTCGAGGTCGGGGAGCAGCCGGTCGAGCCACCGGGGGATCCACCACGCGTGCTCGTCGAGCAGGTGCATGAGCGCGGGCGTCAGCGTCATCCGGATGAGGACGGCGTCGACGAGCACGCCGATCGCGAGCCCGAAGCCGATCGGCCGCACCATCACCATGTGGCTGAAGACGAAGCCGCCGAAGACCGAGAACATGATGATCGCCGCGGCGATCACGACCCGCGCGCCGTGGTTGAAGCCGGTGCGCACCGCGAACCGCGCCTCCTGGCCGTGGGCGTGCGCCTCCCGCATGCCGGAGACCAGGAACATCTGGTAGTCCATCGCCAGCCCGAAGAGCACCCCGATCAGCAGGATCGGCCCGAAGCTCATCAGCGGCCCCGGCGTGTGGACGCCGAAGATCCCGCCGAGCCAGCCCCACTGATGGACCGCGACCAGCGCCCCGAACGCCGCCGAGACCGAGAGCAGGAAGCCGCCGGTGGCGATCAGCGGTACGACGAGCGAGCGGAACACCAGCACCAGGATCACCATCGACAACCCGACGACGACGGCCAGGTAGCCGGGCAGCACCCCGGCCATCCGGTCGGAGATCTCGATGTTGGCGATCGTCCGGCCGGTCAGCCCGATCTCGGCGCCGTGCGCGTCCTCCAGGTCGGGCACCGCGGCCAGGATCGCCTTCACCGTCTCGTCGGTGGCGGCCTCGGTCGGGCCGGAGTCGAGCACGACCTGCCAGGCGAGGGTCCGGTGGTCCTCGCTCTCGCCGACGGGTACGACGCTCACGACGCCGTCGAAGCCCAGCAGCTCGGCGGTCAACTCGGCGGAGAGTTCGGCGGCCTCGTCGGAGGCAGCGTCCTCGGCCGCGGCGCCCGTCGTGGCGGGCAGGTCCGCGACCACCAGCAGCGGCCCGTTCATGCCGGGCCCGAACTCGTCGGCCACCGTCGCGTAGGCCCGCGCGGCGCTGCTGCCGGGCGGCTCCGCGCTGCCGTCGGGCAGGCCGAGCCGCAGGTCCAGCGTGGGCACCGACATCACGCCGACCGCGGCGAGCACGGCCGCGACCGTGAGCCAGGGGCGCCGGGTGACGAGGCCGACGTACCGGTCCGCGACAGGCGTCGCCGCGACGTGCTGGCGTCCCGCCTTCTCCCAGGTACGACGCGAAGCCACCCGCCGCCCGAGCAACCCGAGCAGGGCCGGCCCGAGGGTGACCGAGACGCAGACCGCGGCGAAGACGGTGCCGGCGGCGACCAGACCCATCTGGGCTAGCAGCGGGATGCCGCTGAGCAGCAGGCCCGCCAGCGCCACGATCACGGTGCTGCCGGCGAAGACGACCGCGCTGCCCGCCGTACCGTTGGCGCGCCCGATCGAGGTCACCAGCTCCATCCCGCCCAGGTAGTGCTGGCGGTGCCGGTTGACGATGAAGAGCATGTAGTCGATGCCGACCGCGAGCCCGAGCATCAGCGCCAGCGCGGGGGTCATGGTGTGGAAGGCGCCGAGGTACGACGCCGCGACGGCCGCCGCGAGACCGACCCCGACCCCGACGAGCGCCATCAGCAGCGGCAGCCCGGCCGCCAGCAGCGAGCCCAGCATCAGCAGCAGGACGACGCCCGCCATCGCGAGGCCGATGACCTCGGCGATCCCGACGACGCTCAGCTCCTGGGTGATCTCGCTGCCGAAGTCGGCGCTCACCCCGACGCCCGCGAGTGGGTCGGCGACCTCGACGATCGCCTCCCGCTCCTCGGGCGTCATCGACTGCGGGTCGAGGTCGAAGGAGAGCTGCGCGATCGCGGCCGCCCCGGACTCGCTGACGAACCGGACCCCGGAGGCGGCGTCGCGGATCTGTTCGCCGCGCTCGAGATCGCTCCGCGCCTGGTCCAGCTCCGCGCGACCTTGGGCGAGCTCCTCCTCGCCCTGCGCGACCTGCGCGCGGGCCCCGTCGACCTGCTGGCGCAGGGCGGCCGTCTGCGGCGAGTCGGGCGCCATCTGCTCCGCGGCGTCGAGCGCGGCCTCGGCCTGGGCGAGCTGCGCCTTCCCGGCCTCCAGCTGCTCGGCGCCGGCGTCCAGCTCCGCCTCGCCGGCCTCGAGCTGCTCCCGGCCGTCGGCGAGTTGGGCGTCCGCGTCGTCCAACCGCTGCTGGGCCGCGAACGGCCCGAGGACGCCGACCACGTGGTCCGCCTCGGACCAGTCGTCGATCACGCCGCCGATGGCGGTGCGCTGCTCGGGGGTGAACGCCTGCCCGTCGTCGGTGGTGAAGACCGCCGCGCTGACGTTGCCGCTCGCGTCGGGCAGCCGCTCGGCGAGGTCGTCCATGACCTGGACGAACTCCGAGTTCGGGATGTCGACCACCGAGGTCGCGGGCTTGCCGAAGGCGCCTGCGAGCGCGCCGAAGACCAGCAGGACCGCGAGCCAGCCGCCGATCACGCGCCAGTAGTGGGTGGCGCACCAGCGCCCGACCCGGTAGAGCAGTGTGGCCATGGTGGCTATCCCTTCGCTGTTTCGGGGACGACGGGTGTCCCGGCGTCGACTGGCCCGGCGTCGAAGCCGGCCCCGAGCCGCTCGATGGACTGGGCCAGCAACTCCTGGCGCAGCGCGATCGTGGCGGGCGTGATCTCGCCGCCGGTGCGGGCGAGCCAGACGAGCAGCGACGCCTCCGCGGCGCCGATCAGCGCGGTCGCGGCGCCGTAGAGGTAAAGGTCGTCCACACCCTCGACTTCTTCGGTCCGGTCGCGGAGCACCTCGACGAACGTCTCCAGCCACGCCGAGGCGCAGGTGTGCAGAAGCGCCTTGTGGGTGGTGGAGCGCAGCGCCATCAGGCCGATCACGGTGAACCGCTCGAGCAGGTAGAGGTCCGTGGTCTCGCGGACCACCCGCGCCAGCGACGCCATCGGGGTGGGCCCGAGGTCGCACTCGGCCACCTTGCTCCCGATGTCGGCGTGGAACTCGGCGATCACCGGCTCGATCGCCGACTCCAGGGTCGGGAAGTAGTTGAAGAAGGTGCGCCGCGAGACCCCGGCGCGCTCGGCGATCGCCTCCGCGGTCAGCGCGTCGATGCCGCGGTCGCGGATGACGTCGTACGCCGAGGCGACCAGCAGCTCTTTGGTCTGCTGCTTCTTGCGCTCCCTCAGCGATCCCGCGGCCGACGGAGGTGACGCCGCGGCCGGCGTCGAGGGGGCCGCAGATGACATGCCGGCCACCCTAGACCTATCTTGCACTCCAATGCAATCTTTCTCTCAAGTGCAATCCAACTCGGCTACCCCGCGGAAGCGTCGCGGACCAGGAGGGCGACCTGGACCCGGCTGGTGAGCCCGAGCTTGTCGAAGACCCTGCCGAGGTGGGTCTTGACCGTCGGCAGGCTGACGTGGAGCGCCCGGGCGATCTCGGCGTTGCTGAGGCCCTCGGCGACGGCCAGCGCGACGTCCCGCTCCCGCTCGGTGAGGCCGGCGAGCAGCGCCCGCGCCTCGTCGTACCCGGACCTGCGGCTGCGCCCCGCCAGCCCGACCAGCCGACTCAGCACGGTCGGCGAGAAGCGCAGGTCGCCGTCGGCGGCGGCCAGCACGGCGTCGACGATCGCGGCGGGCGGCGTGTCCTTGAGCAGGAAGCCGACGGCGCCTGCGTCGAGCGCGTCGAGGATGAAGTCGTCGGTGTCGAAGGCGGTCAGCATCACCACGGCCGCCCCGCTGCCCGCCAGCCGCCGGGTCGCCGCGATGCCGTCGAGGCGGGGCATCCGCACGTCCATGAGTACGACGTGGGGCCGGGCGCGCCGTACCAACTCCACCGCCTCCGCGCCGTCGCCCGCCTCGCCGACGAGCTCGATGTCGGGCGAGCCCTCCAGCACCAGCCGCAGCCCCGCGCGGAGCAGGTGCTCGTCGTCGACGATCGCGACCCGGATCGGACTCACGCGTTCCATGGCAGCCAGGCTGTCACGACGAACTCGCTCCCCCGCGCCTCGGCCCGGCACCAGCCGCCGGCCAGCCGGGCCCGCTCGCCGAGGCCGAGCAGCCCGAGCCCGGCCCCGGGGGAAGCGGGGGCGGC
>JBDHZS010000042.1:0-22432 GCA_039812025.1 Nocardioides sp. | reverse complement strand
CGCACCGGCCGCCGGGCGTCGATCAGGTCCGCGACCAGCGCCGCGTCGAGGTCCTCGACGAGGTCGGCGACGCTCGGGTACGGCGACCCGGCGAGGCCGAGCTTGGACGCGTTGTCGAGCCCGTCGACGAGCCGCACACGCTCGCGGGGGTCGAGAGCGAGCAGCACGAGGCGCCGTACCCCGTCGCGGTGCCGGGCCGCCGCCTCCTCGGCGTGGCCGAAGACGCCGAGGCCCACCGTCGTACCCTCGTCGACCAGCGCTGGGAAGCCCCGCACCTCGTGGCCGGCGCGCCGCTGGATGAAGGATTCCTCGAGGTCGCCGAAGGTCCACCTCGTCTGCCCCGTCGTCGTGAGATCGGAGGCGACCTCGGCCATCGCGGCGTCGAACTGCGGCGTCAGCGGCCGCTTGAGCGCCTCCAGATCCTTGCCGCGCGCGGCCTCCGAGCCGTCGGCGTCGAGCACCCGGAAGGTCGGCCGCAGGTGGGGCGGGAGCCGGTCCAGCCCCCACGCCTCGCGCGGGATCACGACGCCGGTGGTGGCGCGCGCCCAGCGTTCGAGGGCGTCGAGCAGCGGCTCCTCGCCGGGCGGCACCTCGGCCAGGAACGCGCGGGCGCGGTCGGGCGCCGGCACCAGGCTGACCCGCAGCTGCTTGGGCAGGCTCCGGATGAGCGTGGTGACGAGCTCCTCGCGCAGGCCGGGCACGTGCCAGGAGAAGTCGTCGGCGCCGACGCGGTTGAGGGTGCCGATCGGTACGTCGATCGTGACCCCGTCCTCGGCGGCGCCGGGCTCGAAGTGGTAGCGCAGGTCGAAGGTGAGTCCCTCTCCGGCCCAGGTCGACGGGAAGTCGGCCTCGCGGACCTGCTCGGCGCCGTCCTGGGTGAGCATCTCGGGGTCGAAGGTCAGCAGCTTCGGCCGGCGCTGCCGCTCGCGCTTCCACCACTGGTCGAAGTGCGCGCCGCTGACCACCTCGGCGCCGACGCGGGCGTCGTAGAAGTCGAAGAGCGTGTGCTCGTCGACGACGATGCCCCGGCGGCGGGCCTTGTGCTCGAGCTCCTCGGCCTCGGCGAGCAGCCGGAGGTTCTCGGAGTAGAAGCGGTGGCGGGTGTGCCACTCGCCGTACACGAGGCCGTGGCGGATGAAGAGCTCGCGGGACAGCTCGGGATCGATCTTGCCGAAGGAGACGAGGCGGTCGGCGGCGAGCGGGACGCCGTAGAGCGTGACCCGCTCGTAGGCCATCACCGCGGCGCGGCTCTTGGACCAGTGCGGCTCGGAGTAGGTGCGCTTGACCAGGTGGGAGCCGAGTCGCTCGGCCCATTCGGGGCGGATCGCGGCGTTCTGGCGAGCGAAGAGGCGGGAGGTCTCGACGAGCTCGGCGGCCATGACGTACGACGGGTTCTTGCTCTTCAGGGCGCTGCCGGGGAAGATCGCGAACCGCGCGCCGCGGGCGCCGAGGTATTCGCGCATCGGGCGGCGCTCGCGGGGTTGCCGCTGCTTCTCGCGCTCCTCCAGGACGCCGATGTGGGAAAGCAACCCGGAGAGCAGCGCCTGGTGGATGCCGTCGGCGTCGGGCTCGTCGGCCGGGCGGCCGAGGTCGACGCGCAGCTCGCGGCAGACCTGGCGCAACTGGCTCTCGAAGTCCTGCCACTCCCGCACGCGCAGGTAGTTGAGGTGCTCGCGCCGGCACATCCGCCGGAAGGCCGAGGACGACAGCTCGCGCTGCTGGCGCTTGAGGTGGCGCCACAGGTTGAGCCAGGTCAGGAAGTCGGACGTGGTGTCGGTGAAGCGGGCGTGGAGCTGGTCGGCCTGGGCTCGCTGCTCCAGCGGGCGCTCGCGGGGGTCCTGCAGCGACAGCGCCGCGGCGAGCACGATCACCTCGCGGACGCAGCCCAGCCGCTCGGCCTCCAGGATCATCCTCCCCAGCCTCGGGTCGATCGGCATCCTGGCCAGCCGACGGCCGAGCGCGGTGAGCCTGGGGCCTTGTGGTCCGTGCCGTTGTCCCGGCTGTTGCCGCCCGGGCTGTTGCCGCCCGGGCTGTTCCCGCCCGCCCCGCTGGGCTCTCGGGGGCGCCGGCTTCGGCGCCGGGTCCTCGAGTGCTCCGAGCTCGGTGAGGAGCTGCTGCCCCGCGGCGACGTTGCGGCGATCGGGCGGCTCGAGGAAGGGGAAGCGCGCCACGTCGCCGAGCCGCAGCGAGGCCATCTGCAGGATCACCGAGGCGAGGTTGGTGCGCAGGATCTCGGGGTCGGTGAACTCCGGGCGCGCCTCGAAGTCCTCCTCGGAGTAGAGCCGGATCGCGATGCCGTCGCTGGTGCGGCCGCAACGGCCCGAGCGCTGGTTGGCCGAGGCCTGGCTGATCGGCTCGATCGGCAGCCGCTGGACCTTGGTGCGCAGCGAGTAGCGGCTGATCCGGGCGACGCCGGTGTCGACGACGTACTTGATGCCGGGGACGGTGAGCGAGGTCTCGGCGACGTTGGTGGCCAGGACGACCCGTCGTACCGAGGCAGGGTGGGACGAGAAGACCCGGTGCTGGTCGGCGGCGGAGAGTCTGGAGAAGAGCGGCAGCACCTCGAGCCTTCGTCCGGGCGGGCTCGGCAGGTCGGCCAGCGCGTCGGCGGTGTCGCGGATCTCGCGCTCGCCGGGGAGGAAGACGAGAATGTCTCCATCCCCGCCCTCACCGGACAGCTCTCGTACGGCGTCGACGATCGCCTCGGTCTGGTCGCGGACGATCGGCTCGCCGTCCTCGTCGTTCTCGGGGTGCTCGATCAGGGGCCGGTAGCGGATCTCCACCGGATAGGTGCGGCCCGAGACCTCGACGATCGGTGCCGGCCTTCCCCGCCGGTCGGCGAAGTGGGCGGCGAACCGCTCGGGGTCGATCGTCGCGGAGGTGACGATCACCTTGAGGTCCGGCCGCCGGGGGAGCAGCCGCTTGAGGTAGCCGAGCAGGAAGTCGATGTTGAGGCTGCGCTCGTGGGCCTCGTCGATGATGATGGTGTCGTATTTGCGCAGGTCACGGTCGCGTTGCAGCTCGGCCAGCAGGATGCCGTCGGTCATCAGCTTGAGCCTGGTGGCGCGCGAGGTGCGGTCGGTGAAGCGGACCTGGTAGCCGACGAGGCTATCCTCCGCACCCAGCGCTTGACCCAACTCGGAAGCGATCCGCTCGGCGACCGACCGCGCGGCGATCCGGCGCGGCTGCGTGTGGCCGATCATCTTGTCCCGGCCGCGGCCGAGCTCCAGGCAGATCTTCGGCAGCTGGGTGGTCTTGCCTGAGCCGGTCTCCCCGGCCACGATGACGACCTGGTGCTCGGAGATCGCCTGCGCCAGGTCGTCCCTGCGGGCGCTGACCGGCAGTTCCGGCGGATAGCTGATCTCGAGGGTCTTCAGGTCGCCGGACATGATCGCCCATTCTGCCTGACCCCCACGACGCCGAGTCGGCGCATCCATGCACCCGTACGACGCCGAGTCGGCGCAAACGTGCACCCGTACAACGCCGAGTCGGCGCATCCATGCACCCAAAACACGCCGAGTCGGCGCGTCCATGCACGCAGACCGGTGTTAGGCGAGGCTGGCGAGCGCGTCCTGGAGGACCCGGTCGTGGTCGAAGGCGAGGCCTTCACCGTCGGCCAGCACGTCGGCGACGGAGCGCCACACCGCGGCCGCCGCGTCGTCGCCGGCGGCCGGCTCGACGGGAGTCGGGAGTACGGCGGTGTAGGCGATGCTGACCGTCCGGCCCCGCGGATCGCGGTCCGGGGCGCCGTAAGCGCCGAGCTGGCGTACCTCGATCCCCGACAACCCGGTCTCCTCCTCAAGCTCACGCCGGGCCGCGTCGTCCAGGTCCTCGTCGATGTCGACGAACCCACCGGGCAACGCCCAGCACCCGCCGTACGGGTCCTTGCCCCGCCGGATCAATAGCACCTGCAGGTCGCCGTCGACCATGCAGAACACGGCCACATCGGCGGTGACCGAGAAGGGCGGGTAGAGGTACTTCGTCACGCGTCGCAGGCTACCCGCGGGCCGGGTGCCGCGGCCGATCCGCGCCCCGACTGTCGGTGGCAGGCGGTAGAACTCTCCCATGGCACCACGACCCGGCTCCGTCGTCGGGGTCGTCATGTCCAAGTGGGGCGACCGTCCGCACTGGGAGTTCCTCGCCCTGATGCTCGGGCAGGACGACTTCGGGGACTGGCTCGGGATCGAGGCGGGCACGCACTTCGTCCGCCCCGGCGCGACGTACACCAACCCGGTCCCCCAGGTGGTCCTCGTGCCGCGGCGGCGGTTGCTCGGCCCGGCGGCAGGACGCGCCGGGTGGGTGGCCACCTTCCACGACGTGCACGCGCCGCCCCTACCGGGTTTGGGCGTGCCGATGGACCTGTACGTCGACCTCACCGATCCGCCGCGCTTCGCGGGGGACCGGCTGGAGGCGTGCGACCTCGACCTGGACGTCGTCCGCGGCGTGAGCGGCCGGGTGTGGGTCGACGACGAGGACGAGTTCGCCGAGCGGCGCGCCGCGTGGGGCTACCCTGAGGCGCTCGTGGCCGACGTAGTGCGGCTGTGCGACGAGGTGCACGAAGCCGTCCGGCTGGGCCGGGCGCCCTTCGACAGGGCGGCCGCCGACCGCTGGCTGGCCGAGCTCGCCCGGAGTTGATCCGGGCTTGACCCGGTGCCTGATCCAGGCGACGTCGTACCAGATCACGGGCCGTTCTGGAAGCCCCGCAGGTGTGGACGCGGCTTGTGACGGCGCGGGAAGATTGGGCAATGGCAAAGCCCCTCGACCCGACCGCGGCAGCCTTCCTGCTCTCCGAGACCCGCAACGTGCCGATGCACGTCGGCGGGTTGCAGCTCTTCGAGAAGCCCGAGGGCGCGGGGCCTGGCTACGTGCGCGAGATGTACGAGCAGATGCGCGACGTCGACCGGGTCTCCCGGCTGTTCCTGCAGCACCCCTACCGCTCCCCGAGGACCGCGGGGCAGTACATGTGGGTCGAGGACGAGCAGTTCGACATGGAGCATCACGTCCGCCACTCGGCCCTGCCCCAGCCGGGACGGATCCGGGAGCTGTTGGACCTCGTCGGACGTTTGCACTCGGCGCGCCTGGACTACGACCGTCCGCTGTGGCAGGCACACGTCATCGAAGGTCTGGCCGACGGCCGGGTCGGGCTCTACACCAAGATCCACCACGCGATGCTCGACGGCGTCTCGGCGATGCGGCTGCTTCAGAGCGTCCTCAGCACCGACCCCGGGCAGCGGGAGATGCCCGCGCCGTGGGCCCAGCTGCCCGAGCACTCGCGGATCGGCCACCGGCAGGAGGAGGTCCGCGACCTGGCCGAGGTCTCGGCCGCCACCGTCCGCAAGGCCCTCGGCCTGACCGCGGAGGCTGCCGGGCTGCCGGGGGCGTTCGTCAAGACCGTCCAGCGCAGCCTGCGCAACGAGACCTCCGCGTTGTCGCTCTTCGCGCCGCGGACCATCCTGAACCAGCCGATCACCGGTTCCCGGCGGTTCGCGGCCGACCACTGGGAGCTGTCACGGATCCGCGCGGTCGGCCGGTCGACGGGCGCGACGTTGAACGACGTCGTGATCGCAATGTGCTCCGGCGCGCTGCGCCGCTACCTCCTCGACGCGAACGCGCTGCCGGACGCGCCCATGGTGGCGATGGTGCCGGTCAGCCTGCGCGCTCGGCGCACGCAGTATTCGTCGGCGAGCGGCGGCAACGCGATCGGCTCGATCATGACCAACATGGCGACCGACCTGCCGGACGCCGAGGCGCGGCTGCGGGCGATCCATCGCTCGATGCTCGCGGGCAAGCAGGCGCTCGCCACGATGACCCCGGTGCAGATCGTGGCGATGTCGGCGATCGGGCAGGCACCTGCGGTGCTGCCCTCCCTGCTGCGGATGGGCGGGGTGCTGCGGCCGCCGTACAACGTCGTCATCAGCAACGTGCCCGGCCCGCGCAAGGCGCACTACTGGAACGGCGCCGAGATGCTCAGCATGTACCCGCTCTCGATCCCCATCGACGGGATGGCGCTCAACATCACCTGCGCGTCCTACAACGGGTTGATGTGCTTCGGGTTGACCGGGTGCCGGCGGACCGTCCCGCACCTGCAGCGGCTGCTCACCTACCTCGACGAGGAGTTGGCGGCCCTGGAGAAGGTCGCCGGCATCTGAGAACGCCGAGTCGGCTCAAACATGCACGCAAAACACGCCCAGTCGGCGCTAACGTGCACGGGCCCGCGGGTCAGCCCTCGTCGAGACGACACGCGTAGCGATCGGCGACGGCACGTAGGCGCAGCCGAGTGATGTCGGCGACGGTGGCGAGCTCGGCCCGGGCCGCGTGCGTGCCAGGCCGGACAGGCTCGGGCGCGTTGATCGACATGCAGGTGCGCGTGCCGCCGTCCACGGCGTTGGCGGCCGCGACCGCGTGGCCCGTCGTACCCGAGCCGGCGAAGGGATCGAGCACCCGCGCGTCCGGAGGATAGGTGCCGAGGATCCGCCGGATCAGCCCGGTCGGCTTCGGCGACTCGAAGACGTGACCCGCGAGCTCCTTGACCTCCGCGGCGGCGGTGTCGGTGGACCCGATCTCCTCCGACAACCAGATCGTGCGAAGCTTCTTGCGCCGGCCGCCAGGTGTGTCGCGCTCGAGCCAGTCGCGCTGGAAGACATCGACCCGCTCCCCCAGCCGACCGACCACCCGGCGACAGACCAGGTCACCAGGACGCTCATCGATCAGCGGGCGGGACCATCGCCACACCGCCGGCCGCCCGTCGCCGAACACCGGCCACACCTCGGCCGAGCCGTCGAAGGGCGCGGTCGCGACCCGTCCGGTGTCGGGATCGCCGTATACGGGGAAATGCATGGTCCGCGCGGTCGCCGGGTTGAACTTCTTGTTCGTGTTGCGCAGCGGCAGCCGGCGATAGGCGCGGCCATCCTCGGCGCGCAGCGGGAAGTCTCGCGGGTCGACGTGATCGGGGCTCGAGGCGTCGAGCACGCACCGCGTGGCGTCGCGCGCGTAGATGAGCACATACTCGTGACTGGTCGCGAACCCCTTCCCCAGCTGGCGGCCCTTCGGGTTGAGGTTGACCACGATCTGCGCGACGAAGTTGTCCTCCCCGAACAGTTCGTCGAGCAGAAGCCTGAGGTGGGGCATCTCGTTGTCGTCTATGGAACAGAAGACGGCCCCGGTCGGCGCAAGCAAGGCGTGTACGGCGCGCAGCCGCGGCCGCAGGTAGCCGACCCACGCCTCGTGCCGGGCGCCGCCCTCGCCGATCCGGTCGCGATAGGCGAAGAGGCTGCCGGTGTTGTACGGCGGGTCCAGGTAGGCGATGTCGTACGACACCCCGGCGAGCCCGCCGAGCACATCTAGATTGTCGCCCTCGCGGAAGACCAGGGTCGGCGGATCCTGACGGCTGCTCACGGCCGCGATTCTGCCCGAGAGCGGACCGCTACGGCACCCAAGCCGGGGCGCGGCGGTGCACGTTAGCGCCGACTCGGCGTGTTCTGCGTGCACTTACCAGCCGACTCGGCGCAAATCTCGTGCACGTTAGCGCCGACTCGGCGTGTCTCGCGTGCACTTACCAGCCGACTCGGCGTGATTTAAGTGCAGCTACGAGCCGACTCGCGCGTAGGGTCGGTCGGGTGTCGAGAACGCCCCGCACGCGTCGTACGACGGGCGCCCTGGCCGCCGGCGCGGTCATCGTCGCCCTCACGCTCACCGCCGGATCCGTCGCAGCGCCGGCCGCCCCACCGCCGGGGCCGGCACAGGCACAGACGCCGGCACAGGCAAAGGCAAAGCCGTCAGACTCGCCGGAGACAGCGCCACTGACCACGGCGGACCGAGCAGAGACGAGGCCGCAGACTTCGGACGGCGAGCCGCCGGGGATCGCGCGCAAGATCCAGCCTGGCGACACGTCACGGCGCCAGGTCGCGCAGGCGACCACGCCGCTCGCGCGGGGCGTGACCTATGAGTACCTGCTGATCACCGGCGCGCGCGGCCCGCAGATCGTCCATCTGCTCCGCGTCGATCCGGGGGTCAAGGGCACCAGGCTGGACTACCTCGGCACGCGGAAGGTCCGCTCCCGCCAGACCGTCCCCGAGCTCGCGGGACGCGACGGGGGCGCGGCGGCGGTCAACGGCGACTTCTTCGACATCACCGACACCTTCGCGCCGCTCGGCAACGGCCAGGACCGGCAGCGCGGGCTCCTGCACGGTCGCCGGGCGGACTGGACGAACTCGTTCTGGATCGACGCCGACGGGCGGCCGAGGGTCGGGCAGCTCGCGGTCGGCGCCCGCGTCGTACCGGCTCGAGGCTCGGCGCTGCAGGTCTGGCACGTCAACTCGCCCACCGTCTGGCCGGACCGGATCGGGCTCTACACGCCGAAGTGGGGCAAGCTCGCCGGCACGCGGGTGACCGATGGCCAGACGCGCCGGGTGCGCGAGGTCCACATCCGCAACGGCCGAGTCGCCGCGAACCGCACCAGGCTGACGAGGAACCAGCCGATCGAGGGGGTCGTGCTCGTCGGCCGGGGCAGGGGCGCACGGCAGCTGTCGAGGCTCAAGGTCGGCCGGAAGGTCACGGTCGAGCGAGCGTTCCCGGACGCGCCGGCGGTCGCGATCTCGGGCAGCGAGGTCCTCCTGCGCAAGGGCCAAGTCCTCTCGACCGACGACACCGCCCTCCACCCGCGGACGGCGGTCGGCGTCGACCGGGACACGGGCGAGCTGCTGCTGGTCGTCGTCGACGGGCGGAGTACGACGAGCCGCGGCGCCACCCTCGTCGAGCTGGCCGACCTGATGGCGATGTTCGGCGCCGAGGCCGCCCTCAACCTCGACGGCGGCGGCTCCTCCACCATGGTTGGCGCCGATCCCGCAGCGCGGAACGGCGCCCTCCGGGTGCTCAACACGCCGTCGGACGGACAGCCTCGGATGGTCCCCAACGGGCTCGTCGTCTTCGCCAGGCCGCTCCCCGACCAGCGCTGACCCGCGGTAGTCCCCAACGTTTCGCAGGGGTTACTGACGCGTAACCCCTGCCGAACGTTGGGGACTACCCCAGGATCGGGCAAACCCGGCCCAGGAAACGAGGCCAGGATCAGGCCGGGAAGGCCTGCCCCTTGCCGATGATGGTGAGGCCGTCCTCGACGACGAAGCCGCGCGCGCGGTCCGCCTCGGGATCGACGCCGACCTCCGCCCCCTGCGGGACGGTGACGTTCTTGTCGATGATCGCGTTGCGCACGGTGGCGCCCCGCTCGACCCGCACGCCGTGCATCAGCACCGAGTCCGCGACCTCGGCGCCGGTCCGCACCCGCACCGACGGCGACAGCACCGACCGATAGACCCCGCCGCCACTGATGACCACGCCGGGCGAGAGCACGCAGTGCTCCGTCGCGACGGGCGTGTCGTCCGCGCCCACGGTGATCTTCGCCGGCGGCAACGGGCCGTAGCTCGTATAGATCGGCCACTGGAAGTTGTAGAGGTTGAAGACCGGCAGCGCGGCGGTGACGTCCATGTGCGCCTCGTAGTAGGAGCGCAGCGTCCCGACGTCGCGCCAGTAGTTCCGGTCCCGATCCGAGGACCCCGGCACGTCGTTGTCCTTGAAGTCATAGACCCCGGCCTCCCCGAGGCCCACGAAGGCGGGGACGATGTCGCCGCCCATGTCGTGGCGCGAGCCGTCCTTCTCGGCGTCCGCGCTGACGGCCTCGACCAGCGCGTCGGCGTCGAAGACGTAGTTCCCCATCGAGGCGAGCACCTCGCCGGGCGAGTCCGGCAGCCCGGCGGGGTCGGTCGGCTTCTCCAGGAACTCCCGGATCCGCCCCGGGTCATCCGGTACGACGTCGATCACGCCGAACTGGTCGGCCAACTCGATCGGCTGACGGATCGCCGCGACCGTCGCGCGGGCGCCGGAGTCGACGTGCACCTGCACCATCTGGGAGAAGTCCATCCGGTAGACGTGGTCGGCCCCGACCACGACGACGATGTCGGGCTCCTCGTCGCGGATCAGGTTCAACGACTGGTAGATCGCATCCGCCGACCCGAGGAACCAGTGCTTGCCGACCCGCTGCTGCGCGGGCACCGGCGCCACGTAGTTGCCGAGCATGTTCGACATCCGCCACGTGCTGGAGACGTGCCGGTCCAGGCTGTGCGACTTGTACTGCGTGAGCACGACGACCTTCAGGTAGCCGGAGTTCACGACGTTCGACAGCGCGTAGTCGATCAGCCGGTAGATCCCCGCGAACGGGACCGCGGGTTTGGCCCGGTCCGCGGTGAGCGGCATCAGCCGCTTGCCCTCCCCACCTGCTAGAACGATCGCCAGGACCTTCTTCCGCTTCGCCATGGAGTCACCGTATCGGGACCGCGGAGCGGCGCACAGGGTACGTTGCCACCTATGAGGGTTGACGTACTCAGCAAGGAATATCCGCCCGAGATCTACGGCGGCGCGGGCGTCCACGTCGCGGAGCTGGTCCGGGCCCTGCGCGCCGGGGGCGGGGTCGAGACCAGGGTCCACGCATTCGGCGCCGAACGCGACGAGGCACTCACCACCTCCCACGCCGACCTGCCCGAGCTGACGGGCGCGAACGCGGCCCTGAAGACCCTCGGCGTCGACCTGTCGATCGCCGCGGCCTGCGCCGGGACCGACCTGGTCCACTCCCACACGTGGTACGCGAACTTCGCCGGCCACGTCGCGAGCATCCTGTACGACGTGCCGCACGTCATCTCGGCCCACAGCCTGGAGCCGTTGCGGCCGTGGAAGGCCGAGCAGCTCGGCGGCGGCTACCGGCTCTCCAGCTGGGTCGAGCGCACGTCGTACCTCGCCGCCGACGCGGTGATCGCGGTGTCCGCGGCGATGGGCGAGGACGTGCTGCGGTGCTACCCACAGATCGATCCGGCGCGGGTGCACGTGGTGCACAACGGCATCGACACCGAGCAGTGGGCGCCCCGGCACGCGCCGGAGCGGGTGCGCGAGCTCGGCGTCGACCTGGACCGCCCGAGCGTGGTCTTCGTCGGCCGGATCACCCGCCAGAAGGGCCTGCCGCTCTTCCTCCGCGCCTGCGCCGAGCTCGCGCCCGAGGTGCAGATCGTGCTCTGCGCCGGCGCCCCGGACACCCCGGAGATCGAGGCCGAGGTGGTCGCGCTCGTCGACGAGCTCGCGGCCACCCGCACCGGCGTGGTCTGGATCCGCGAGATGCTGCCGCGCGCGGACGTGATCGCGCTGCTGACGGCGGCGACCGCGTTCGCCTGCCCGTCGATCTACGAGCCGCTGGGCATCGTCAACCTCGAGGCGATGGCGTGCGAGACCGCGGTGGTCGCGACCGCGACGGGGGGCATCCCCGAGGTCGTCGTACCAGGTGAGACGGGCCTGCTCGTCCCGATCGACCAGGCCGACGACGGCACCGGCACGCCGCTGGACCCCGACAAGTACGTCGCCGACTTCGCCGCCGCGCTCAACGAGGTCGTCGCCGATCCCGGCCGCGCCGCGGCGATGGGCCGGGCGGGCCGGCAGCGGGCGATCGATCACTTCTCCTGGACCGCGATCGCGGACAAGACCGTCGGGGTGTACCGCTCGGTGATCCGTGCGTGAGACCGTCTCCGACTGGCCCTTCGCCGCGGTCTGGATCCTGTTCTGGTGCGTGGGCCTCGCGCGCTCCAGCACCATGCACTGGCTCGGCCGCGGGGCGCGTTCGGCCGGTGACCGCAACCACCGGTGGACGGACCGGGAGCCGGTACGACGCGCGGAGCGCCTGGTCTCCCGTTTCGGCGCACCCATCGTCACCGCCTCGTTCGTGACGCTCGGGCTGCAGTCGGCCATCCAGATCGCGTCGGGCGTGCTGCGGATGCCCTGGTGGCCCCGGTTCGTGCCCGCGGCGCTGATCGGCGCCGCCATCTGGGCGACGATCTACACCACCATCGGCCTCACCGTGCTCTACGCGATGATCGGCCGGCTCGATTGGTGGTGGGCGCTGGTGGCGGTGATCGCGGTCGTCACCGTGGTCGTCGGCTCCCGCCTGCTCAGCCGGCGCTCCTCCGACATCGCCGACTGACGCCGGACGCTTCGGGGTCGATCGGGCAGCTTGTCGGTGCCACCATTTACAGTTGCCTCATACCGGGTGAGACGGCCCACAGGGGCCCGCAAGGCGAGGAGCGAGCGATGACCGCATTCTTGATCATCGGCGGCATCGGGATCGTCATGCTCGTGGTCTCGCTGGTCGTCGGCGATTTCCTCGACGGGATGCTCGAGTTCGGAGGCGACTGGTTCGGCGGCGCGGCGCTGTCCGGCTTCCTCGGCGCGTTCGGCTTCGGGGGCGCTCTGGCGTACGACGCCTCCGACGGCAACATGGGCCTCGCGCTGGGCGTCGGAGTCGCCGGCGGCGTCGTGCTCGGCGGCCTCGTCGGCATCGCCTCGGCCAAGCTGCGACAAGGCGGCGACAGCTCCAACGTGCGCAGCTCGGACCTCGTCGGGAGCACCGGCACGGTCATCAACGCGGTCCCAGACGAGGGGTTCGGCGAGGTCTCGGTGACGATCGCCGGCCACATCACCAAGCTCAACGCGCGGTGCCCCGGCGGCGCGCCGATCGGCGCCGCCGTCGAGGTAGTCGCCGTCCTCTCACCCACATCCGTCCTGGTCGCTCGGCGCGACTGAACTAGGGGGTCAACATGTTCGGATTCTCACCGACGTTCCTGGCGGTCGTCGGGCTCGTCGCACTCTTCGTGCTGCTCGGCGTGCTGGTCACGACGCGTTATCGCGTCGCCGGCCCCAACGAGGCGTTCATCGTGACGGGCCGCAAGGGCCGGGGCGAGGTCAAGAACCCCGAGACCGGGAAGATCTCCACCGACCTGTCCGGCCAGAAGGTGGTCATGGGCGGCGGCGTCTTCGTGATCCCGTTCGTGCAGCGACTCGCCACGCTCGACCTGTCGTCGCGGCGGATCCCGGTGCAGATCCGGGGAGCCGTCTCGGGGCAGGGCATCAAGCTCAACCTGGACGGCATGGCGATCGTCAAGGTCGGCGGCAACGAGGACTCGATCCGCGCCGCCGCGCAGCGCTTCTTGTCCCAGCAGGACGAGGTGGAGACCTTCACCCAGGAGGTGCTCGCCGGCGCGCTGCGCTCGATCGTCGGCTCACTGTCGGTCGAGCAGATCATCCGCGATCGCGCGGCCTTCGCCCAGCGGGTCGCCGACGAGTCGGAGGCGTCGCTGACCGGGCAGGGCCTGGTGCTCGACACCTTCCAGATCCAGGACATCACCGACACAGGCTCCTACCTGGCCGACCTCGGCCGGCCCGAGGCGGCCAAGGTCGGCCAGGTCGCGGCCGTGGCCGAGGCGGCCGCGCGTCAGGCCGCCGAGCAGGCTCGGATCGCCGCCGAGCAGGAGATCGCGATCACCCAGCGCGCGCTCGCCCTGAAGGAGTCGGAGATCCGGGCCGAGACCGACGCGGCGGCGGCCCAGGCGGCCGCTGCCGGGCCGCTCGCCCAGGCCGACCGCGACCAGGCGATCCTCGCCGAGCAGGAGAAGGTCGCCGTCCGCCAGGCGGCGCTGAAGGACCGCCAGCTCGACACCGAGGTGCGCAAGCCGGCGGACGCCGAGCGCTACCGCGTGGAGATCGAGGCGACCGGTCGCCGCAACTCCGAGATCCTCGAGGCGGAGGCCCGCAAGGCCGCCGCGATCGCCGCCGCCGAGGCGGCCGCCGAGACCGCCCGCCTGACCGGTGAGGGCGAGAAGTCGCGCCGTTCGGCGCTGGCGGAGGCCGAGGCGATCGAGGGCGCCAAGCGAGGCGAGGCCGAGAAGGCCCGCCGTGTCGCCGAGGCCGACGCCGTCCGCGCCGAGGGCGACGCGAACGCCGCCGCGATCCTCGCGCAGGGCCAGGCCGAGGCCGCCGCGATGGAGCAGAAGGCCGACGCCTTCGCGCAGTACGGCAACGCCGCGGTGCTGCAGATGCTGGTCGAGGTGCTGCCGTCGGTGGCCCGCGAGGTCGCGGCCCCGATGGGGGCGATCGAGAAGCTCACCGTGCTCTCGACCGACGGTGCCGCGGAGCTGCCGCGCCAGGTCACGAACAACGTCGTACAAACCCTGGAGCTCCTCAAGAGCTCCACCGGCGTCGACCTCCAGTCGCTCGTCGACCGGTTCGCCGCGTCCTCGGCTTCGGCCGGCGCCCAGTCGGAGGCCGCTCCCGAGGATGGGCAGGGGACTCCGTGACCGACCGCGTGAGTGTGCAGCGGCTGATCCCCGCACCGCCCGAGGCGATCTTCGAACTGCTGGTCGACCCGGCTCGCCACGTCGAGATCGACGGGTCGGGCGCGGTGCACGCGGCGCGGTCCGGCGGGCGGCGGCTGAAGCTGGGCGACGCGTTCGGGATGGACATGCGCGCCGGGGTGCCCTACAGCACCCGCAACGAGGTGGTGGAGTTCGAGGAGGGCAGGCGCATCGCCTGGCGGACGCTGGCGGGCGGGCCGCTGGGCCGGTTGTTCGGCGGGCGGACCTGGCGCTACGAGCTCACGCCGCGCGACGGCGGCACCCTGGTGCGCGAGACCTGGGACCTCACGACCGAGGCTCGGGCCTCCCGGCTGGTGATCCGGCGCATGGCCGGCATGACCCGCCGCAACATGGAGCGCACGCTCGAGCGGATCGCCGAGGTCGTCGCCGGATAGTCCAGGAGCCCGCCACCGCTCTGCCTGCTGTGGTCCCGCCTGGGGTCGGCGTGCATGATGGACGCATGAACACCCCCGAGAAGATCGTCTACACCGCATCCGCCACCGTCACCGGCGGTCGCCGCGGCGGCCACGGCCGCACCAGCGACGGGCTGCTGGAGGTCGACCTGCAGGCCCCCACCGAGATGGGCGGGCCCGGCGGCGGCACGAACCCCGAGCAGCTCTTCGCGGTGGGGTACGGCGCGTGCTTCACCGGCGCGCTCGGCCTCGTCGCCAAGCCGGAGGGCGTCGACACCTCCGGCGCGACGACCAGCATCTCGGTCGGGTTCGGCCCCGAGGGCGCCTCGTTCGGCCTGACCGTCGACATCTCGGTCGCGATCCCCGGCGTCGACGACGCGACGGCCCAGCGGCTGGTCGAGGCCGCCCACCAGGTGTGCCCCTACTCCAAGGCGACCCGCGGGAACATCCCGGTCACCGTCTCCGGCACGGGCGCCTGACACCGACGACCGTCGCGGCTGAGCTGAGGACCGGACCCCTTCCGGGGTCGGTCCTCGGGTCCGTGGTCAGGACGCCGGCCAGGCGCCGAGTTCGAACGCCTTGTGGCGGCGCGCGCCGACGACCGCCAGCCAGAAGAGTGAGGCGAGCGCCATCCCGACGGCACCGGTGACCACGTACACCAGCCACGGCGTCCCGCCGTCCTCCGTCGCGGCGACGACGAAGCCCCAGGAGACGAGGGCGGGTCCAAGGCCGAGGATCGGGACCACGGTGCCGAGGATCTTCTCGGTGGTGGTCCACAGCGGGCTGAACCAGAGCGCCATGAGCCCCAGGACGAGCAGCCCCACGGGCAGCACCAGCACCCAGAACAGCGCGCCGAGCATGATCAGGGCCGTCGCCACCGACGGCACCCACGGGCCCGCCAGCTCCGGTCGTGTCTTCACCCGACCATGCTCCCACGCCGAGTCGGCTCAAAAGTGCACCCAAACAACGCCGAGTCGGCTCATAAGTGCACGAAAAACACGCCGAGTCGGCTTAAAAGTGCACGCGCACGACGCCGAGTCGGCGCCAACGTGCATCTGAAACACGCCGAGTCGGCGCTAAAGTGCACGCGCCTACCCGTCGTACTCGAACTCGGTGACGCTCGGGCGCTCGTGGTAGTCGCCGGCCTCGGCGACCCACCATGCCTGGGTCGTGCGCAGACCGGTCGGCTGGTCCAGTGTGCCCGCGCAGATCGTGACCCTGCCGGGACGCCCGCTGGTGCGCCAGAAGAGACTCGACCCGCAGCGGCGGCAGAAGCCGTACTCGACGCCGGGCGCCGGTTCGTACCAGGAGAGCGTGCTCGAGGACGTCAACTCCAACGCGGCCGCGTCGACGGCGGTCCCGGCCATGTGGTGGCCGGTGAACCGCCGACACCGGCCGCAATGACAGTTGAAGACGTCCCGCATCGGCGCCGACGTGCGGTAGCTCACGCCACCGCACTCGCAGCGGCCGGTGCGCTCGCGCGCGGCGGAGGATAGGTGGGCGTCGCTCACACGGATCACCGTAGTCCCCTGGGGCCGACGCACGGGGCGATGCCACCACGTCACCGCCCGGAGTCCGGGCCGACGGGCGACCAACCGCTCGCTCAGGGGCAGCGTCATACGAATCGTGGTCGATAGCCCTCACGACGCATGACGTCACATGGGAACGCCGTCGGACGTCATACGAACCCGAGGCAATAGGCCGCAGTTCGTATGACCTCCACGGGGGGACGAGGTGGTGGCAGGTGCAGGATTCGAACCTGCGACGCTTTCGCGACGGATCTACAGTCGTACGTCGTCACGCCGCTGACCTGCGGCGAGGCGCTCGAACCACGCTGCGAGGGTACGAATGTGGCCCAGGGCTACTGCTCGGCCCTCTGGCCAGCCGCTTCGAGCGCCGACGCGAGCACGTTGGCCTTCACGCCGGTGGCGCACCAGAAGCCGGTGGGCAGGCGGTCGACTGACGTGGAAGTCCGAGGCGATGGCTCCGGCCCGCCACCGCCGTCGCGTGACCCACGGTTGGGCCACGGCGCACCGGGCGAGCAATCGATCCGAATTGCAGCTTCTGACGGAGCCCCGCGCTACTGTGGAGTCAAGTGCTGAACCGGTCCTGTGACCGGGGTAGGCGCTTCCCGCCCCCGCCCCTCGGCGGGGGCTTTTACATTCGCAGCACGACGCCAGGGACTCCTCGACGGGCCACGCTGTTCACCTGGGTGTGCGTCGCGGAGCCAAGTTGGCTCCACATGGTCGCTGGAACGACCTTCCCCGCACCCGCGCCTGGCGGCACATGGGTGCGCCAGCCCGCGTAGGCGACGAGGTCAGCCAGCTGGATGAAGTACGACTCGTGCGACGCTCTCGAACTGGGATCCTCTACAAGGCGACGGAACGGGTTGTTGAACGTGGTTCCTCCGTAGTAGCTCCCTGACGTCATATGGCGACGAGACTTCCTGACGAGTTTCCGGATCGCGGCGTCCTCGCCCTCGTCGTGGATCACCATCAGGTCGTTGTTCTCGTAGTAAGTGGTGCGCTCGAGGCGCTGAAGGAGCGTGCCCCAGGCCATGTCGAGGCACTGAGACCCGACAGCGCCGGTCGAAGCTTTGTCCACGACGACTGCGAAGGCCCGTGCCTGCATCGCGGCTAGCTGGTTGAGGTGGTAGGCGTAGATGAGTCCACGCTGGCTCGGGGACAGCCCGAGCGGTCGCAGACCGCCCCCGTTGCGGATGAGGTGGTTCGCCTTGGGCTCTTGGCGCATCAGCGGACCAAAGTTCGTCTTGATGCCCCGACGGAAGGCCACCAGGTGGTCGAAGCCTGTCGCCCACGTACTCGACTCGATCAGGACACAACCGAGTACGAAACATCCGGAGGATCCAGCGAGGGCGGGGTCCCCGGTGTCCCCTGACTCGTCCACGTAGGCCAGCAACACAGCAAAGATGTTGGCAGACCGCTCCGACAACTACGGAGCCGCCGACCCAATCCCGATCCTTCACCACGTTGCGCCCTCAGCGCAGAAGCAAACGGTGGGCACGAATATGGCACAGCCACCCGCAACGAGCCGGCACCATCGCCGCAAACCGGACAAGGCGAACGAGCCCCGACCTGCTCGGCAGGTCGGGGCGTCCCTCGATGGTGGCAGGTGCAGGATTCGAACCTGCGAAGCTTTCGCGACGGATTTACAGTCCGCTCCCATTGGCCGCTCGGGCAACCTGCCGGGCGCTGATGCCGCCCACGTAGAGTGTCCGGCGCAGCAGGGAGAGACGTTACCCCAGCCGCCTCGCCAGGAGGAAACCGCCGCCGCTGGTGGCGTAGACACGGTCCCGCAGGAGGAGCCCATGGCCGACTCGTCGTTCGACATCGTCAGCAAGATCGACCGCCAGGAGGTCGACAACGCGCTCGGCCAGACCGCGCGGGAGATCGCGACCCGCTTCGACTTCAAGGGCACGGGCGCCACGATCGAGTGGCGCGGGGAGAACGCGATCGAGATCGCGGCCTCGGCCGACGACCGTGCCAACGCGGTGCTCGACGTCTTCAAGCAGAAGCTGGTACGACGCAACCAGAGCCTCAAGATCCTCGACGCCTCGGAGCCTCGGCCCTCGGGTCAGCAGTCGAAGATCGGGATCGCGCTGAAAGAGGGCATCAGCTCCGAGGACGCCAAGAAGATTACCAAGCTGATCCGCGACGAGGGACCGCGCGGCGTCCGGGCCCAGATCCAGGGCGACGAACTGCGCGTCTCCAGCAAGAAGCGCGACGACCTCCAGGCCGTGATCGCCCTGGTCAAGGCGCAGGACTACGACTTCGCCGTCCAGTTCACCAACTACCGGTAGAACATGCCGTTGACCTGCGGGGATGCGCCTACTGTCCGCACACTGTCCGCAAGAGCGGCGGATATGAGGCCTGCCGCAGCTGCTCGGGTCCGCTCTTCGGCCTTCGGCCATAGGTGTGAGTACGTGTTCAGGGTGATGCTTGGCGACGAGTGCCCGAGCGCGTGCTGAACGGTCACGACGTCGCACCCGTCCGCGATCAGGCCGGAGGCGAAGAAGTGCCGCAGGTCGTGGAGAGTGAACTCATCCATCCCGATCTTCGCCCGGAGACGTCGCCACTGGTTGCCCGCGCTGTTCCGGTTCACGACGTTGCCTGACCAGGAGAAGAGCCAGCCCTCCTGGCCGAGCGTCCCGACCTTCTCGACATGGCGCGCGAGCATCTCGACCAGTTCGTCGGGAAGGTGGATCGTCCGACCCGACTCGTACTTCGGCGAGACCACGGCAGTCGTCCCGGTCGTCTGGCCCTGAATCTGCCGGTCGACCGTGAGGGTGCGACCGAGGAAGTTCACGTCGCCGAGCTGAAGGCCTGCCGCCTCCCCCAGCCGGAGGCCGGCGAACGCACAGACCGCGACGAAGCACCTGAAGCCCTCCGGAGCCTCGCGAATCGCCGCACCGACCTGGGCAGCTGTCGGAACCTTCATCTTCGTCTCTGCCTTCGGCACCTTCGGTGGGGAGACTGCCGAAGTCGGGTCCGATGAAATCACCTTCAGCCGGACCGCCGCGAGGAAGCACATCCGCACGTAGTTGAAGCGCGTCTTCCGGGTCGAGGCTGCGAGCCCTGACGTCCGCTTCGGGCCGGGCAGACGCATCGACTTCAGCCACGCCTTGACGTGGTGCTCGGTAATCATCTTCATCGGCACGTCGGCGAAGGTCACGGATTTGAGGACCGTGGCAGCGCTCTCCGACGTCCCGGTCGTCCAGTCCTGCGAGTTGGCCCACTCCTCGAACCATGTCCGGAAGGTCACCTTCCCCCGGTCGGGGTCGACATAGGTGCCGGTCACCATCGACGCCGTGACCTCATCGAGCCATGCCCACGCGTCAACTCTGCGCGTGAAGAGCTTCGCGCGCTCTCTGCCGGTCTCGTCCCGGTATCGGGCCTGCCAGCGCTGGCCGGTGCGCTCCTGGCCGTCCTTCGTCTTCCAGCGGATGGTGCGCTTCGCCACGCTCTTGCTAGCCACGGCTTCAGCCCTCCCCCTCGTCCGATTTCACCCACGGAAGGTTGAAGCCATCGAGTGACTTCATCACGATCCTGAAGTGGGGCCGCTCATCTTCGCTCAACTCGAACCACAGTCGGGAGAAGCGCCTGCGCATCGGCTCGACGACCGCCCATTCTTCCGGCGTGAGGTAGATCGGCGGGTCGTGTGGCCGGGTCGCTTGCTGGAACGCAAGCGCCTCTCCCGGCCTTCCGCCGTGCTCCGCAAACTTCGCCCATGGCCACGGACCTGCGTCGTCCGTTAGATCGCCGCTGGCCCAGGCCCACGCGCTCTTGCTCGTCACGGAGAGCCCCCCGGTCAGCTCAAGTTCGTCATCGACGTCAGCATGATCGACGAGCAAGAGCCGGTTCGGATTGACCTCTAGCGCGACTGCCAGCGCCACCAGATCGTCGACGTCGACCCGTCGATCGCCCGACTCGATCTTCGACAGGCCGCTCTTCAGGATCGGCTTGCCGAGGGCTCGCATGCGGCCTGCTAGATCGTCGAGCGTCAGCCGCTTCTCGACCCGGAGCCGCTTCACGTTCTCAGCGACCCGCTCAGCGACCTGACCCCGCTCAACCTTTCGTGTTCCCATGTTGGGGATGATAGTCCCTACCTTGACAACTTGGCAAGCGCATGCCAACCTTGTTCCAAGTTACAAATATGTTGTTCCAACTTGGAAACGGAGTCCTGATGGAAGAGCCCGAGCTCATGACGACCAGCGAGGTGTCGATCATGACGACCGCTCCTGTCCCAACTCTCAGATGGTGGAGGCACGTCGGCACCGGGCCGAAGTCCTTCAAGCTCGGCGCACGGAAGGTCGCCTACCGCCGCGCCGACGTCAAGGCGTGGCTAGAGGCGCAGTACGACGGGACTCCGGCCGCGTGAGCCGGGGTCGGCACGTGCGGATCGTCCTGGTGAACCAGAACCTGGCCGTCGCATCGGGGTGGGGGAGCCGGGACCTGCTCACCGAGCTACGCGGCCGAGCGCCCGCCTGGTCGAACAGGCCGCGCGGATGGGCCATCCAACCGACCACGGCCCGGGACCTAGTAGCGCTCGCCGAACTCCGCGGCTACGACGTCACCATCACCAGCGCACCCGAAGGCGGTGCCGCATGAAGCCCAGCCTGAACGTGACCGGGGCCGTGCGCGTCGACCTGCGCCACGACCAGGACGACGTCGTCGAGTACCGGATGAAGCTCGCCGCCGACGCCCCAGCTGGTGCGCGCATCGAGTTCATCGTCCAGCCCGGCCAGTACCCGTCCCTGTACGGCGCGCACTACCTGCGCGAGTACGGCCAGCACCTCGGACCGATCACCGTGCGCAGCGAGGCCCCCGCCACCGTCACCGCATGGATCCGCGCCCTGCGAGGTGAGGACGTCGCATGAGTGGGATCCCCTTCGAGGAATGGGTGGGCGTCGACCAGCACGCCGCCCGGCTGAGGGCCGGCGACTCGTCCGTGAAGCCGTTGGCCGTGCGCGTCATGTTCGCCGCTATCGGCTGGTCCAACCTGATCGGTCACGCCGAGTTCGCCGCGCAGGGCCTCGCGAACATCCTGCTCTCATCCAACCCTCGGACCGGCGAGCTCTCGATCCCCTCACGTCGGCAGGTCAACGCTGCGATCCGGCGCGCCGAAGAGATGGGATTGGTCGCCGAGGGATCGTCCCGGTTCTGCCTGCTCGCCCCGGACTGGTGGGAGAAGGCAGGCGGCACCGGAGGCAAGACCTGCACCCATCACGGCATCCGACCGCGCGCAAGGCGGGACAAGAGAAGTCCCGCTCAACACGGGGATCGGGACAAGAGAAGTCCCGCACCGGGACAAATCCTGTCCCGCCCCGAGCCGCTGACCTGCGCAAACGTGACACCCCTCTATGACTCTGATCTACCCCAGCCCACCACCAGCCCGCAGCCCGGAAGGAAACCAGCATGACCACCCTCAAACCCTGCCTCGACTGCGGCACACCCGCCGCCGCGTCCCGGTGCCCCGACCACGCACGCGCCCACCGCAACCGCCAGGTCGGCAGCGCCCGCGCCCGCGGCTACAACCGGACATGGGACAAGCTCTCCACCCGCCTCCGCAAGCTCTCCCCGCTCTGCGAACAATGCGGCGCCACCGACAACCTCCAACTCGACCACAAGCCGAGCGCATGGCTCCGCAAGGCAGCCGGCAAGACCATCCGCACCCGCGACGTGCGCGTCCTGTGCCGCCGCTGCAACGTCACCGCCGGCAAAGCCCGACCCGACGAGGACCAGGGGACGAGCACCCCCGCGAAGGCGCCAGGACTGCGGGGGAAGCCGCATTCACAGTTACTGACCCAAGAGAGTGCACTTTGAGGGCCGGTCCGAAGGCCGCGGTCGACGGGAGCGCGTTGCCGTTCCGGCCGCGCTCGGTCGGCGCCGCTCGGTTCGGCCGGTTCTGTGAGCGGTTCATCGTGACTCCGAAGGGCACCGGGGCGTTGGGGCCGATGCGGCTACGGCCGTGGCAGCTTGAGCTCGTCGGCTCGGTGCTCGATCCGGACCCTCGGCCGCGGCTGGCGGGCTGGATGATGCCGCGCGGCCAGGGGAAGAGCACGTTGGTGGCCGCGCTCGGTCTCTACGACCTGATGCTCGGCGGGGAGGGCGCCTCGGTGGCGGTCGCCGCGACCGATGAGCGGCAGGCCGGGATCGTGTTTATGAGCTGCCCGGATTTTTCCGGATTCGGTTGTTTGCCTGTTTCAGGCGGCTGTTGGGTTGTTGTGGTCGGCGTACAGGACCTCGTTGGGGGTTTGGTAGCCGAGTGTGGAATGAAGTCTGC
>JBDHZS010000041.1:0-22756 GCA_039812025.1 Nocardioides sp. | reverse complement strand
TGATTTGGGTGCACGTTTGCGCCGACTCGAGGATTTCGGGGCGCGGGCGAGGAGTCGTAGAATTGTCCCGGCGCGACAAGGGGGCCGCGACATGGAGGAACGGGGGCGATCACGTTGGCCATCGACAGGCACGTGCTGGACAGCAACCTTATCGCGGGAGGTGCGCTGGTCATCCGCTCGGCGTTACTGGGGGCCTGGCCGCTCTCGCTGATCGCGGCCGTCTATGTCGCAGGCGTGAGCACCTTCTTCGCCGTGAGCTACGGACGTCAATCGCTGAGCATCAAGCACGAGCTTCTCACCTGGGTCGGCCCGTGGCTTCTTGCGATCGCACTGTGGGCCGTGATCCTCGGCGCCATCGATGGCCCGTCGAGTCTCCTGATGAGCCTCTGGGCAGGAGCCATCGTCGGGACCGGCTGCTACGTGGTGTGGCAGACGATCGCGCTGGTGGTACGCCGCGTGATCTCTGCAGGCGGCCGATCAGTCAGCCTCGCCGGGTAGCGGCGGCGTACGCGCACTTTTGCGCCGACTCGGCGACCTCAGCATGCACAGATGCGCCGACTCAGCGTCTCCAGCGTGCACAGATGCGCCGACTCAGCGTGTTTTTCGTGCATGTTTGCGCCGACTCGGCGACCTCAGCATGCACAGATGCGCCGACTCAGCGTCTCCAGCGTGCACAGATGCGCCGACTCGGCGTTTTATGTGGCGGCGGCCTCGTCGCGGTCGGCCCAGGCGCGCAGGGGCGCGAGGTCGAAGACGTGGTCATCGATGTCGTGGTGGAGATCCCCGATCTCGGCGAACCGGGCGGGCATCGTGAACATCGTGAAGTCCTCCGGCACCGCGTCGTCGATCTCGGACCAGGTCAGCGGCGCGGAGACCCGGGCGTCAGGCAGCCCCCGCACCGAGTAGGCGGCCGCGATCGTGTGGTCCCGCGCGTTCTGGTTGTAGTCGACGAAGAGGTGGCGAGGGTCGCGGTCCTTGCGCCACCACAGCGTGGTCACGTCCTCGGGCGCGCGGCGCTCGACCTCCCGCGCGAAGGCCAGCGCGGCGCGCCGTACCCCCTTGTGGTCCTCGTCGGGCCGCACCCTCACATAGACGTGGAGCCCGCGGCTGCCGCTGGTCTTCGGGTAGCCGACGGCGCCGAGCTCGTCGAGGACCTCGTGTACGACGCGCGCCACGCGCCGCACCTGCGCCCAGTCCGACGCCGGCCCGGGATCGAGGTCGATCCGCCACTCGTCGGGGATCTCGACCGCCCCGCGCCGGCTGTTCCACGGGTGGAACTCCACCGTGGACATCTGCACGGCCCAGATCACGCTGGCGAGCTCGGTGACGCAGAGTTCGTCCGCCGTGCGGCCCCACCGCGGGAAGAACAGCTCGACCGTCTCGACCCAGTCCGGGGCGCCGGCGGGCAGCCGCTTCTGGTGCACCTTGGGGCCCGCGAGTCCCTTCGGGAAGCGGTGCAGCATGCACGGCCGCTCCCACAGCGCGTTGACGAGGCCCTCGCCGACGGCCAGGTAGTACTCGACCAGGTCGAGCTTGGTGGCGCGGGACTCGGGGAAGTAGACCCGGTCCGGGTTCGTCACCTTGACGACCCGGCTCTCCACCTCGATCTCGACGAACGGCGATGCCACGCCTCCCACCGTAATCTCACGGCCGCTCGAGCAGGAGCGCCGCGCCCTGGCCGACCCCGACACACATGGTGGCCAGCCCGCGGCGGGCGCCGGCGCGCTCCAGGCGGCCCAGCAGCGTGAGCGCGATGCGCGCGCCGGAGGCGCCCAGCGGGTGGCCGAGCGCGATCGCCCCGCCGTCGGCGTTGACGATCGCGGGGTCCAGGCCGAGGTCGCGCAGGCAGGCGAGCGACTGCGACGCGAAGGCCTCGTTGAGCTCGACGGCGTCGAGGTCGCCGATCGCCCAGCCGGCGCGGTCGAGCGCCTTGCGGGTGGCGGGCACGGGGCCGATCCCCATGATCGCCGGCGGCACCCCGACCGCGGCCGACGCGACGAGGCGGGCGCGCGGCACCAGGCCGTGCTCACGCACGAACCGCTCGCTCGCGACGACGACGGCCGCGGCGCCGTCGCTGAGCGGGCTGGAGTTACCGGCGGTGACGACGCCCCCGGGGTGGTTGACCGGCCGGAGCCGGGCGAGCGCCTCCAGGCTGGTGTCGGCGCGCGGGCCCTCGTCGGCGGCGACCTCGCCCGACGGGGTCGGTACGGCGACGATCTCGTCGACGAAGCGGCCGGCCGCGGCAGCGGCGACCGCGCGCCGGTGCGACCCGAGCGCGAACTCGTCCAGTTCCTCGCGGGTCAGCGACCACTGCTCGGCGACGCGCTCCGCGGTCTGCGGCATCGACAGCGTGGTCTCGGCGTCGAACCGCGGGTTGGTGAAGCGCCACCCGATCGAGGTGTCGTACGACGCGCCGGGCCGGGCCCAGGGCCGCTCGGGCTTGGCCTGCACCCAGGGCGCGCGGGTCATCGACTCGCCGCCGCCGGCGACGACCAGGTCCGCGTCGCCCGCGGCGATCAGCTGCCGGGCGGTCGCGATCGCCGTCAGCCCCGAGGCGCACAGCCGGTTGACGGTGAAGCCCGGCACCGACTCGGGCAGCCCGGCGAGCAGCGCGGCCATCCGAGCGAGGTTGCGGTTGTCCTCGCCGGCCTGGTTCGCCGAGCCCAGGATCACCTCGTCGACCAGTTCGGGATCGACGCCGGCCCGTCGTACCGCCTCGCCGACGACCAGCGCGGCGAGGTCGTCGGGACGGACGGAGGCCAGCGCGCCGCCGTACCGCCCGATCGGCGTTCTGGCGCCGCTGACGAGGTAGCTCTGCTCCATGGCGGTCCTAGGCGTCGTAGTCGATGGTGATCCGCTCGCTGAGCGGGAAGCTCTGGCAGGTCAGCACGAAGCCGGCCGCGAGCTCGGCCGGTTCGAGCGCATAGTTGCGCACCAGGTCGACCTCGCCCTCGACCACCCTCGCGCGGCAGGTGCCGCACACGCCACCCTTGCACGCGAACGGGACGTCGCCGCGGCGCGCCCGCGCGGAGTCGAGGACCGGCCGGTCGCGCGGCATCGGGGCGGTCGTCGCGTGGCCGTCGAGGACGACGGTGACCTCGCTGGTGGCGCCGTCGAGCGCCTCGCCGGAGCCGCGGCGCAGCGTGGGCGGCGGCTCGTCGACGAAGAAGAGCTCGAAGTGGACCCTCTCCGGCGCGACGCCGAGGTCGCACAGGACCGCGCGGGCGTCGGTGATCATGGCGTGAGGGCCGCAGAGCCACACATGGTCGACGCCGTCGAGGGGCACCAGCGTCGTGAGGATCGCCCGGAGCCGGTCGGCGTCGAGCCGCCCGGAGAAGAGCTCGACGTCGCGCGGTTCGCGGGAGAGCACGTGGATCAGCTCGAACCGGGGGCCGTGCTCGTTCTTGAGGTCGGCGAGCTCCTCGGCGAACATCACCGTGGCGGTGGCGCGGTTGCCGTAGAGCAGGGTCGCTGTGCTCGACGGGTTCGCGAGCACGGTGGCCGCGATCGAGAGCAGCGGGGTGATGCCGGAGCCGGCGGCGATCAGCAGGTGCCGGCCCGGCGCCTCGGCGTCGGCGCGCAGCCGGCCCGAGGGGGTCTGCACGTCGAGGACGTCGCCGCGTCGTACGTCGTTGACCAGCCAGGATGAGAACAGCCCGCCGGGGATCTCCCGCACGCCGATCCGGGGCGCCGCGCCGGCCGGGGCGCAGATCGAGTACGTGCGGCGCTCCTCTCCCCCGTCGACCACGCGGCGCAGGGTCAGCGACTGGCCCGCGGCGAAGCGATAGTCGCCGCGCAGGTCGTCCGGCACCTCGAAGGTGACGGCCACCGCGTCGTCGGTGAGCCGGTCCACGGCGGCGACGCCGAGTGGGTGGAAGCGCGCGGCCACTAGATCTCCTTCACGTGCTCGAAGGGCTCGCGGCACGCGCGGCAGCGGCACAGCGCCTTGCACGCCGTGGCCCCGAACTCCGAGACCGTCTCCACGTCCGCCGACCCGCAGCGGGGGCAGGCGAGCGCCCGCCGGATGGGTCCGAGCTCGATCGCTCGGGTACGACGCGGCGCGGGCCCCGGCGGGGAGATGCCTGCCTCCTTCAGTGCCGCCCGACCGCGGGGGCTGATCCAGTCGCTGCTCCAGGGGGGCGATAGCTCAACCCGAACGCGCACATCCGAGAAGCCCGCGTCGGCGAGACTCCTCGCTAGGTCGGCGCGCATCTCGGCCAGTGCAGGGCAGCCGGAGTAGGTCGGGGTGATGGCGACCTCGACCCGGCCATCCACACCGACGTCGACGCCTCGGAGCACCCCCAGGTCGGCCAGGGTGAGCATCGGCAGCTCGGGGTCGGGGACGGCCTCGGCGACCTGCCGGGCCCTTTCCAGAAGCACAGCGTTCACGGCTCACCACCGTCCCGACGGGTGCTCGCGGGCGACCACCTGCAGCTCGGCGAGCAGCAGGCTCAGCGCCTCGGTGTGGCGGCCGTCGCGGCCGGCCCTGCGGCCGGCCGGGGTCTCGGGAGGAATGTCGATGCCGGCGTGGGCGAAGACCTCGGCGAGCACCCCGCGGGCCTCGGGCGCGACCGTCGCGGGGTCCACGCCGACGCCGGCCGCCGCGACCCGGGCCTCGACCTCGTGGGTCGCGAAGAGCTCCGGCTCCAGCCGCGTCACCCCGGCGAGCGCCGCGAGCAGCCGGGACCGGGACTCCTCGGTGCCGAGCGCGAGCGTCACGAACCAGCGGCCCGCGAAGTCGCGGTGGTAGGCGAGTTCCTTAACCCCCTTGGCCGCGACGGCGGCGAGCACCGCGTCGCGGCTGCCGGCGAGCCGGTCGAAGAGCGCCAGCCGGGCGGTGGCGAGGACGAGCAGCCGGGCGACGAGCTCGGCGAAGTCGCCGTTCGGCACCTCGGCCAGGCGGACGTTGCGGAACTCCCGGTCGCCGCGGAAGAAGGCGAGCGCGTCCTCCGCAGGGACCGGGGAGCCTTCGGGCAGCGCCGGCACGATCGACGGGTCGGCGGCGGCCGCCCGCGCCAGCAGCAGCCGCGCCTGGCCGAGCAGGTCGAGTGCGACGTTCGCGATCGCCAGGTCCTCCTCCAGGTCGGGCGCGTTGCTGCACCACTCGGCGAGTCGCTGGGCGTAGACGAGCGCGTCGTCGCCGAGCATCAGGCAGTACGTCGCCAGGTCCCGCCGGTCCACGCCGTCCGGGACCGTGGTGTCGACGCCGGCGAGCGGGTCGGCGAAGTCCTCGCCGAAGGCCCACTGGGCGTTGTCGTGGATCTCGGTCATCGGTGCCCCTACATGTGCGGGACGTCGTCGGGGATCTCGTAGAACGTCGGGTGGCGGTAGACCTTGTCGCCGCTGGGCGCGAAGAGCGGGTCCTTCTCCGACGGGCTCGACGCGGTGATGTCCGCCGAGCGGACCACCCAGATGCTGACGCCCTCGTTGCGGCGGGTGTAGACGTCGCGGGCGTGCAGCAGCGCCATTCGGTCGTCGGCCGCGTGCAGCGACCCGACGTGGACGTGGTTGAGCCCGCGCTTGCCCCGCACGAACACCTCGTAGAGCGGCCACTCGGCGTTCATGACTGCGCCCCCGCGTAGGCCATCGCTGCCTCCCGCACCCAGGCGCCGTCCTCCCAGGCGCGGCGGCGGTGTTCGATCCTCTGCGCGTTGCACGGCCCGTCGCCCGTCACGACCGCCCAGAACTCCTCCCAGTCGGGCTCGCCGAAGTCGTAGCTGCCGCGGTCGGGGTTCCACGCCAGCTTCGGGTCGGGCAGCGTCACGCCGAGCGTCTCGGCCTGCGGCACGGTCATGTCGACGAACCGCTGCCGCAGCTCGTCGTTGGTGTGCCGCTTGATCCCCCACGCCATCGACTGCGTCGTGTTGGTCGACTGCTCGTCGGAGGGGCCGAACATCATCAGCGTCGGCCACCAGAACCTGTCGACCGACTCCTGGACCATCGCGCGCTGCTCGTCGGTGCCGCGCATCATGGTCGCCAGCAGCTCGTAGCCCTGCCGCTGGTGGAAGGACTCCTCCTTGCAGATGCGGATCATCGCCCGGCCGTAGGGCCCGTACGACGTGCGGCACAGCGGCACCTGGTTGCAGATCGCCGCCCCGTCGACCAGCCAGCCGATCGTGCCCACGTCGGCGTAGGACAGCGTCGGGTAGTTGAAGATCGAGGAGTACTTCTGCCGGCCCTCGATCAGCGCCTCGGTCAGCTCGTCGCGGGAGACCCCGAGCGTCTCCGTGGCGGCGTACAGGTAGAGCCCGTGGCCCGCCTCGTCCTGCACCTTGGCGAGCAGGATCGCCTTCCGGCGCAGCGACGGGGCGCGGCCGATCCAGTCGCCCTCCGGCTGCATCCCGATGATCTCCGAGTGCGCGTGCTGCGCGATCTGCCTGATCAGCGTTTTGCGGTAGGCGTCGGGCATCTGGTCGCGCGGCTCGATCCGCTCGTTGCGGGCGATGGTCTCCTCGAACGACTGGGTCATCGGAGCCTCCGGCATCGCCTCATTTACTGACCGATCGGTCTGTAATAATCTTGGCATACGCCGAGCCGACAGACAACGAGGGGCCGAGACGTGAGTGCACCGCTGGAGAGCTACGTCGCGGGTCGTTGGGTCGCCCCGGTCGACGGCGAGCCGCTCTTCGACGCCGTCACCGGCGAGGAGGTCGCCCGCGTCTCCAGCGCCGGCGTCGACCTCGCGGGGGCCGTCGCGCACGGCCGCGAGGTGGGCGGTCCCGCGCTGCGCGAGCTGACCTTCCACGAGCGGGCCGGGCTGATCAAGGCGCTGGCGCTCCACCTCGGCGACTTCAAGGACGAGTTCTACGCGCTCTCGGCGCGGACCGGCGCCACCCGCACCGACTCGATGATCGACATCGACGGGGGCATCGGCACGCTCTTCTCCTTCGCGAGCAAGGGCGTGCGCGAGCTGCCCAACGACACCGTCTACCTCGACGGCGCCACCGAGCGGATCAGCCGGGGCGGCACCTTCCTCGGCCAGCACGTCTACGTCTCCCGGCTCGGGGTGGCCGTCCAGATCAACGCCTTCAACTTCCCGGTCTGGGGGATGCTGGAGAAGCTCGCCCCCGCGCTGCTCGCCGGCATGCCGAGCCTCGTGAAGCCGGCTCGAGCCACGTCGTACCTCACCGAGGCCGTGGTACGACGCATCATCGACTCGGGCCTCCTGCCCGAGGGCTCGCTGCAGCTGGTCTGCGGCGGCGCGGGCACGCTCCTGGAGCACCTCGGCCCGCAGGACTCGGTCGCCTTCACCGGCTCGGCCCACACCGCCGAGGTGCTGCGCAACCACCCGGCGGTCCTCCACCGCGGGCTGCGGCTCGGCGTCGAGGCCGACTCTCTCAACTGCTCGATCCTCGGCGAGGACGTCATGCCCGGGGACCCGGAGTTCGACCTGTTCGTCAAGGGCGTCGTCACCGAGATGACCGTCAAGGCCGGCCAGAAGTGCACCGCCATCCGGCGCGCGCTCGTGCCCGAGCAACTCGTGGATCCCGTGATCGACGCGCTTCGCGCGCGGCTCTCGCGGGTCGTCGTCGGTGATCCCGCCGAGGCCTCCGTCCGGATGGGCGCGCTCGCGTCGCTCGGCCAGCGCGAGGAGGTGCGCAAGGCGATCGAGGCGCTGCGCAACGGCGCCGAGGTCGTGTACGGCGACCCGGCCCATGTGGCGGTCGTCGGCGCGGACGACGAGACCGGGGCGTTCCTCTCGCCGGTCCTGCTGCGCGCCCACCCTGGCGCGACCGAGCCGCACGACGTCGAGCCGTTCGGGCCGGTCAGCACCGTGATCGGCTACTCCAGCACCGACGAGGCGCTCGCGCTCGCCGCCCGCGGCAAGGGCAGCCTCGTCGCCTCGGTCGTCACCCACGACCTCGCCGTGGCGCGGGAGCTCGTGCTCGGCCTGGCGCCGTGGCACGGGCGGGTGCACGTGCTCGATCGCGACGACGCCGCCGAGTCGACCGGCCACGGCAGCCCGCTCCCGGTGCTGGTGCACGGCGGGCCGGGGCGCGCGGGCGGTGGCGAGGAGCTCGGCGGCATCCGCGGCGTGCTGCACCACATGCAGCGCACCGCGATCCAGGCCTCCCCCGACATGCTGACCGCGATCACCGGCCGCTGGACCACCGGCTCCCGGCGTGTCACCGGCGAGGTCCACCCCTTCCGCAAGCCGCTGGCCGAGTTGCGGATCGGAGATGCGCTCGTCTCCGAGCCGCGGCAGGTGACGCGCGCGGACATCGACCACTTCGCGGAGTTCACCGGCGACACGTTCTACGCTCACACAGACCCGGCGGCGGCCGCCGCGAACCCGCTCTTCGGCGGCATCGTCGCCCACGGCTACCTGGTGGTCTCGCTCGCGGCAGGGCTCTTCGTCGAGCCGAACCCCGGCCCGGTGCTCGCCAACTTCGGCGTCGACAACCTGCGGTTCCTCACCCCCGTCAAGGCCGGCGACACGATCCGCGTCGCCCTGACCGTCAAGCAGATCACGCCGCGCCGGTCCGCCGACTACGGCGAGGTGCGCTGGGACGCCGTCGTCACCAACGGCGAGGACGAGCCCGTGGCGACGTACGACGTCCTCACCCTCGTCGCCAAGACCTGGCCCTCCACCTGAGCCGACGGAGCGCTACTCGGTCGTGAGGCGGTCGGCGAGGCGCGAGTGGCCGAGGGTCAGGGTCCAGACGGCGAGCGCGGTCACCGCGAAGGCGAGGGCCACCCAGGCGTGCGCGGCGAGGTCGCGGTCGCGGAGGGTGAGTGGGATCCAGCGGGCCGCGGCGGGCACCGCCTGCTGCACGGTGATCCCGAGGAGGAAGCAGCCCAGCCCGCACAGCGGCCCCAGGACCCGACCGAACAGCGCGGTCGCCGTCATGGCCAGCGCGGAGATGACGATGACGTTGAGCGCGATGCCCGCCCACGGGGCGTCGTCCGGGAGCCGGACCCGGGCCAGCACCGTGACCGCCGCGGGCACGGCCAGCGCGAGGCCCGCTGTGCCGAGGGCGAACGCGCGGACCCGGCCCAGGCGGCCGCATCGCTCCCAGGTCCACATCTGCGGAACGAGCAGCGCGGGCAGGATCGCACCGAGGGCCGTCGACGCTGCCTCCCACACGGTGATCGCCCGGGCGGGTTGTGACCCGACGACCTGAAGTTCATAGACCGTGTAGCCGGCTGCGAGGACAAGGACCGTCGTGCCCAGGATCAGCCCAATCGCGGGCAGCCCGTCTCGCGCCCGCAGGAACAGCCACCACCCAGCCATCAGCTAGGCCCGATCAGCTCACCGGCGCGGCACGCCGCCAGGTCCTCGGCGACCGGGGCGAGCAGGTCGTGCACCTCGCCGACCTCCATCCGGCCGAGACGGTCGGCCAGGGCAACGCCCTCGGGACCGCCGCCGACGTCCTCCCCCTCCTCGCCCGCCTCCCGGACCATCCAGGTCGCGACGCCGCCCGAGGCGGCCGAATGAGCGAACTCGGGCGCCAGGTCGTCGAACTCGCCACCCATCTCGACGCCGACCTCTCGGCAGGTCGCGGATCCGGAGACTCGGAACGCGAGCTCCTCCACCACCTGCGTGCGCCACCAGCTGTCCTTCGGGTGGAGTTGTACGACGACGTGCGTTGGCGACTCTTCGTCCCACAGATGCACGTCGCTCACGCCCGCCACCTGCCGGCCGAGCGGGCCGGCCGCCTCGAGCACCCGTCCGACCGCGTCGGCGAACTCGGGCAGGATCGGCGACCTCGCCGTGTGCACACACACCGCGACCCCGCGGACGTCCTGGCAGGTCCTCGGGGGATCGGCCTCGTACTGGATCGCCGGGCCTTCGGGCCGGATCGGCGAGATCGCGAGCAAGGCTGGAACGCCCAGCGCGGCCAGGCCGGCCCACGACCGAGGCGCCCGAGGCAGGGTCCGGTCACGCTGCACGAAGGCGGCCGCAGCAGCCAAGCAGGCCGCGAGAACACCGAAGAACAGGATCCGGAACGCACTGGTGCGAGGATCCTCGACATAGCCGGCGGCCACGCCGCCGGTCCATACCGCCGCGAGCGCCGGCGAGTGGTAGTCCGCGGTGACCACCACGAGGTACGCGACGACCAGCACGGTCACCGGCGCCGCCCTGAGCGGCAGGACGGTGCCGACGAGATAGCCGCCGCACACGAAGCAGACCAGGCACACGGCGGAGCCCGCGACCACGAGTAGGTCGATCCGGCCGGCGGTGGCGTCCCGTGCCGTCATCGCCAAGAGCGGCGCCAGCCCGGCGGCGTACCCCAGCAGCGCGGCGCAGGCCAGCCTGAGCAGCATCGCCGTGACGAGCTCCCCACCGACCCTGGCCGCGCCCGGCGTGACGACCACGTTCCGCGCCCCGGTGAACCGGGCAGCGCTCCACGCGCCACAGACCGCCGCCCACGGTCCGGCCAAGGCCAGGGACTGCCGCGCCTCGGCGGAGACCGCCACCCAGTCGGCGTAGGGCCACCCCAGGATCGGTGTCGCATGCGCGGTCACAACGGCCCACGTGCCCACCGCCAAGACCACCAGGTGTGCGGTCGGCACCGGGAAAGGGCGCCACTGTGCTCGCATCGTTCTACGTCCCTGGCGGGGCGTCATCGGCGAGCAGCCGGCGGTAGCCGCGCTCGAACGGGCTCTCGAGCGGATCGTCCACGTCCTCGCCCAGCGCCGCCAGCTCGGTGGGTGCACCCTGGAAGCCGACACGGCCGCCGGCCAGGACGACCAGGTCGTTGCAGGTCCCCCGTACGTCCTCGAGGAGGTGGGTGGCGAACAGCACGGTGCGCCCCTCACCGACCGCGCGCAGGTAGCTGCGGAACCTCACCCTCTGCTCCGGATCCAGCCCGGCGGTCGGCTCGTCCAGCAGCACTACCCGCGGGCTGTGCGCAAGGCTCGCGGCCAGCCCGAGGCGCTGCCGCTGGCCGCCGGACAGGTCCCGGACCCGGTCGCGCTCTCGATCCTGCAGGTCCACGACCCCCAGCGCGGTCCGCGCCGCCCCGCGCGTCTCACGGGGCTCGACGCCGTTCGCCCACGCGGCATACCGGACCGCGTCGCCCACTCGCATCCCGCCCGCGAGGTCGAACCGCTGGGGCAGCCAGCCGATCAGCCGACGCGCCGCTCTCCGCCCGGCCGCCGTCGCGATGTCATGGCCGCCGATCGCCACGGAGCCGCCCGAGATCCTGCCCACCGTCGCCAGCACGGTGAGCAGGGTCGACTTGCCCGCCCCGTTGGGCCCCAACAGCCCGCAGACACCCTCCGGCAGCGTCAGGCTCGCCTGGTCCAGCGCCCGCACCCGGCGGTAGTCGACCGTCAGCTCCCGGATCTCAACGACCACGCTGCCACCCTACGAGCACGGTCAACGGCTCGCCGCCCGGCTAGTCTCGCGCCATGGGCTACTTCGACATGAGCCACGGGCAGCGGCGTCGGCTGCACCGGATCATCTGGACGGTCTGGGGCGCCACGCTGGTGCTGCTGCTCGCGCTCTTCGTGGCGGTGGGGGTGTTCGGCTGAGTCAGCTCGGGTGGCCGTGGCCCTCGACGAGGCGGCGCTCGGTCTCGGCGAGCGCGGCGAGCGTGTCGCGCTGCGCGGGGGTGACCGAGGGGTCCTCGGCGAGCGAGTTGAGGAAGTCCAGCGTCACGGCGGCGTCGGTCACCAGCCCGAGGTGGTCCTGGACGGCCTCGGCCTGGGTGGCGATCGCGCGGTAGTGGTCGGCCGCCGTGCCCTCGGTGATCGTGGCCGCGCCCTCGGCGAGGTAGCGCACCCGCTTGGCCGCCTTGCGCGTGCTGTGGCGGTCGTCGACCGCGTTGGTCTCGCGGGAGCGGTCCTCGGCCCGGTCGAGCTTGGCCAGCGCGGCGTTGACCGCGTCTTCGGCCGCTCGGAGCGCCTGCTCGTCGAGGCCCTCGGCCAGGCGCGGGTCCGCGGCCTCCTCGGCGACCTCGGCCAGCAGAGCGCGGTGCCGCGCGGAGTCGAGGTAGTCGAGGGCCTCCGCGAAGGCCGCCGCGCGTCGTACCCCGATCAGCGCCAGCACGCCCTCGACGTCGCTGCCCTCGGGGAGGTAGGCGAGCTCGATGCCCTCGGCAACCACATCGAGGTCGCGGACGGCGCCGAGCACGGCCGCGTAGTGGCGCAGGTCGTCGTTGAGCTCGGGGTCCTTCACGCAGTAGCCGGCGAGCACCGACCGCAGCCGGCGGCTCGCGACCCGGGCGTCGTGGTAGGCGTCCACCTCTCCCGCGCGCAGGGCGGGGATCAGGGTCCGCATCGCCGTACTCTGTGTTGCCAATGCCGCGCCCACGAAGTCGGCGGTGTAGAGCGTCATGGCGCCATACTCCCAGCCCACGCGCGGGCGCGGCAAAGCCTCGCGATCAGTCTCCGAGCTCGCGGCGCCGGCGGATGACGTACTCCTCCAGCTCCTCGCGGATCGCGTCGTCGATCGGCGGCGGCTCGTAGGCCTCGAGCATGTCGGTGTAGATCTTCGTCGCCCGTGCGGTGGCGTCGAGACCGCCGTTGCGGGTCCACCGCTCGAAGTTCTCCGAGGAGGAGAGCAGCGGCGTGTAGAAGCAGGTGCGGAACCGCTCCATGGTGTGGGCCGCCCCGAGGAAGTGCCCGCCGTGGCCGACCTCCTGGTGGGCGTCGAACCCGATCGAGCCCTCGTCGATCTCCAGCGGCTTGAAGGTGACCTCCAGCATCTGCTGGATCTCCATGTCGACGATGAACTTCTCGAAGCTGGCGACCAGGCCCGCCTCGAGCCAGCCCGCGGTGTGCATCACGAAGTTCGTGCCCGCAAGGAAGGTCGGCATCATCGTCAGCGCCGCCTCGTAGCCCGACTGGACGTCGGTGACCTGTGAGGTGGCCAGTGTGCCGCCGCTGCGGAAGGGCAGGTTGAAGTGGCGGGCGATCTGGCCGGAGGCGAAGAGCCCGATCGACGACTCGGGCGTGCCGAAGGTCGGCGAGCCGGTGCGCATGTCGATCGTGGAGAGGAACGACCCGAAGACGACCGGGGTGCCCGGCCGGATCAGCTGGGTGAGCGCGACGCCCGAGAGGGTCTCGGCGATCTGCTGGACGAGCGCGGCCGGGATCGTGACCGGCGACATCGCGCCGAGCAGGATGAACGGCGTCAGGATGACCGGCTGCCCGGCATTGGCGTAGACGAAGAGCGCCTCCAGCATCCGGTCGTCCCAGCGCAGCGGCGAGTTGCAGCTGATGATGTTGATGACCGCGGGGGTCTCTTCGATGCTCTGGCGGCCGTACTCCGCGCCCTTGCCCGCGCCGAAGAGGATCGAGCTCATGTTGAGCGTGTCCTCGGCGTTGCCGCCGGTGATGACGCTGCCCATGTAGATCTTGTCGGTCAGCGTCTGCAGCGAATAGACCATGTCGAGGTGGCGGCTGTCGAGCGGCAGGTCGTTGGGCTCGACGACCACCCCACCGGCCGAGTCGAGCGTGGGGAACTGCTGGGCGAGCTTCAGGAAGTCGCGGTAGTCCTTGATCGTGCCGTCGCCGCGGTAGTCGCCGCGGCGCACGAACGGCGAGCCGTAGGTGGTGGAGAAGACCATGTGGTCGCCGCCGACGTGGACGTTGTTGGCGGGGTTGCGCGCCTGCATGTCGAAGCCGGACGGGGCCTTGGCGACCTGCTCCAGCACGAACTCGGGGTCGAGGAAGACGACGTCGCCCTCGACCTTCTGCCCATGGGCGGCGAACAGGTCGAGAGCCCGCTGGTCGCGGAACTCGATGCCGACCTCGGTCAGCAGCCGGCGCCACCCCTTGTCCAGCTTGGCCATCGCCTCCTGGGACAAGATCTCGTAGCGGGGCTGGGTGTTAACGAACATCGATGCCTCCCATCTGTTTGTGCGGTCTGCGGCTAGCCCGCATGCCGCACACTAGATGTCGGCAGCCCTCGTGGCTAGTCCCGTATGGCGAGACTATCCCGTCTTGCGAAACCGTTAGTCGGCGGCGTACTCCTGGTGCAGCATGCGCATGTGTTGGTTCACCAGCTCGATCATGGCCTGCGCGGCGGGCGAAAGGCTGGTGGCGCGGCGGGTGATCACGGCGAAGGTCTCGATCAGGGGCGGCTCGAGGCTGGCGTGGGCGAGCAGTTTGGTGTATCCGAGGGCCTCCGCGACCGGGACCGAGGCGATCGCCCCGGCGGCGCCGCTGGCGGCGACCGACAGCGCCGCGGCGATGGTCTCGACCTCGATGTCCGGCACCAGGGGGTGCCCGAGCCGCTGCGCCCTCGCGCTCAGTTGGCGCCGCGTGGGGTCCGTGTCGGGCCAGCCCGCCTCGGGCAGCACCAGCGGGCGCTCGCCCAGATCCTCGATCGTCACGGGGCTCGCCGTGGCGGCCGGGTCGAGATGGAAGTACGACGCCTCGCACGACCAGAGCACGTCGCCGATCTGGAGCCCCCGGGCGTCGACCGGCAGTGCCACCACCCCGGCCTCGAGCCGCCCGGAGCGGACCTGGTCGGCGATCTGCGCCGAGTTCGCGCCGATCATGCGCACCGAGATCCCGGGGTAGAGCGCACGGAAGGCTGGGATCAGGCCGGCCAACACGACGTACCCGCTGTTGAACATGCCGAAGGCGACCGTGCCCGCCTGACGGTCGCGGATCCCGGAGAGCGACGCCATCGCGTCGGCGTACTCGGCCGCCACCCGGCGCGCGTGCGGCAGGAACTCCTCGCCCGCGGCGGTGAGCGTCAGGCCGCGCTTGGCCCGCGTGAAGAGCACGACGCCCAGGCTCTGCTCGAGCTTGCGGATCTGCTCCGAGAGCGTCGGCTGGGCCAGGCCCAACTCGTCGGCCGCCTGGGTCAAGGATCCCGCGCCGTGGGCGGCGAGGAAGTAGTTGATCTGGGCGATCGTCATAGGCATTTCCTATCAGTCGGTGATCGGGCATCGCCCTCGCCCCCGCCGACGCTTGTCATCCAAAGGTGTTTCCGTGGATACTCACCCCCGACAGAGTCAGAGCCTATCTTTGGAGGGTTGCGGTGGGTGATGGACAGGTCGTGCTGGTCACGGGCGGCGCGCGGGGCCAGGGCGCGGCCCACGCGGAGGCGTTCGCCCTCGCGGGTGCCGCGGTGGTGATCGCGGACGTGCTGGACGAGGCCGGTCAGCGTACGGCGCGCGAGCTGGTGGAGCGGGGGCTGCCGGTCCGCTACGTCCACCTCGACGTCACCGACGAGGCGGCGTGGCGCGCGGTGGTCGCGGAGATCGAGGCCCGCGAGGGCGGGCTCGACGTGCTGGTCAACAACGCCGGGATCATCCGGGTGACGCCGCTGCTCGACCTGCCGGTCGCGGAGTGGGAGCTGTTGCAGCGGGTCAACGCGACCTCGGTGCTGCTCGGGATCCAGACCGCCGGGCCGGCGATCGCCCGCCGCGGGGGTGGCTCGATCATCAACGTCGCCTCGACGGCGGCGCACCGCGGGGCGGAAGGGTACGGCGCGTACGGCGCCTCCAAGGCCGCGATCCTCGCCCTCACCCGGGCCGCCGCCCTGGAGCTCGCTCCGCTGGGCATCCGGGTCAACTCGATCAGCCCCGGCGGGGTCGACACCCCGATGAACGACGACGAGCCGCCCGGCGGCACCTCCTCCGGTGCGCCGCTGGGCCGCCGTGCCCGGGCCGAGGAGATCTCGCCGCTGGTGGTCTTCCTGGCGGGCGACGGCGCGTCGTACGTCACCGGCGCGGACTACCTGGTCGACGGCGGGGTGACCCTCCAATGAACCCAGCGAATGGCACCGCATTGGTCACCGGCGCCGCCAGCGGCATGGGGCTCAGCACCGCCGAGATCTACCTGCGGCAGGGCTGGACCGTGCTCGCCGTCGATCTCCACGAGGCCGCGATCGAGCCCGGTGCCGGCCGGCTCGTCCCGATCGCCGCCGACGTCCGCGACCGGGAGGCGATCGACGCGGCGCTCGCGCGGCACCTCCCCGAGCTGGGCGGCGAGCTCCACGCGGTCGCCAACGTGGCCGGCATCTACCCGCCCTCGACGCTGGACACCGTCACCGCCGAGCTCTTCCACCGGGTCTTCGACATCAACGTGCTCGGGGTGATCAACGTGATGGCGGCTGCCGCGCCGTACCTGCCCGAAGGCTCGGCCATCGTCAACTTCGCCTCGGTCGACGGCTTCGTCGTCTCCCCCGGCCAGCTCGTGTACGGCGCGTCGAAGGCCGCCGTGATCATGCTGACCAAGGCGACCGCGCTCGAGCTGGCCCCGCGCGGCATCCGCGTCAACGCCATCGCGCCGGGCTGGGTCGCCACCCCCGGCAACGCCGCCACCGGGCGGATGGAGGCCGCCGCCGCGGGCATCCCGCTCGGCCGCGTCGCGACCCCCGCGGAGATCGCCGAATGGGTGTGGCTGCTCACCGGCGGCGGCGCCGCGTCGTTCATGACCGGCGACACCATCACCCTCTCCGGCGGCGACGTCATCCGCTGAACCGCCCCCGTGCCTCACTCACTCACGAAGGGATCGCCCATGACCCGCTACTGCGTCATCGGAGCCGGCGCGGCCGGCCTCTCCGCGCTGCAGCAACTGCGCGACGCCGGCCACGACGTCGACTGCTATGAGAAGACCGACCGCGTCGGCGGCCACTGGAACACCGACTACGACGCGTTGCACATGATCACCGCGCGGGACATGACGTTCTTCGAGGACTTCCCGATGCCCGCGAGCTATCCGCACTTCCCGCGCCGCGACGAGGTGGTCGCCTACATGGAGGCCTACGCGCGGCACCACGGCCACCACGACATCATCCGGTTCGGCGCGGAGGTGGAGTCGGTGACGCCCCTTCCTTGCTCCGGCCGGGTGGGCTCGGCGGGTTGGACCGTGCGGCTGTCGACCGGCGAGGAGGCGTCGTACGACGGGGTTCTGGTCGCCAACGGGCACCTGTGGGACCCGTACGTCCCGGCCGTCCCGGGCGAGTTCGCCGGTCGGCAGATCCACTCCGGCTCGTACCGCAACACCGGCGAGGTCGAGGGTGAGCGCGTCCTGGTCGTCGGCTCCGGCAACTCCGGGTGCGACCTCGCCGCCGACTGCGCCCAGCACCGGCTCGAGGTGGACATCGTGATCCGCGAGGGCATCTACTTCACGCCCAAGGCGTTCTTCGGGGTGCCCGGCAGCAGGTCGGCTTCCTCTCCGAGTTCGGTCCGTCCGACCAGGACCTGATCGCGCGGCTGCTGGCACGGGTCGCCGTCGGCGAGTGGCACAACTACCCCGGCATGCCCAAGCCGAAGCACGACACGCTCGCCGAGAGCCGGGCCGTGGTCAACGACCTGCTCCTCTACTGGATCCAGCACGGGCGGGTCCACGTGCGACCGGCGATCTCGCGGTTCGACGGCAACACCGTCACCTTCGCAGACGGCGCCCGCGCCGACTACGACACGATCCTGTGGGCGACCGGCTTCAAGGCCACGCTGCCGTTCCTCGACGAGTCGCTGCTCCAGCGGAGCAACGGCGTCCCGCTGCGGTACGCCGGCGGCATCGTCCCCGCCGGGCTCGAGAAGCTCTACTTCATCGGGCTCTCGGCGCCTCGCGGTCCCCAGATCCCGATCTACGGCATGCAGGCCAAGGTCGCGATCAAGATGATCTCGCTGCACGAGGCGGCGGGAGGTGCCGGGGCTGGTGTCGCGTCGTACCTCGCCGGGCTGCAGGAGCCCGAGGACCGCATCGACGTCGTCCGCGCCCCCTGGCTCGCCGAGATGGCCGACACCGAGCGGCTCCTCGACGCCCTCTCCGTCCGCATCTGACGCCGAGTCGGCGCAAAGGTGCACTCAAATCACGCCGAGTCGGCTCTAAAGTGCACGAGATTCACGCCGAGTCGGCGCAAAAATACGCGGCGCCGCGGGTGGCCCGGTCGCTTCACCTAGCTATCTAGATGAGGCAGCACTTTTCGAGGTGTGTACGCCGCGAAGAGTGCTGCTCCGCCTGCATAACTTGATGAAGCTGAGGTGCGAGAGGGCGGATGTCCCGGATCCGCCGAGGTTATCCACAGCATCGCCCCAGCCGCCGGGAAATTGTCGGGCGGCTGGGGCAATGTTGGGTTCGGCGGGGAAGGCCCCCGCCACTTTGAAAGGGGGTGATCGGAGTGACAACGACACTCGTGATCATTGTGGGCCCTTCCGGGTGCGGTCTGGGCGGCGATCCAAATCGTCGACCGTTTCCGCAACCGGTAGGTCACAGCCGGTGCGGTGGTGTACGGCCGCCGCGCCGGCTCCCTTCTTGAAGTATGCGGGCACGACACCCCGATCGCAAGCAGGCAGGCGATCTACGGGGTTCGCGCCAGGCGGGCCTCGACGCGCCACCCGCCCGATCCGGTGGCGCCGGCCGAGAACGAGCCGCCGAGCTCGTGGACCCGCTCGCGAAGGCCAATGAGGCCGCGCCCGGAGCCGATTGGTCCAGTGAGCGAGCCGGCGGCCGGCGGCCCGTTCTCGATGGCCACGGACAACGACTCACCGCCGTCGCCGACCGTGACGACCACCGCGACGTCGGCGCCGGGTGCGTAGCGCAGCGCGTTGGTCAGGGACTCCTGCACGAGGCGGAAGGCCGCGTGCGCGATCGGCGGCGGGATGCGATCCCGGTTGCCTTCGAAGCGGCACGTGACGTGCAGGCCGGAGCGGGCCGCCCGGGCGACCACCTCGTCGACCAGCGAGAGATCCGGAGCTCCGGACTCCGTTCCGCCCAGCAGCTCGACCAGGCGCCGCAGATCGGACTGGCCGTGCCTGGCCGACTCGGCGATCGCTGCGAACGCCTCGCGGGCCCGCTCGGGATCGGCGCCGACGAGCCGCTGACCGGCCGCAGCTTGCACCACCATGACCGAGATCGCGTGCCCGACGATGTCGTGCAGCTCCGAGGCGATCCTGGCGCGTTCGTGGCGTAGGGCGAGGTCGGCGTAAAGCTCCCGCTCCTCCTCGAGCTCGCGAGCCCGGGCCGCCAACTGCTCGGCGGTCTCACGGCGCAGGCGGAGCAGCGTGCCTGCGACGTACCCCGGCAGCGTGAGCATCAGGATCCCGACCGTGAACTCGCCGGTGAGGGCGTAGAGAGCGGCCAGGTACGCCGCAGCGACGACGCCCGCCCACCACGCCGCGCGTCCGGTGAACGTGTTGGCGACGAGGGCGCCGTACAGGGTGATGACGACGAGCATCATGGCGTCGGTCAGCGGCGGCAGCTCGGTGGCGACCGCGCCGCTCTCGAAGGCGAGCGCCGCCGCGAAGAGATGCATGCCGAGGCCGACGGTGGCCACGAGGGCCGGCGCGATCCGCCAGAACGCGAGCCCGACCGCCGCCGCGATCACGGCGAGGAAGGCGAGGCTGTCCAGGAACCCGGAGGGCCAGCCAGCGGCAAGCATCGGCACCAGCGTGACCGCCAGCGCTACGCCGGCGATCGCGATGGGCTCGACGGCGCGTCGCATCCGATCACCTCGCGACGGGCAGCTGCGCGACCGCCGCGACCAGGCCGTGCGAGGTCCTCGCCTCGACGGACCCGCCGAGCAGCCTGGCCCGCTCGGTGGCGCGCGCGACCGCCGCCCTCATGTCGGCGTGCCGCTCGACGGGACCGCGCACGCTCAGCTCGAGCGCGTCGTCGGCGAACCGGACGCCGACCTCGATCCGCGCGTCGGGCTGGTCGGCGAGCGCACCGAGAAGGTGCTCGACGATCCGGTACGCCGACAGCCCGACCGTGGCCGGCAGCGACCGCGGGTCGCCATTGACCGCCAGCCGGGCGTCCGAGCCGCGGCGCGCGAGCAGGGCCTCGAGGTGCGCGACCGTCGGCGCCGGCGCCAGCGCGACGTCTCCCCCGCGTAGCATGCCGACGATCTCGCGCATGTCGTCGAGGGTCCGGCGGCTCTCGTCCTCGATCGACGCTAAGACCCGACGGGAGGCTTCGGCGTCGAGCCCGCCCGCCGATTCGGCCGCGCGGGTGAGCTGGCCGAGGCGCTCCTGCAGCAGGCCGTCGAGCTGGCGGGAGATCCGGGCTCGATCGTCGGCGACCTCGAGCGCGGCGCGCTCGTCGCGGAGCGCCCGCAGTTCCTCGGTACGCCGCTTCAACTCCCTGCCCATCCGGACCCGGCTGCGGGCCGCTCGCGCGATCGCCCACACGATCCAGCTCATCGCCATCGTGATCGGCAGCAGGCTGGTGCCTGTTGAGGAGTCCTTCGCGATCACTCCGACGAGCAGCACCATGTTGAGGCCCATCGCGATGAGCGACCGTCGCCGGTCCAGCGTGAGGCCCGCCAGGATCGCGAGGGCCCAGGCCAGCGGGAGGCCGGCGCCGCAGCGGGTGGTCCACCCGAAGATCAGGAGGTGGGAGACCATCGCCGCGGCCGAGATGCCGGTGACCAGGAGCAGGTTCCGACGCCACCACAGGATCGGGAGGATCGCCGCGAGGAAGACCGGCAGCATCCACCACGACTGGGAATCGACGCCGTGGACCATCCGACCGGCCGCGACCTCGGCGGCGATCGTCGCCTGGTCCCAGGTGATGTCGGCGATCATCAGGAGGGTGCCGGCCGCGGTGAGCGCGGCCGCCAGCGCCCAGTCGCCGATCCTCACGCCGCGGAAGACCTCGCCCATCTCCGGTTCCCTCCCGTCTCCGGACCGGTCTCAGGCCGTCGCGAGCTCACGCTCGGCGGCCCGAGGGCCGGTGGTGCGGCTGGCCACGAGGCGTCCGGCGCCCCAGAAGAGCAGCCCCAGGGGGATCGTAGCGAGAATCGGGCCCAGGCCGCCGGTGGACGAGTCCTTCACCAGGACGAGGAACTGCACCAACACGACGCCCGCGACGCCGAGGATCTGGTGGTTCCTGCCGCCCGCGAACCGCCCGACCGCATAGGCGAGGGCGAACGAGAGGGGGAGGCCGACGCCACAGCGCGTCACCCAGTCGAAGGCCAGCACGTGCGCGGCGGTCGCGGCGGCGGTCACCGCGGTCACGGCGAGGATGTTGCGGCGGCGCCACAGGATCGGCACCGTCATGAGCAGGAACGCCGGCAGCATCCACCACGACGTCGAGGTGACCTCGTGCGCGATCTCCAGCTGCGCCTCGCCGGTGCCGACGAGGACGTTCTCGACCGCCATGAGGGCGCCGCCCGCGCTCAGCACCGCCGCGAGCACACAGTCGAGTGGCTTCACGCCCTTGAGGATTCCGTTCATGTCCGTCTCCCAGGTTTCGTCGCGCCGTCGGTACGGCGCGTGGATTGACAGGCAACCTATGAACGCCCCCTCGTAGCTCGCGTCGGCTGCGCGGAGGAATCCCGGAATCGCTTGTCGTTCGCGCGGAGGACGCCGTCGGAGGTTGTGAGGAGGCATGATTCGGGGTGTGATCCGGGTCCTTATCGCCGACGACCAGGCCTTGCTGCGCACCGGGTTCAAGGTGATCCTCGAGGCCGAGGGTGACATTGAGGTGGTCGCGGAGGCCGGCGACGGCAACGAGGCGATCCGGCAGGCGCAGCTCGCGCGACCGGACGTCGTACTCATGGACATCCGGATGCCCGACCTCGACGGGCTGGCGGCGACCGAGGAGATCCTGCGGCACCGCGACCCGCCGAGCATCGTGGTGCTCACGACGTTCGACCTCAACGAGTACGTCTACCGCGCGATCCGGGCCGGGGCGAGCGGGTTCCTGCTCAAGGACGCGCCGTCGACCCGGCTGATCGCCGCCGTGCGCGCCGCCGCGACCGGGGACTCGCTGATCGAGCCGTCGATCACGCGCCGGCTGGTCGAGCGGTTCGCGGAACCCGTGCCGATCCCGGTGCTGCCTCCCGAGTTCGCGTCGCTGACCGAGAGGGAGGCCGACGCGCTCCGGCACCTCGCGCGCGGGCTCTCCAACGCCGAGATCGCCGCCGAGATGGTCGTCGCCGAGACGACCGTGAAGACCCACGTCGCCCGGGTCCTTGCCAAACTTGGCGTCCGCGACCGGGTCCAGGCGGTCGTCGCCGCCTACGAGGCCGGTTTCGTGCCTCGCTGACCCGTACGGCCGTGCGCTGCACGGGTTATCCACAGCATCGCCCCAGCCGCCGGGAAATTGTCGGGCGGCTGGGGCAATGTTGGGTTCGGCGGGGAAGGTCCCCGCCACTTGAAAAGGGTGTGATCGGAGTGAGTACCACACTCGTAATCATTGTGGCCCTTCCGGGTGCGGTCTGGGCGGCGATCCAAATCGTCGACCGTCTCCGCAACCGGTAGGTCACAGCCGGTGCGGTGGTGTACGGCCGCCGCGCCGGCTCCCTTCTTGAAGTATGCGGGCACGACACCCCGATCGCAAGCGGCCCGGCGGGAGTCAGGGGGTACGTCGCAGGAGGGCGATAAACATCGCGTCCGTGTGGTGGCGGTGTGGCCAGAGCTGGACGGTGCCGAGGAGCGGCCCGGCGCTGTCGGGTACGGCAAGGGGCACAACCTCCAGCGCGACGTCGTCCCGGGCGGCGAGCACGGACTCGATGACGCCGCGGGTCTCGGCCAGCACCGGCGAGCAGGTGGCGTAGGTGACCGCGCCGCCGGGCCGGGCGCTGTCCAAGGCGGCGTGCAGCAGCTCGCGCTGCAGTTCGGCCAGCTCGGTGACGTCCGAGGGTCGCTTGCGCCACCGAGCCTCGGGCCGGCGGCGGAGCGCGCCGAGGCCAGTGCACGGCGCGTCGAGCAGCACCCGGTCGAAGGAGCCCGGCTCCCACGGGGGACGACGGGCGTCGGCGACCACGATGTCGGCCACTCCGTCGGCGCCGGCCAGTGCGGACCGGACCAGCCCGGCCCGGTGCGGCTGCACCTCACCGGCCAGCAGCAGCGCGCCACGGCCGGCGGCGAGCCCGGCGAGCAGGGCCGCCTTGCCG
>JBDHZS010000040.1:0-23663 GCA_039812025.1 Nocardioides sp. | reverse complement strand
TGGCCGCGCTGCTGCTCGCCGTCGGCGCCGGCGGCCCGGCGTACGCCGCGAGCGAGACGAACATCGACCACGTCGAGGTCGCCGAGGACGGCACGGTCAAGGTGCTGCTCGCCGTCGACGGGATCGACGACTCCACCCAGCTCGACCTCGACGGCGTGACCGTCGCGGTCGACGGCGCCCCGGTGGAGGCGACCGCGGAGTTCTACGAGGACGGCGACATGGATCGCACGACGATCCTCGCCCTCGACACCAGCCTCAGCATGGCCCGGGGCACCCGGTTCGAGGCCGCCCGCGACGCCGCCCTGGCCTACCTGGACAACGCTCCCGACGACGTCCGGATCGGCCTGCTGACCTACGACGGCGCGACCCGGGTGGTCTCCGGCCCGACCAGCGACCGCGACGCCCTGCGGGTGGCGATCGAGGGGCTCACGCTCTCCCGGGGCACCCGGCTCTACCAGGGGATCTCGGAGGCGGTCGGCCTCGCCGGGACCACCGGCGCCCGCTCGGTCCTGGTGCTCTCCGACGGCCGCAACGTCGGCGGCGAGGTGACGCTCGCGGACGCGGTCGACGCCGCGACGTCCAACGAGGTCGTCGTCGACGTGGTGACGCTCGACAGCAACCCGCGCGGGCTGCAGGCGCTCACCCGGATCGCCACCGCGAGCGGCGGCATCGTGATCGAGGCGGGTGTCGACGACCTCCCGACGATCTTCGGCAGCAGGGCCGACGCCCTCCGCCGCGCGCTGGTGGTCACCTTCGACAAGCCGGAGGGCACCGCCGCCGAGGCGATGCTCGAGGTCTGGGTCCGCGCCGGCGAGGACACCTGGGTCGATCGCGCCTTCGTCTCGATGGGCAGTCCCGCCGGCAGCCGGCCGATCCCGGTCGACACCTCCCGCGGCGGCGTCGGCGCGTGGTCGTTCTATCTCGGCGCCGCGGCGATCGCCGGCGGCCTCGCGCTGGCGCTCGGCCTGCTCGTCGTCGGCGGCGTCGGCGGTTCGAGGCGTCAGAGCCTCGCGCAACGGCAGGTCGCCTGGTTCTCCGGGGACGCCCCGCGCACCGCCGCGCACCGGGCCGCGAGCCTGCGGCAGTGGGCGACCGGGCTCGCCCGGCAGGCCGTGCCCCGCGACATCGACGAGCGGATCACCCTGCGGCTCGCGGGCGCCGGGGCCGCGGTGACCGCCTCGGAGTGGGTCCTGGCCCACGCCGGCATCACCGTGCTCGCGGGGTTCGTCGGGTTCCTGCTCGCGGGCCCCGCACTCGCCGCGCTGCTGCTGGTGATCGGCGCGATCGCCCCGTGGCTGTGGCTGCGGTGGCGCCACGCCCGGCGGCTCGCCGCGTTCAGCGGGCAACTGCCGGCAACCCTCGACCTGCTCGCGGGCGGGCTCTCGGCCGGGCTCTCGCTCCCGCAGGCGGTCGACACGGTGGTCCGCGAGGGCGGCGAGCCGGTGGCCTCGGAGCTGCGCCGGGCCCTGGTCGAGCAACGGCTCGGCGTCGACATCTCCGACGCGCTCGAGGGCGTCGCCACCCGGATGGACAGCGACGACTTCAGCTGGGTGGTGATGGCGATCAGCATCCAGCGCGAGGTCGGCGGCAACCTCTCCCAGCTGCTGGGCACGGTCGCCGCGACCATCCGCGAACGCGACTACGTGCGGCAGCAGGTCCGGGTGCTGAGCGCGGAGGGGCGGTTCTCGGCCTGGGTGCTGGGGCTGCTGCCGGTGGTGATGTTCGGCTACATGCTCCTCGTGCGCCCCGAGGTGGTGGCGCCGCTCTACACGACCGGGTACGGCGTGGTGCTGCTGATCACCGCCGCGCTGCTGCTCGCGATCGGGGCGTTCTCGCTCGCCCGCCTGACCCGGGTGGAGGTGTGAGATGACGCCCGCGCTGGCCCTCGTGCTTGGCCTCGGCCTGCTCTTCGCGGCGACGCTGCTGGTCGTGCTCGCGACGGGCGACCTGATCCGGGAGCGCCGCGCCGTCGACCGGTCGCTCACCGCGATCCGGTCGATGGACGCCGTACCGATCGACCCCCGGGCCGTCACCGCCCCCTTCTCCGAGCGCGTGATCGCGCCGATCGGCGACCAGCTGATCAACCTCGGCCGGCTGCTGACCCGGCAGGGCGCGGAGGAGCGGCTGCAGCACCGCCTGGACATCGCCGGCAACCCGCGCGGCTGGACCGTCGAACGGATCGCGGGCTTCAAGGTGCTCGGGATGGTCGTGCTGGCCGCGCTCGGGATGGTGCTGGTGGCGGCCCGGGGCGGCTCCTTCCCCGTGCTGGTGGTGATCGCGATCGCCTTCGGCACCTTCGGCTACCTGCTCCCCAACCTGCTGCTCATCAACGCCGGCCAGAAGCGCGAGGAGCGGATGCGCAACGCGCTGCCCGACGCGCTGGACCTGATGACGATCTCGGTGGAGGCCGGGCTCGGCTTCGACGCCGCGATGTCGCGCGTCGCCCACGACACCAAGGGGCCGCTGGCGCAGGAGTTCTCCCGCGTCCTGCAGGAGATGCAGCTCGGGGTCGGGCGGATCAACGCGATGCGGGCGATGGCCGACCGGACCACGATCAAGGAGCTCAAGACCTTCAGCCTGGCGATGGTCCAGGCCGACAGCTTCGGCGTGCCGGTCGCCCGGGCGCTGCGGGTGCAGGCCAAGGAGATGCGGGTCGCGCGCCGCCAGCGCGCCGAGGAGCGCGCCCAGAAGGTGCCGGTGAAGATCCTCTTCCCCCTGATCTTCTTCATCCTGCCGGCGCTCTTCATCGTCATCCTCGGCCCGATCGTGCTCAATCTCATCGACGTCCTGGGGAGCATGTGATGACCCACACCGAGCCGCTGCCGCGCCCCTGGGAACCGCCCCCGGGCTGGCCCGCCGCCACCGCCGCGCGGGTCTTCGCGCTCGCGATGGCGCTCGGCGACCTGCTGCACGGCCGGGAGTGGGCCGGCGGCGTGGTGCTGCTCGGCCTCGTGCTCCTGGCGGCGGTCTACTCCAGCGCCGACCTCAACCTGCCGATGCCGCTGACACGAGTGCTGCCGGTGACCGAGGGGATCCTGGTCACCGCGCTGCTGCTCGCCGGCGGCACGACGTACCCCGCCGCCGCGCTCGGCTACCTGGCGGTGCCGCCGATCGTGGCCGGGCTCCGGGCCGGCGCGGTGAGCACGGTGACCACCGCGCTCGCGATCGCGCTCACCGCGGCGCTCTCCTCGCTGGCCGGCAACGCCGGCGAGATCCCCACCGGCCTGGTCACGGTGTGGCTGGTGATCGGGACGGTGCTCGGGCTGGCCGCCTCGGTCTTCTTCCGCGGCGCCCGGCGGACCGAGGAGCGCCACGCGGCGTACGTCGAGGCGCGCCGCCTGCTCTCCGACCTGAGGTCGGTCTCGGACAAGCTGCCCGGCGGGCTGAACCCCACCTCGCCGACCGAGGAGCTGCTCACCGGCGTCGAGGCGGCCGCCGACACCGTGCGGCTCGCCTGGTACGACGCGGGCAGGGACCGGCCGCTCGCCGAGCGCGGCGAGCCCGCCCGGCCCGCCGAGCCGGCGATGGTCGTCCGGCTCACCTCGGGGCCCGGCGACGTGCGGCCGGCCCGCTCGTGGCCGCTGTCGCGGAGGCCCGCCGGGCTGCCGGCCGAGCCGCTGGTCGAGGGCCGGATGCTGTTGGTGCCGGTGACCCAGGACGACCGCCCCGTCGGGACGCTGGTCGCCGTCGGCCGCGGCTCGTGGACCGAGGCCGAGGCCGAGGCGATCCGCCGGCTGGTCGAGGACCACCGGCTGCAGTTGGAGACCGCCGCCCTGTATGAGGAGATCCAGCGGATCGCGACCGCCGAGGAGCGCAGCCGGCTCGCGCGCGACATCCACGACGGGATCGCGCAGGAGATCGCCGCGCTCGGCTTCCTGGCCGACGACCTGGCCGCCGGCGCGCCCGACGAGGAGACCCGCGAGGCCGCCGAGGCGCTGCGCGACGAGATCACCCGCGTGGTCAGCGAGCTGCGCCTGTCGATCTTCGACCTGCGCCAGGAGGTCGACGCCCCGGGCGGGCTCTCGGGCGCGCTCGCCGAATACGTGCGCGAGGTCGGCAAACGCTCCGGCCTGCGCCTGCACCTGTCCTTCGACGAGTCGCCGCGGCCGATGCCGGTGCGGGTCGAGGGCGAGGTGCTCCGGATCGCCCAGGAGGCCCTCGGCAACGTGCGCCAGCACGCCGACGCGGAGAACGTGTGGCTCACGCTGCACTCGGACGCCTCCGGGTTGCTGCTCCTCATCGAGGACGACGGCGTCGGGGGCGCCGCCGCCCGCGACGGCCACTACGGCCTGGCCTCGATGGCCGAGCGCGCCCAGCGCATCGGCGCCTCCCTGGCGATCACCGATCGCCCCGACGGCGGCACGTCGGTCGCCGTCGACCTCCCGATCACCACCCCGGCGGGCTCGGCCGCTCTCCCACCACCAGACGCTCCGGGGTCGACCGCGCCGCGGTCTGCCAAGCGTCGTACCGCTCTGGAAGGAGCCGACTCATGAGCCGAGTGCTGCTTGTCGACGACCACGAACTGATCCGGCAGGGTCTGGCCCGCGCGTTCGAGCGGGACCCGGACATGGAGGTGGTGGCCCAGGCCGCCACCGTCGCCGAGGCGCTCGCCGCGTGGCGCGAGCACGAGCCCGACGTGGTGGTCACCGACCTGCAACTGCCCGACGGCACGGGGATGGAGATCGTCCGGGCGATCCGCGAGGAGTCGACCAGCGTCGGGCTGGTGATCCTCACGATGTACTCCTCCGACGAGCAGCTCTTCACCGCGATGGCGGCCGGGGCGTCGGCGTTCGTCGGCAAGGACGCCCGCGCCGACGAGGTCATCCGCGCCGCCGCCCACGCCGTCGCGGCGCCCCTGACCTTCGCCAGTCCGGGCCTGACCGACGCGATGCTGCGGCGGCTCAACCAGGACACCCGCACCGAGCTGTCGCCCCGGGAGCGGGAGGTGCTGCGCCTCCTCGCCGACGGGGACAGCGGGCAGCAGATCGCGCAGCGGCTCTACATGGCCGAGTCGACGGCCAAGACCCACATCAGCGCGATCTACAAGAAGCTCGGCGCCACCAACCGCGCCCAGGCGCTGATGCTCGCCGTCAACCAGGGGCTGCTCCCCCGGGTCATCGGCGCCGACGCCGACTCCCCTCACCACGGCGCCGCCGGCTGACCCCGCACAGAACCCCGAGTCGGCTCAAAAATGCACCCAAATCACGCCGAGTCGGCGCATCTGTGCACGCTCACGGCGCGGAGAACGACGCCAGCATGGGTCGTAGCAGTGCCGCCAACTGATGCCGGTCGGAGTCGGGAAGGCCGGCGATGAGTTCGGTTTCGGCGGCGAGCAGCTCCTCGAACGCCGAGTCGACGGCCTGACGCCCGGAGCAGGTCAGCCTGACGAGCACGCCGCGGCGGTCGTTCGGGTCCGGGAACCGCTCGACGAGACCGCGCGCCGCGAGTCGGTCGACGCGGTTGGTCATGGTGCCGCTCGTGACCATCGTCTGGCGGAGCAGCCGACCCGGTGAGAGTTGGTAGGGCTCGCCGGCCCGCCGCAACGCCGCCAGCACGTCGAACTCCCACGTTTCGACTCCGTGTGCGGCGAAGGCGCGGCGCCGGGCGCGGTCGACATGGCGCGCGAGACGCGTGATCCTGGAGAAGACCGCTACGGGTTCCAGGTCGAGGTCGCCGCGCTCACGAGCCCACGCGGCCATCAGTTCATCGACCTCGTCGCGCATCTCGGAGGCAGGCTCGCCCACCCCGGCAGCGTATCGGAAGGGCGACATGGGGGCGCCAGACACCACATCGACTGGCACCCCCATGTCCGAGGGCGGACTCGCCGGGCAGCTCTCGGGTGGCGCCGGCTGGACGGGTACGTCGCCCAGGGCAGCCAGCAGCGCCCGGTGAGTCCTTCGGGGACCAAGACCCTTATCCCGTTCCCCGGACCGGAGACCCCCGTGACCGTCCCCCCTTGGACTCACGGTCTCTCCGGCTTATCCCCCGCTAAGCCCCGGTCCGGCTCCCCCCAAAGATCCGAGCCGGGACAAGCGTGGCCTAACAGGCCTGCCTAGTTGTCAGGCGCGTCGCCCGGGTTCCAGCCTCCGACCCAGGTGGCGATGCGCTCGAAGAAGTCGCTCAGCGCATCGCCGAAGATGGTGATGCCGCCGATGATCACGAAGGCGATCACGCCGATGAGCAGGCCGTACTCGGTGGCGGTGGCGCCCCGGTCGTCCCTCGGTGGCGCGATCAGTGCCACGTAGAGGCGCTGCAGGTGCGAGAGCATTGGACGATGTCCTTTCGCTGGGGAGGTGTGGGAGCTTCGTCGGGCCATGCGGACCCTCGGCTCCCACCAAGAACTATGGCGGAGCCAGCAGTCCACGGGTATCGGACGGTCGAGCAGGCCGCCTAGTCAGAAATGACTAGTCCTCATCGTCTGTCGCGGCGGCGAGCTACTTGAGCCCGTAGGCACGGATCGTCCGCTGCTTCATGGAGTTGCCGCGGCTGTCGGTCGCGGTGATCTGGAGCGAGACGAACTTCGGCTTCTTCGACCAGCGCGGCACGGTCACGACGTAGGCCATCTTGCCCTTGGCCCGGACCTTCGCGGTCTTCCAGGTGCGACCGTTGTCGCCGGAGACGCGGACCTTGACCGTCGTCAGCTTGCCGACCTTCGCGGTCGCCGGCGCCTGGAATCGCAGCGGCACGTCCGCCTTCGCGCGGGAGCTCCGGTTGCGGTCGTCCACCTTCGGGCGCAGGGTCGCGGTCCAGATCGGCAGCTCTCCCTCGTCCACGGCGCCCGAGGTGAAGGTCCACTCGGCGCGCTGCACGGTCGACAGGCGCGAGTACGACGCGCGCGAGGCCTCCGTGGTGACCCGGTAGGTCTCCTTCTGGGGTCCGATGCCGTCGTAGGCGACGTAGCCGTCAACGTCGGTCTCGGCCAGCAGTTCGTCGCCACGATGGAGCGTGGTGAACGCCTTGTTGACCCGCGACAGACCGACGTGGCCGTCCTGATCGGAGAAGAGGGGCGTCTGGAGGCCGATGAATCCCGCGCGACGCTGAGAGATGACCTCGCCCGGACCGAACGGCGCGGCGTTGTAGCGGAGGCGGTAGGTCTTGCCCTTCTTGTACCTCGACGGGTCGAGCTGGGTCAGCAGCGTGATGTCCTCGGGCCACCCCTCCTCGTCGATCCTGTACTCGCCGAAGTCCTGGGTCCAGCGGACGGCACCCGGGCTGACTCGCACCGTGGCCTTGGCGGGCAGGTCGTAGTCGAACCCGACCGCCGAGGCGCTCCAGCTGCCCGGCACATATCCGAAGATCGCGGTGTAGGCGCGACGTTTGGGCACCTGGGCGTTGAACCGGGTCTTGAGGGTCGCCAGGTCGCGGTCGCGGAACGACTTCTTGTAGCCGTCCCAGAAGCGACCCGCCCGCGAGTCGACGATCTTGTAGATCACCGGGCTGTTGCGGAAGGAGCCCCGCTTCGTCCGCACGCCCCAGTCGACCCCGAGCTGCCCCATCACGGTGAACCTACCGCCGGACACCTTGGGTCCGACGTGACCGGCGAAGAGACCGTTGGTGCTGTCGAACCAACGCCCGGAGGAGAGATCGGATGCCTTGCTCTCCAGCTGGAAGCCGATGTCGACGAGCGCGGTCTTGACCGACTTGTCCTGCACCTTCATCGACACGGGCTTGGCGCGGCGCGCGTCGGCGGTCCACACCGTCGTACGGTCCACGTTGACCACCGGCTGCACCATCACGGTCGCGTGGCTGAAGTTGGCGGGGTAGATCTCCGCGTCGATCGCGTAGCGGCCCTTGGGCACGCGGAGGGTGACCTCGTCACGATCGGCCTCGACGAACTCCCAGACCTCGCTGTCGAGCCCGAAGACCCCGGCGAACATGACGCCGTGGCGTCCGTTGCGGCCGATGCCTCGCAGCGTGAGCTCGTAGCTCTCGACCTCCTTGTCGACGGCGACGGCGGTGACCACCCGGGTGTCGCCGGCGCTCGCCACGACGCGGCCCGTGTAGGCGCCGTCCTTCCCGTCGTGGTCGGTGTCGGAGGTGAGGTCGACCGAGGCGGTGTCGCCTGGCTCCACCGTGACGGAATCCTCGCTCAGCGTGAGCGCGCCGTCGGGGGCGACGCCGCCCGGCCCGGCGAAGGTGGCCTCGAGGTCCAGGGTCACCGAGGCGTCCGAGAGGTTGCGATAGGTCAGCGTCTTCGTCTCGGGCTGGTCGTCATCGTGCGGCCAGGACTGCTTGGCGAAGGAGACGCTCGCCGGCTCGGCGACGACGTCCTGGGTGATCGCCCGGCTGAGGTCGACCCTGCCCGAGCCCTGCTCGAACGCACTGAGACCCAGGTTGGGCTTGGCCGAGGCGATCAGCGCGGCCTTGAGTCGCGCGGGAGTCCACGCCGGGTGCTGCTGGGCCAGGAGGGCCGCGGCGCCCGCGACGTGCGGGGTGGCCATCGAGGTCCCATCGGCGGCCGTGTAGTCCACGTCGACGGGCACCCCCATAGCGGTCCCCGCGGCACGGGCCGCGACGATGCCGACCCCCGGCGCGGTGAGGTCGGGCTTGATCGCGCTGTCGCCGACGCGTGGGCCGCGGCTCGAGAAGTCCGCGAGCTCGTCGGACTTGTCGACCGCGCCGACCGCCAGGGCGGCATCGGCACTGGCGGGCGAGCCCACCGTCCGCGCCCACGGGCCGTCGTTGCCCGCGGCGATCACGAAGAGCGTCCCGGTGGAGTCGGTGAGGTTGTTCACCGACTTCTCCAGCAGGTCGATCTCGGGGGTGTCGGTGCCGCCCAGGCTCAGGTTGACGATGTCGGCCTCTTCAGCGGCCGCCCACTCCATCCCTTCGATGATCGCGCTGTCCTCACACCATCCGTCGGAGGTGCACACCTTGCCGTCGAGCAGCGTCGCGTCCGGTGCGACGCCGCGGTAGCGACCGTCCGAGGCGGCGCCCGAGCCGGCGATCGTGGAGGCGACGTGGGTGCCGTGGCCGTAGCCGTCCCCCGGACCCTCGCCGGTGAAGTTCTTGCGCTTGGCCACCTTGCCCGTCAGGTCGGGGTGGTTGCGGTCGACACCGGTGTCGATGACCGCGACCCGCATCCCGGCTCCGGTGTAGCCCGCGTCCCACGCCTCGGGGGCGCCGATCTGCGGGACGCTCTGGTCCAGGCTGACCCGCGACCGGCCGTCGAGCCAGATCCGCTCGATGCCGGCGGCGAAGCCCTGTCCGGAGCGCGGCAGCGCGTCGAAGAACTCCGCCGCCGCGGCCTTCTCGACCGAGAACGCGCGGCCCGCCACCGAGTCCAGGGTGCGGCCGGGGTCGGCGCCCGCATCCGTCATCGCAGCCGTCGCGCCCTGGGCGGCGCCCGCGCCCTTCGCCCGCTGCACGATCAGCGGGATCGTGTCGGTGTGGACGTCGTCGTACCCGACCTCGATCAGACCGGTGATGTCGAAGAGCCTGCGGTCGATGGTGCCCTTGGCGAACTGCGCGCGCACCACCGACGGGACCACATAGAGCCTGTCGTCGACCACGAACCGCCGGAAGGAGTAGTCCGCGCCGTCGGCCGGATGGATCGACACCCGGCTCGGGTCGCCGTCGGTGAGCACCACCCGGTCGCCGGTGATCAGCGTGACGCTGACCGGCTCCGGCGCCTTGAGGGCCGCCGAGAGGCCGGACGCGCCGCCCTCTCGGCCGGGCTCGGCGAGCGCGGCCGGGGCGGCGGTCATCGCCAGCCCGACCGACACCAGACCGATGGCGAATGTGCGCATCCTTCGAGACATCATCATCCTCATCACACCCCCGTTGTGGAACGTCACTGCGAAGATAGCCGCGACCGCCGACGATTCTGAGCCGCCCGCGCCGGGGCCTCCGAGGTCCCCGGCGCGGGCGGAGGACTACTTCAGGGCGTAGGCGCGAATGGTCCTCTGGCGGAGCTTGTTGCCGGCGGTGTCGGTGACGGCGACCCGCAGCGAGACGTACTCGGCACCTGCCGGTGTCCGCACCGTCACGACGTAGGATCGCTCGCCCTTGGCCTTCACCTTCGCCTTCCGCCAGCTCTGCCCGTCGTTGGTCGACACCTCCACTTCGACCGTCTTGGGCTTGCCGACGGGACCGCGGCGCGGCGCGCGCAGCACCAGCGGCACCTTGGCCTCACCGCCCGCCTTGGCGCGGTTGCGAGCGTCCAGCTTCGGGGCGAAGGAGGCGGTCCACAACGGCAGCCTGCCCCGGTCGGCCGCGCGGGAGCGGAACGTCCAGACCGTCCGCTGCTCGGTCGAGAGCGGTGCGTGCGACCCGCGCTTCGCGGACGCGGTGAGCTTGTACTTCGCCGACGTCCGGGGAAGGCCCTCGGCGAAGATGAACCCCGCCTGCCCGCTGCGCTTGACCAGTGTCTTGCCGCGATGCAACGTGGTGAACTGCCGGCCCGCCAAGGACCAGCCGAGATGCCCGTCCTGGTCGGAGAACATCGGGGCGTCGACGTAGATGAATCTCCCGTAGCGCTCGCCGTAGATCTGTCCGGGCCCAAACGGTGCCGCGTTGAAGCGCGCGCGATAGGTCTTGCCTGCGTCGTAGGCACGCGCGCGAGGCGTGATCAGGACGGTCGAGGGCGCGTCCTTCTCGCCGGCGTACACGGACAGGGTCTGGTAGAAGCCGGCTGGGCTCGGTGTCGACCGGACGGTGACCTTCGCCGGCAGGTCGTAGCCGTACTCACCGCCCATCATCGGCTCGTCGTCGAACGGCATCCCCCACAGCTGGGTCGTCGCCCGGCGCTCGTCCGCGTGACCGCTGAACGCGGTCTCCACCGTTGCCAGGTCGCGGTTGCGGAAGGACTTCTCGTAGCCGTCCCAGAAGCGGTTGCCGCGGGTGTCGACCAGCTTGTAGATCACCGGGCTGTCGTCGAACCCGCCGTCGTCGCCCGGCACGGCCAACTCGGCATCGAGGTTGGCGCTCAGGTCCCACGGCGTGCCCTTCATCGATCGACCCAGATGACCGGCGAACACGCCGTGCTCGCCGGGGGTGGAGTAGGCGACACCGAGGTAGGTGTCCTCGCCGTACAGCCAGTAGGTGGCGCTGACGTGCGCCAGGCGCACGTCCTTGTCCTGGACCTGGGGAGCGATCGCCTTGGCCTTGCGGGCATCCGCGGTCCACACCGTGTCGCCGGAGACGCGGAACACCGGTTGCGCGAGAAGCGCCACCGGCTCGTCCGCGGCCTCGCCCGCGGCGGTGACGAGCCCGCTGATCGAGTAGCGGCCGAGGGGGACGCGGAGGGTCACCTCGCCGCTCGCGACGCTGGGGAACGCTTGGAAGCCGCCGTCGAGGGCGATCACGATCGCCTGGAGCTGGCCCGGATCGCCGTCACGGTCGACGGCGCGCAGGGTCAGGTCGTACCTCTCGGGCTCCTTGTCCACGCCGACGGCGGTGACCACGCGGGTCCCGCCGCCCTTGGCGACCACGCGGCCGCCGTACGCGCCGTTGCGACCGGCGTGGTTGGTGTCGGAGACGACGTCGACCGATGCGGTGCCCCCGGCGGGCACCGTGACCGACTCCTCGCTGAGCGTGAGCGCGCCCACCGGAGCGTCCTTGCCCTTGGGCGTGAACAGCCTCGCGGTGAGGCCCAGCGTGACATCGGCATCGCCCAGGTTGCGGTAGGTCAGGGTCTCGGTGACCGGCTCGTCGTCACCGTGCGGCCAGAGCGCCGTCGGGAACGACACGCTGGGAGTCTCGGCCACGACCGTCTGGCCGATCGCCCGGGACAGGTCGACGCGGCCGGTGCCCTGCTCGAACGCGCCGCGGCGCGGCAGTGGGTCGGCGGACGCCATCAGGGTCGCCTTGAGTTGTGCTGGCTCCCAGTCCGGGTGCTGCTGCGCGAGCAGCGCCGCCGCTCCGGCGGTGTGGGGCGCCGCCATAGACGTGCCGCTTGCCGCCACGTAGCGCTTCGAGACGACGTTGCCCATCGACGTCCCCTTGGCGCGCGCCGCGATGACGCCGACGCCGGGTGCGGTCAGATCGGGCTTGATCGCCCCGTCGCCGGTGCGCGGGCCGCGGCTGGAGAAGCCCGCCAGCCCGTCGGACTTCCGCACGGCGCCGACCGTGAGCGCGGCATCCGCGCTGCCGGGAGTGCCGATGGTCGAGGGACCCGGGCCCTCGTTGCCGGCGGAGATCACGAACAGCGCCCCCGTCTCCGCGGTCAGGGTGTTGACCGCCTCCTCCATCGGGTCGACCTCCGGAGTGTCGTAGCCGCCGAGACTCACGTTGACGACGTCGGCGTCCTGCTCGTCGGCCGCCCAGGTGAGGCCGGCGATGATGGCGCTGTCGTCGCACATCCCGTCGGCGGTGCACACCTTGCTGTCCAGGAGGGTCGCGTCGGGCGCCACGCCCTTGTATTTGCCGCCCGAGGCCGCGCCGGAGCCGGCGATGGTCGAGGCGACGTGGGTGCCGTGGCCGTAGCCGTCCGCGGGGCCCTCCCCCGAGAAGTCCTTCCTCGCGGCCACCTTCCCGGTCAGGTCGGGGTGGCTGGCGTCGATGCCGGTGTCGACCACGGCGACCTTGATGCCCTGGCCGGTGAACCCGGCCTCCCACGCGTCCGGCGCACCGATCTGCGGGACGCTCAGGTCGAGGGTCACCCGGGCGCGGCCGTCGAGCCAGATCCGGTCGATGCCGCCGCCGAAGCCCTTCGCGGTCTGCGGCAGGGACTCGAAGAACGCGCCGGCCTCGGCCTTGTCGACCGCGAACGCGCCGCCGTCGATCGCCGGCAGCTGGACGCCTTGCTCGGCGCCGGCGCCCGTCAGGGTGCCGCGGGCGGCGCGGCCGCGCTGGCTGACGATCAGCCGGATCGAGTCGGCCTGCGCGTCGTCGTACCCGATGTCGATCAGCCCGGTGACGTCGAAGAGCCGCCGGTCCAGCCGCCCGGAGGCGATCTGGGCGTGGACGTCGGCGGGGATCACCAGGAGTCGGTCGCCGTCGACGACGCGCTGGAAGGTCACGTCCGCCCGGCCCGGCCCGGGTTGGATCGTGCTCCGCCGCGGGTCGCCACCGATCAGCGTCACCCTGTCGCCGGTGACCAGCGTGACGGTGACAGAGTCCTCCGACTGCCCGCCGGGCAGCGCCCTCGCCGGCGCTTGGTCGGGGCCGGGCGCGCCGGGCTCCGCGGCGGCGAACGGCGCCACCGTCGCCGCCAGCACCAGCGCCAGCACGGCCGCGCACAGCGCGCGTATCGATCTGGACATCTCCATCTTCATCCCCCGTGATCATCGAGATCCCTGTCACGGCGCGCCGCGCGTCATCGGATCAGGGTCGGGCCGGCGCGGGAGCCAACCTGGACACGAACGGTAGCCCGGCCCACCGACAACCGACAGGCACGAGGCCGCTTGCTGGGATGTCTCGGCCCTCGATGGCCGCCTCGAGCCTTCGGATTTCGTGGCATACAACAGGACGTCCAAGAGAATTCGTCGTTTTGGCGACAAACCACGGATGTCTTACGTACCTTAGCTGCGTGTTGGATGTTCATGGGGTGCGGCTGGATCCGGGGGCTCGCCGGGTCTGGCGTGGTGATGCCGAAGTGCGCCTGACGAGGATGGAGTTCGATCTGCTCCACGCGCTGATGGCGCGCGCGGGCCAGATCGTGACCCGGGACGAGTTGATGCAAGGGGTGTGGCGTACGACGTTCTACACCTCCTCGAAGACGATCGACGTCCACCTGGGGTGGCTGCGACGCAAGCTGGGCGACGACGCCCGCAAGCCGCGGTTCATCACCACGATCCGCGGCCAGGGGCTCCGCTTCGAGCTGGCCAGCGTGCCCGCGGAACAGCTGGCGCACTGACGGGCAGCACCTGACCGGCGCCCAGGTTGTCGGCGGGCTGCCCTACGCTGCTGCCCCGTGAAGGACCGAACCGGAACAGCCCCCACTCTCGCCGTCATCGGCGGGGGTCAGCTCGCGCGGATGATGGCCCAGCCGGCGATCGCGCTCGGGCTCCCGCTGCGCCTGCTGGCCGAGGTCGAGGGCTGCAGCGCCGCGCAGGTCATCGTCGACCACACCGTCGGCGACTACAAGGATCTGGCCACGCTGCGCGCGGTGACCGAGGGCTGCTCGGCGGTGACCTTCGACCACGAACACGTCCCGACCGCGCACCTGCGGGCGCTGGCGGCCGACGGGCTCGCCGTACACCCCGGCCCCGACGCCCTCGTCCACGCCCAGGACAAGGCCGTGATGCGGGCGGCGATGGACCGGCTGGGCCTGCCCAGCCCGCGACACCGCGTCATCGAGAGCGTGGCGGAGGTCGTCGAGTTCGGCTTCCCGTGCGTGCTCAAGACCACGCGTGGAGGGTACGACGGCAAGGGGGTCTGGTTCGTCGAGGACGCCGAGAAGGCGGCAGCTGCCTTCGCGGCCGCCGAGCAGGCCGGCGTCGGCCTGATCGCCGAGGAGAAGGTCGACTTCCGCCGCGAGCTGTCCGCGATCGTGGCGCGGTCGCCGAGCGGCCAGGCCGCGTCGTACCCGATCGTGGCGACGACCCAGGTCGCCGGCGTCTGCCGCGAGGTGATCGCCCCCGCGCCCGACCTGGACCCCGCGCTGGCCGGCGAGGCGCAGCGGATCGCGCTGACGGTCGCCGGCGAGCTCGGCGTGACCGGCATCCTCGCGGTCGAGCTCTTCGAGACCACCGACGGCCGGGTGCTGATCAACGAGCTGGCGATGCGGCCCCACAACACCGGCCACTGGACCCAGGACGGCGCGATCACCTCGCAGTTCGAGAACCACCTGCGCGCCGTGCTCGACCTGCCGCTCGGCTCCCCCGAACCCCGCGCGCCGTGGACCGTCATGGTCAACATCCTCGGCGGCGACCCCGAGGCGGGTCCGCTGTGGGATGGTTACCCCCATGCGCTGGCGCGCGACCCGAAGCTGCGGGTCCACCTCTACGGCAAGGGCCTCCGCCCTGGTCGCAAGGTGGGGCACGTGAACGCCTTCGGCGACGATCTCGAGGACTGCCTGGAGCGGGCGCGGCACGCCGCGGCCTGGTTCGCCGGCGAGTTGGGAGACGAGAGTGAGTGACGCTCCGGTGGTCCGCGTCGGGATCGTGATGGGGTCGGACTCCGACTGGCCGACGATGCAGGCGGCCGCGGAGGCGCTCGCGGAGTTCGGTGTCGGCTACGAGGCCGACGTCGTCTCGGCGCACCGGATGCCCGAGGAGATGCTCGACTACGGGCGGCAGGCGGCCGAGCGCGGGCTGTCGGTGATCATCGCCGGCGCGGGCGGGGCCGCCCACCTGCCCGGGATGCTCGCGTCCGTGACACCGCTGCCGGTGATCGGCGTGCCGGTGCCTTTGAAGTACCTCGACGGCCTCGACTCGCTGCTCTCGATCGTCCAGATGCCCGCCGGAGTGCCGGTCGCCACGGTCGCGGTCGGCAACGCCCGCAACGCCGGCCTGCTCGCCGTGCGCATCCTCGCCGCCGGCGACCCCGCGCTCCGCGAGGCGATGACCGCCTTCCAGCGGGCGCTGCGAGACGTCGCCCACGCCAAGGGCGAGGTGGTACGCCGCAGCGCCGGCCGGGCAGCGGAGCGGGAGTAGGCCGATGACGGAACCGCGTCGTGGCACCGCACGTCCGAGGGGCATGGCCTGGTCTCAGTCACTGCTCGTCGTACTCCTCCTCGCGGGGCTCTCCGCATGCGGCGGCCTTGGCGATCCCGACTCGGCCTCCGACTCCTCCAACTCCCCCGACGGCTCCGCCGCGGCCGACGCCCCGGCGGCCGGTGACTACGTCGCCCGCGACCTGCCCGAGCCGTTCGGCCCCGACGACCAGGTCGACCTCGCCGTCGAGGACGGCCAGGTGCGGGCCAGGGGCACGTGCAACAGCATGTTCGGGGGCGCGGACTGGTCCGATGGGACGCTGAGCGTCGAGACCATGGCGATGACCCAGATGGGCTGCCCCGGGCGCGGCCACGAGCAGGACGACTTCCTGGTCGCGTTCTTCGAGGGCTCGCCGGCCTGGGCCGCGGACGGCGAGGGCTTCACGCTGACCGCGGACGAGACGGTCCTGGAGTTCCGGCCGCTGTCGGAGGTCGACCCCGACCGGCCGCTGACCGGCACGACCTGGCTGCTCGAGAGCATCGCGACCGACACCGGCCCCGACGGGTCGGTCAGCAGCGTGCCCGGAGGCGTGAAGTCCTCGCTGCTGATCCGCAAGAACGGCGAGGTCCAGCTGCGGCCCGGCTGCAACAGTGGCGGTACGACGGTGGAGATCACCGACGATCAGCTCACGTTCGCGCCGATCAGGCTCACGCTGATGGCCTGCCCGGGCCCCAAGGGCGAGGTCGAGAACGTCGTCGTTCCGGCCCTCGACGGCACCGTCGACTACGAGATCTCCGGGCCCGTCCTCACCATCACCAGCGGCGACGTCCAACTCGTCTACCGCGCGACGGAGTAGGCAGTCGTGTGCGGCCTTGTCTGCGCCTCTTGGAACAATCTGCTCCCCCTACCAAGGGGCGCAGACTGATCCAAAGGGTGCAGACTGTCGGATCCCGCCGGCTCACAGCCCGCTGAGCAGGTGGGAGATGAGGATCGCGACGATCACGGTGTTGAAGCCGAAGGCCAGCACGCAGTGGCGGAGTACGACGCGCCGCATCACCCTCGTCTGCACATCGACATCCGTCGTACCGAACGTGGTCTGCACCGCGATCGACATGTAGAGGTAGTCGGTGAACGAGGGCTCCTCGGAGCCCGGGAAGTCCAGGCCCGGCAGCAGCGCGTCGACCCGGGCGTAGTGCACCGCGTAGGTGACGGCGACGTTCGCCCAGGACGCGACCACCATCGCCAGGCCCAGGCCGAGCAGCGCCTGCACCGAGCGCGTGCTCGGGATCAGCACCAGCGCGGAGACCACCAGCAGGGCGAGCGCTGAGACGTAGACCGGCCAGTCGGGCTGGTGGAGGGATCGCGGTACGGCGACCCCATGCTCGAGGTGCCGGTCGCCGGCGACCGCGGTGCGGAGCTCGGTGCCCGTCAGGTGGTTGAACGCCCGGAGCGTGAGCGCGGTGTGCATGCCCGCGAGCAGGGTCCACGCCAGGAAGCACCCGAGCACGAAGAGCCGCTGGGTCGCGCCCTCTCCCGACCACGCCCACGCCGTCATCACGGCCGCCGTCAGGCCGGTCGCGACGCCCGTGCTCAGCCAGGACCGCGCCGCCTCCGACTCCAGCCACGGCCGCTCGTCCACACTCACGCCCACGGATGCTAGCCCGTTTCGCCGCCCCAGCTTCATCAAGTTATCCAGGTCAAGCAGCACTCCGCACGGCGTACCCACCCCGAAAAGTGCGACCCCACCTGGATAACTTGATGAAGCAACAGGACCACCCCGCGCTCCACCTAGTTATCCAGGTCAAGCAGCACTCCGCACGGCGTACCCACCCCGAAAAGTGCCACCCCACCTGGATAACTTGATGAAGCAACAGGACCGGCCGGAGCTACAGGCGGCGCACGGCGACGGGCTCGAGGAGGCCGAACCCGCGAAGGGGCCGGGCGGGGAGCCGCCGGGTCTCGAAGACGTCGGAGGGCAGCAGGTCGGCGGTGGCCCGGTCGATGATGATGCGGTTGCGCCGGGCGACGGTGGTGAGCCGGGCGGCGAGGTTGACGGGCGGCCCGAAGACGTCGCCGAGCCGGCTGACGACGGCGCCGGAGGCGAGCCCGACCCGGACGTCGGGCATCCGCGGGTCGCGGCCGATGACGGAGATGATCTCCTCGGCGGTCTCGAGCGCCTTGACGGGATCGTCGTTCACGTACAGCACCGAGTCGCCGATCGCCTTGATCACCCGGCCGCCGCGCGTGGCGACCGCGTCGGCGCAGCGGGACTCGAAGGCCTCGACCATCGCCGCGATCCGGACCCGGCTCAGGTCGTTGGAGAGCGCCGTGAAGGCGACGATGTCGGCGAACCCGACGCTCAGATCGGACGAGGTGAGGTCCTCGTCGTCCTCCCGCGTGCTGCCGAGCGCCTCGACCCGGGCCGCGGCGGCCGCGAGATGCCGCCGCCAGACGTAGATCAGCAGCTCCTCGAATCTGCCGGACACCAGGTCGACCAGGCGCAGCGACGTGGTCAGCCGGCTGCCGGTCGCGTCCTTGCCCGCCTCGAGCTCCTCGATCCGCCCGGCGAGCGAGGACACCTCCCAGTCGGCCAGCTTCGCCATCGTCTGACCCATCGCTCGCGTCAGGTCGACGGCTTGCTCGAACTCGATCGCGCCCGACGCCACGACCTCCATCAGCCCGGAGATCGCGTCGACGTCCGCGTGGGTGAAGGCGGCCGCGTCCTCCCGGTCGGCGAAGCCGAGCGCCGACCACAGGCGCCGGGCCTGCTCGATCGTGACGCCGGCGCGATCGGCGACCTCGTCGGCGGTGAGCGAGGGTGCCTCGCCGAGGATCGCGTCCTCCAGAGCCGCGCCGCCATCCCGGTCCGGCCCGTGATCAGGCTCCGTCATCGCGCCGCTCCCCCGGCGTCGTGCGGTGGTGCAACTCGTCGGCGATGACCCGATGCGCCGCCTCGACCCGCGGGATGTCGTGGATCAGCACCTGCCCGTGCTCGCTGGCGTGGTGACGATCAGCGTCCCGCAGCCGAAGATCCGGTCGGAGATGTTGATCTCGAAGTCGACGCCGCTGATCCGGTTCAGCGGGATCGTGCGCCCGGACGTGGCGATGAAGCCCGTGCGCTTCATGAAGCGCCGGCTGGTGAAGGTGTACGTCGTCGTCCACCACCTCACGAACGGCGCCACCGTGAAGAACACGATGGCCAGGCCCGCGACGACCCACACGATGAGCGACCCGATGCCGCTCGCGAACCGCTCGACCACGGCCGCTGCCACCAGCACCGCGACGAACGCCAGGATCGGCACGAACAGCACCTTCGGGTGGGTCCGCGTCGAGACGACGACGGTCTCGCCCTCGTTGAGGTACTTGTCGATCCGCACACTGCAGATTCTGTCACCCGGCCGGGCGCACGTGCACCACATCGCCCGCCGAGAAATCCCTGGACCGGCCGGCGACCTCGACCCGGAGCGCGCCCGTCTCGGAGACGCCGACGCCGAGTCCGGTCACTGTTTCCGCGGGGAGTTCCACGCGCAGCGGCGTGCGTTGGGCGCTCACGCACCCCTGGGTGTACGACGTGCGCAACGCCCGCTGAGCAACCACGCCGCCGTCTCGCCAACCGATATAGCCGTCCCACAACGTGAGCAGCAGGCCCCCGAGGAGGGCGGTCCGGTCCACGTCGTACCCGGCGAGGCGGAGCGAGGTGGCGGTCGAGACGGGCAGCTCGGCGGCCTCCTGCGAGACGTTGAGGCCGATCCCGACGACGGCCGCCGGACCCACGGCAGCAGGGCCCAAGGCCGGACCCAAGACAGCAGCCGCACCGCCGACGGTCTCGACCCGTTCGAGCAGGATCCCGCAGACCTTGGCGCCGCCGATGAGGACGTCGTTCGGCCACTTGAGGGCCGCGGGGACGCCGTACTGCTCGAGGCTCCGAGCGACGGCGAGCCCGGTGAGCAGCGGCAGCCAGGGCCAGCGCGCGGGCGTCACGGCAGCGGGCGGCCGCAGCAGCACCGAGACGGTGAGCGCGGCGCGCGCCGGGGTGGTCCAGCTCCGGTCGAGCCGCCCGCGGCCCCGCCGCTGGTGCTCCGCGCACACCACCAGGCCCTCCGCAGCGCCGTCGCGGGCGCGGGCGGCGACCAGCGCGTTCGTCGAGGCGGCCTCCTCCACCACCTCGACGCGCAGCCCGGTCCCGGCAACGAGCCCGGCGAGCCGCGCGGTGTCGAGCGGGGGGCGGGAGGGCGGCACGGTCACAGAGACTAGATTGGCCGAACTGACCACCTGCGAACCAGGAGGCACCGAGATGAGCACAGCTGAGACCCAGCCGGAGCCCGACTTCGACCTGCACACCACCGCCGGCAAGCTGGCCCAGAAGGAACACCGGCTCGATGAGGCGGTGCGCGTGGCGGACGAGTCGGCCCGCGCCAAGCAGCACGCGAAGGGCCGCCAGTCGGCCCGCGAGCGGATCGAGTCGCTCTTCGACGAGGGCTCGTTCGTGGAGTTGGACGAGTTCGCGCGGCACCGCTCGACCAACTTCGGCCTCGAGAAGCGCCGGCCCTACGGCGACGGCGTCATCACCGGCTTCGGCACGATCGACGGCCGCCAGGTGTGCGTCTTCTCCCAGGACTTCTCGATCTTCGGCGGCTCGCTCGGGCAGGTCTACGGCGAGAAGATCTGCAAGGTCATGGACCTCGCGGTCAAGACCGGCTCCCCGATCGTCGGCATCAACGAGGGCGCCGGCGCGCGCATCCAGGAGGGCGTGGTCTCGCTCGGGCTCTACGGCGAGATCTTCAAGCGCAACGTGCACGCCTCGGGGGTGATCCCGCAGATCAGCCTGATCATGGGCAGCTGCGCCGGGGGCCACGTCTACTCCCCCGCGGTCACCGACTTCACGGTGATGGTCGACCAGACCTCGGCGATGTTCATCACCGGGCCGGACGTGATCAAGACGGTCACCGGCGAGGACGTCACGATGGAGGAGCTGGGCGGCGCGCGCACCCACAACACCAAATCCGGCAACAGCCACTACCTCGCGAGCGACGAGGCGGACGCGCTCGACTACGTGCGCGCGCTGCTGTCGTACCTGCCCCAGAACAACCTCGACGAGCCACCCTCGTACGACGCTCCCGCCGACCTGACCCTGACCGACGCGGACCGCCGGCTCGACTCGATCGTCCCGGACTCGCCCAACCAGCCCTACGACATGCACGAGGTGATCACCGCGGTGCTGGACGAGGGAGAGTTCCTGGAGGTCCACGCGCTCTTCGCGCCCAACATCGTCGTCGGCTTCGGGCGGGTCGAGGGCCGCTCGGTCGGGGTAGTCGCCAACCAGCCGCTGCAGCTCGCCGGCACGCTCGACATCGACGCCTCGGAGAAGGCCGCCCGCTTCGTCCGCACCTGCGACGCCTTCAACATCCCGGTGCTGACCTTCGTCGACGTGCCGGGCTTCCTGCCGGGCACGGACCAGGAGTGGGACGGGATCATCCGACGCGGCGCGAAGCTGATCTACGCGTACGCCGAGGCGACCGTGCCGCTGGTCACCATCATCACCCGCAAGGCCTACGGCGGCGCGTACGACGTCATGGGCTCCAAGCACCTCGGCGCCGACATCAACCTCGCCTGGCCGACGGCCCAGATCGCGGTGATGGGCGCGTCGGGGGCGGTCAACATCCTCTATCGCAACGAGCTGCGGGCCGCCTCGGATCCCGAAGCGCTGCGCGCGCAGCTGATGGACGAGTACGACACCAAGCTCGCGAACCCGTATGAGGCCGCCGAGCGGCTGTACGTCGATGGCGTCATCTCGCCCCGCAACACCCGGCCCGAGGTGGCCAAGGCGCTGCGTGTCCTGCGGACCAAACGAGCCAGCCTGCCGCCGAAGAAGCATGGGAACATCCCCCTATGACCAGCGGGACGACTTCGGACGGCCCGCCCGTGCTGCGGGTGATCACCCCGGGCGCGACGGAGGAGGAGATCGCCGCGCTGGTGGCGGTCGTCAGCGCGCTGGCCGCGCCCCCGGCGGCCCCGAGCCGCGTCGTACCGGCGCGGTCGGTGTGGGGCGACCCGGCGCGCATGCATCGACCCGCGCATCACAGCCAACCCGGCGGCTGGCGCGCCAGCGGGCTGCCTCGGTAGCCCTCAGGGCGACAGCTCCGGGGGGAGCCCGACGATCTCGGTGGCCCGCTCGAGGACGGCGCGCACCATCGCGTACTCCTCCTCCCCGAACTCCTCGGCCAGCCGCCGCTCGAGCTCGACGATGTGTTGGCGGCCCTCGCGGGTGATCGTGCGGCCGTAGTCGGTGAGCTTGACCAGCTTGGCGCGGCCGTCATCGGGGTCGGGCGTCATCTCCACGATGCCGAGGTCGACGAGGTCGCGCACCACCTCCCCCATGGACTGCCGCGTGATGCCGGCGCGCGCGGCCATGTCCGCCGTCCGGGCGCCGCTCTCGGGCAGCCAGGCGAACACCAGGCTGTGCGACCCCTTGAACTCGGGGTGACCCCGGCGCCTGACGTCCTCGACCATGTCCGCCTGCAGGGACCGGTGCAGCCGGTCGACGATCGAGACGAGCGGACGGAAGTCCAGGCGGGTCGGTTCGACGCTTGACATTTGTAAGGTTGCCTTCCATTCTTGGTAGGTAACCTTACATTATCAGGAGCGGCCATGAACCCCTCGGACCTGCGGCGGCACGTAGCCCCGCTCTTCGCCGGCTCCCCGCGCCGCTCGGTCTCGGTCGCCGTCGAGCAGGAGCTGATCCTCTTCGGCACCGGCGACGGCTGGGTGCCGATCCGGCGCGTCCGGCGGCTCCTCGCGGGCGCGCCCTGGCTCCCCGCGGCGAGCTTCGAGCCCGGCGGGCAACTCGAGCTGAGCCTGCCACCCGCCGCCGACATTCCCACGCTCGACCACACGCTCCGCCGCGTGCTGGCGGACCTCGGCAGGCGGCTCGGCGCAGGGGGGATCCGCGCCGAGCCGCTCGCCTGGGACCTGCGCCGCGACGTACCCCGCCAGCTGCACTCACCCCGGTACGACGCCATGGAGCGGCACCTCGACTCGATCGGCCCCGCCGGCCGGGCGATGATGCGCCGGACGGCGTCGACCCAGCTCTGCCTCGACTGGTGGCCGGGCGCGGCCGGGCTCGAGCAGTGGCGGGTCGCCCACCTCGCCGCGCCGCTGCTCGCCGCGGACTTCCAGCGCGAGCCGGCGCGGCTGGCGGCCTGGCTCGAGCTGGACTCGACCCGCACGGCGCTCGACGACCGGCTGCTGCACGGCGACGACCCGGTGGCGGCGTACGCCGACTTCGCCGCCGGCGCCACCCGCTTCGTGGCGGGCGGCCCCGCCGAGCACCTGACCACGCTCTTCCCGCCCGTGCGGCCGCGGGGGCGCTACCTGGAGTTCCGGTTCGCCGACGCGCAGGAGCCCGACGGCGTGCGCCGACTGGCCGAGGCGCTGGCCCGGCTGCTCTACGACGACGAGGTACGGCGCGCCACGCTGCGCAGGCTCTGGCCCGCCCGCTCGGACCTGGCCGAGCGGTGGCAACGCGTCGGCGCGGGAGCGGCGGTGGCGGCATGAGGGCGCTCTTCGTGACCGACTCGCTCCCGGGCCTCGACCCGGCGATCGACGCGTCGGTCGGCCTGATGGCCGCCACCCAGGACCTCGGCGGCCGGGTGTCGGTGTGCGGGCCCGAGGACCTCGCCGTCGTCGACGGGCGGGTGCAGGCGCGGGCGGTGCGCCTCGAGCTGCGCGAGCGCGCCCGCGGCACCGACCATCGGTGGCTCCTCCCCCCGCGCTGGTACGACGCGGCGCGGGCACGCCTGCTCGACGTGGCGGACCGTTTCGACGTCGTACACCTGCGCATCGATCCACCGGTCACCGCGCGCTACCTGCACACGACCTACCTGCTCGACCTGGTCGAGCGCCTCGGCACCCGGGTCGTCAACCGGCCCAGCGGCGTCCGCGCCCTGCACGAGAAGCTCATCGCCCTGCACTTCCCGGAGCTGTGCCCGGCGACCGTCGTCTCCGCGTGCCCGGCGACCCTGCGCGAGTTCGTCGCCAAGGTCGGCACCGCGGTGGTCAAGCCGGTCGACGGGTTCGCGGGCAACGGCGTGTGGCTGGTCGAGGACGGCCCGGCGGCGACGGCGC
>JBDHZS010000039.1:0-23748 GCA_039812025.1 Nocardioides sp. | reverse complement strand
CGGACTGCTTGCGCAAGCCGTGGGGACCGTCGGTCATCAGGATCGACGGGACTCCGACCCGATCGACCGGCTTGGTGGTCCAGAAGTCCTGGCCGCTGGTGAGCGACGCCTTCTCCTCTAGTGTGAGTTCGTTCGCCTCAACCATCTCTGATGTCACTCCGCCTTGTCTCGCGTACGACGCATCCGGGGGCACGCCCCACGACGGAGGCTAGCGTCTGCCCGAACGCGCCGTCGGGCTCGACCCGTTCGCGCCCCGTGGAACAGTCTGCGCCCCCTACATAGGGGAGCGAACTGCTCGTAGGGGAGCAAACACGAGAAGGTGCAGCCGGTCAGGCGGCTCGCTTGCGCGCGGCGACCGACTGCCAGATCAGCGTGACGATGATGGCGCCACCGAGCGAGCCCAGGATGCCGCTGGGGCGCAGCGAGATCCCGTCCCCGGCCATCAGGCTGATGAGCAGCCCGCCCAGGAAGGACCCGACGAGCCCGGCGACGATCGCCATCGTCCAGTCGATGCCCGCCGAGCCCTTGCCGACGATGAGCTGTGCTCCGGCGCCGACGAGCATGCCGAAGAGGATGATGCCGAGGATGAGCATGGCCGAAGCATATTGAACCGCCACCTCGGTCTGCCGTCTCGACACACCCGCGCCGGTCCTCGGCGGGTCGACCGGCCTCGGAAGAGCTCGGATGCATGGCATTCGCCTTCGAGGGGAACCGGGGACCCAGACCTGTCCGCGCGAGGGCAGCGGCACCAGGGCCGCCGCCGGGCGTGGACCGAACTGAAGGAGGATCAGGTGACCGGGAAACTTCGCCTGCTCATCGGCTTCGCGGTGGGATACGTGCTGGGCGCACGGTCGGGACGCCAGCGCTACGACCAGATCGTCGACAAGGCGCAGGGCCTGTGGCACGACCCGCGGGTGCGGGCGAAAGTCAGCCGGGCGCGGCACGTCGTACAGGACAAGGCCGGGGAGGCCTTCGACCACATGGGTTCGGACGACGACTCCAACGGCACGACACCCGCCGAGCAACGTTTCGAAGGGGAAGGTGGGAGGCTGGCGTGACGTCCACTCGCAAGACGAGGACCGCCAAGGTCCTCTACCGACCCTGGGGACTGGCAGCGAGCCTCCTGGGAGGGCTGATCGCCGGGCAGATTTTCCAACGAGTATGGGGTCGTATCGATCCCGAGGGCACGGGCGACCCGCCGACACCGCTGCAGTCGGAGTACCGGCTGCCGAAGATCCTGGTCGCGGCCCTCATCCAGGGCGCGATCTTCTCGGTCGTCCGGGCGCTCATCGACCGCGGCGGGGCTCGGGCCTTCGAGCGCTGGACCGGCGAGTGGCCGGGTGACTGACCGGGGATCACGGCGTGCTGGACTCCCCGCGTCACGCCACCTTGGCGCCGGTGCGTAGCGCCAGGTCGTCGCGGGTGGACGTCATGGCCGCCAGGAACATGTCGATCATGGAGTCGAGGTGACCCGGCACGAACGGCACGCCGGGGAGTACGACGGTCTGCCACCGCGCTCCCCTACGCGCTCCCCAACGACGGCTTCAAGCACGCGCTCCGGCGTCTGGACCGGCGGCTGAGCAAGTCAGCCGCCGTCACCGCCGGCGTCGGTCATCGCGAATGAGATGAGGGTGGCGCCCAGGTCGCGGATCTGGGCGAGTACGCCGTGCAGCTGCGCCTGATCGGCGACGGGCCCACGCAGCAGGGTCGTCCCGTCGGGTTCGTGGATCACCGCGAGGTCACCGAGCGATACCGACCAGTGCGGGTCGAGGTGGCCCGCGACGCGGATCTCCACCCCGGCAGCGCCCGGGCTGCTCATGGTCGGACCCTCGCCGCGGCAGCGCGGAGCCTCGGCCGAGTACGACGTCGCGCGGGGCGCCGGATGATCCACTCCGCGATCGCGGCGTTGATCACCCACCCGGCGGTCGCGCCGAGGGACTTGCTGGCGTCGTCGACCCCGAGCAGCGCCTCGGCGATAACCTCGGTGAGCGCCTGGGTCCCGGCGGCGACGCAGAGCGCGTAGGCGCGGATCATCCAGGCGCGATGAGCGGCGAGGTCGCGGCGGCGGATGGCGGCGAAGCCGAGGACCAGGCTCACCGATATCGCGGAGCCGACCAGCAAGCGCGCCAGCCACAGCCCGTTCCCGCCCGGTGCGTCGTCGTAGAGCAACACGCCTGCCATCATCGGGACGATCAGCAGCCCGATGAGTGCGGCGGGGATGGCCCAGTCGGAGCGGGTGAACGCGCTCACCCCGGCACGACCTGCCCGCTTGCGGCCGGGGTCGTCGTACGCGTCGTCGCCCACAGCGAGCAGCCGAGGCCGATGAGGGCGATCCCGTTCGGGAAGGCGATGAGCCTGTAGAGCGCGTCGGGCATCACGGTCAGCGCGGCGCTGACCAGGCCGCTCACCGCCAGCAGCACGCACGCCCAGCGGGCGAGCACGCGCGCCCGGAACAGGGCGATCCCGAAGACGAGGCCACCGGCGAGGTAGCCGAATCCCTGGGCGCGGAAGAGGATCGCCAGCGCGCCGATCTCGGTGTCGGCGGCACCCCCGGAAGCCACGGCCAGGACGCTGTTCACGTAGTCGCGGTCCGCCTCGGCGACCGAGGGCAGCACGAACGCGGCGGCGTAGCTCGTGCACATGATCAGCAGGTAGCCGCCCGCGAACAGCAGGTAGCCGACCAGCCCCAGGAGCCCGTTGCGGCGTACCCGGCTCAGGTACATGCCCGTGATGCCCGCCAGCGCGAGCACGGCCATCAGCACCTTCAACGAGCCGCGCACGGTCATCTCGATGGTGGTGATGGAGTCGGCGTCCAGGTGCGGGTGCCCGATCTGTACGCCGATGAAGGTGACGCCCGCTGCGACTGCGGCAGCGGCGGCGCCCCGGGTCAGGGTCTGCGGTGTGATGGTCACGTCCGGCTCCTTCGATCTCGGTCCGCGGCCGGTGCCGCGGCGTTATCCGGAACCTAGGAACGGACGTGGTGAGCCGTCGTCACCACATGAGGTGACCCGCCCGTGTGAGACCGCGACGTGTCGCTAGATCAGGCCCAGGGCGCGGCCTCGTCGTACGGCGGCAGCCCTGGTGTTGACGTCGAGCTTGGTGAAGATGTGCTTAGTGTGGGTGCGGAGCGTGTTGAGCGAGACGTAGAGCTGGCGCGCGATCTCGGGCCCGGTGAGGTCGCTGGCGAGCATCCGCAACACGTCAAGTTCGCGGCCGCTGAGCGGGTCGGCCGGACCCCCGCCGGTGCGTGCGGGTGGGCTCGTGCGCGCCGAGCCGAGGATGCGGCGCGCAGGATCGTCGCCCGCGCGAGCGGCCTCGCCCAGCAGCGCGACCATCGGAGCTCCCTCGTCGAGGAAGAGCCGGGTGTAGCTCTGAGGTTCGGGCACCCGGCCCGCGGCGTGCGTCAACTCGGCGACCGCTCCCGGGGTGTCGCCGGCCGCATGACGGGCGAGCGCGGCGAGGATCCCGACCTCGAGCAGGGTCGCCGCTCGGGCGGGTTCGGCGGCGGCGGCCACCCCCCGCAAGGTCCGCAGCACCTGGTCAGAACGAACATGCTGCGCGAGGTGAAGCCGCACGAGGGTGAGCAGTTCGTATTCGCGCAGGAAGACCGGCTCGTCGTCCGGGCCCAGCCCCGCCTCCCGCGCCCACCTGCTCGCCGACTCGAGGTCCCCCGCCGCGATCTGGACGCGGGCCCGCACGGCCGGGATCGGCCGAAGATCGGGGTAGAAGCCCGGCCGGAACAGCGCCTGGGCCTGGTCGAGCAGGTCGGTCGCGGCGGCATGATCGCCGGTCGCCGCCCGCAGCCGGGCTGCCGCGACGTACCAGCGGTGCCGGTTCTCGGTGATCGACGCACGTTCGCCGAGCGTCTTCGCGGTGTCGAGATGGGCCTGGGCGCCGTCGAGGTCGTTGCGCTCCAGATCGAGCTCGGCGAGCCCCACGTGCAGGTCGGCGGTGGCACGCGGGTAGGGCTCTCCCTGGGCGGTCGCGGTCGCCAGCGCCCGGTCGTAGAGGCGGCGCGCCTCCTCGGGGCGGCCGGCGGTCAGCCACATGTCGGCGAGTACGACGGTGCTGTCGAGCGCGTCGACCAGGTTCCCCGCCGCCCGCAGGCTGCGGGCGGCATCCGAGAAGGTGGTGATCGCCCGCTCGACGTCCCCGGCCGCCCACGCCGCCAGCCCCAGGAAGCCGCCGGCCGAGCCGCGCACGAGGTGGTCGTCCGGGGCGGCGAGGTCGAGCGCGCGGCGGGCGTGGTCGACGGTGCCGGCGGTGTCGCCGCGGGCCTGGGCGAGCGCCGCGCGGTAGACGCTCACGGTCGCGGGCGCGGTGCGCAGGTCCTCCGTCTCGGCCCACGTCGTACGCAGCTCAGGGTCGCCCTCGCCCGCGGCCAGGGCCGCGTCGGCATCGTCGAGCCGGCGCTCCGTCGCGTCCAGGTCGCCGGCCATCAGCATCGACCAGCCGGCGACCAGGCTCAGCACCGGGCTGCGCCGTACGGCGTCGTCGGGAAGCGCGCCGATCCATCCCAGGAGCGTCGCGTCCTCGCGGGCACGGCGGGTCCGAGGCACGGCCCGCTCCACCAGGTGGGCCGCGCGCGCGGCGTCACCGCCGAGGAGCGCGTGGCGGATCGCCTCGGGGAGCATGTCGTGGTCGGCGTACCAGGCGGTCGCACGTCGGTGGAGCGCCGGCGCCGCGTCAGGCTGTTCGGCCAGGAGCCTGGCGTGGAGGACGTCGGCGAAGAGGTGGTGGTAGCGGTACCAGGAGCGCTCCGCGTCGAGCGCCACCACGAACAGGGTTGTCGCGGTCCAGGCGTGCGAGCGTCCCGGCACCATCGGCACCGTCGACACCGCCGGCGCCACCCATCACCGCGTCGCAGAGCGGCCCGGTGAGCCGGTCCAGCACCGAGGTGTGCAGCAGGAACCGGTGGGTCTCGGGCGGGACGCGGGCGAGGACCTCGTCGACCAGGTAGTCGATGACGAACCGGTTGCTGCCTGCGAAGTCGGCGATGAAGCGGTCGGTCTCGTCGCGGGTGCGGGTGGCCTGGAGGGACAGGGCCGCCAGTTGGAGCCCCGCGGCCCAGCCCTCGGTGCGCGCCTCCAGCGCTTCGACGTCGCGCGTCGTAAGGTCGAGGCCCATGACCTGGTTGAGGAAGTCGCGCGCCTCCCGCGGCGTGAACCTCAGGTCGGCCGCCCGCAACTCGACCAGCTGGTCCCGGACGCGCAGCCGGGTCAGCGGCAGCGGCGGGTCCGAGCGGGTCGCGAGCACCAGGTGGAGTCCCCGTGGCAGGTTGTCGACGAGGAAGCCGATCGCCTCGTGGACCGCGGCGTCGTCGATGACGTGGTAGTCGTCGAGCACCAGGAGCAGGCGTCGCTCCCCCACTGCCGTGAGCTCGTTGACGAGGTCCGCGAGCGCCGCTGCGACGTCCGGGTTGTCCGGCCCCGGATCCACCTCCACGCCGCAGCGGCGGAGGGCGGCAACGAGGTGGCGCAGCAGCCGGGCGGGGTCGTTGTCGGCGCCGTCGAGGGACAGCCAGGCGATGTCGACGTCGGTACGACGCTGCGCGAGCGAGTCCAGCCAGTCGCCGAGCAGCGTGGTCTTCCCGAAGCCCGCGGGGGCCGAGACGAGCGTGAGCCGGTGGTGCTCGGCCAGGGACCGGTCCAGTTCCTCGATCAGCCGCCACCGCGCGACCAGCCTCTCGCGCCTGCTCGGGCGGAAGAGCTTCGTGGCGAACACCGGTGTCTCCACTTGAGGAGACTACGGGATCAGACCGGGGGCCGGCGCACTCACCGGGTGCGTGTGCAGGCCCACACTCTTGACCGTCGGGCCGGCGACACGCGCACACCGGTGGCATAGAGTTAGGCATACCTAACTTCAGGAGTGGTGATGGTCGGTCCGGCATTGGGCGGCGTACCGGAGACAGCGCTGTGGACGCTGCGCAACCGTGCGGTCGAGGCGATGCGCCCCGACTCGTATCTGGACGACCCCGAGGCCGTCCGCCTCTACCGGACCCTCCAGCAGGACGCCGGCGAGGACTTCGAGCGGTTCGGGAAGCCGAGCCAGTCCCATCCGCTCCGGGCGCTGGCCGTCGACGCGGCCGTCCGGGACTTCCTCGCCGACCACCCGCGCGGGCCGGTGGTGGCGCTGGGCGAGGGTCTGCAGACGACGTACTGGCGGCTGGGTCGGCCGGACGTCGCGTGGTACTCCATCGACCTGCCCGAGATCGTCGACGTCCAACAACGGCTGCTCCCCGAGGAGAAGGCGATCACCCGGATCGCCCGGTCGGCGCTGGACCGCGCCTGGCTCGAGGAGGTCCCCGCGGGGCCGGCGATCCTCACCGCCGAGGGACTCTTCATGTACCTGCCCAAGGACGAGGTGCACGCCCTCATCGCCGACCTGGCAACGCACTTCCCGGGCGGGCGGTTGCTCTACGACTCGATCCCCGCCTGGTTCAGCGCGATGACGCTCAAGGGCAAGGTCAAGCTCTCCGACCGGTACGTCGCGCCGCCCATGCCGACCACCCAGACGGTGTCCGAGGCGGCCCGCCTGCCCGAGACCATCCCCGGTGTCGCCGCCGCCCGCGACATCCTCCTGCCCCCGGGCCGCGGCAGGTGGGCGAGCCCGGCGCTGCGGGCGGTCGCGGGTGCGCCCTGGGTGCGCGACCGCCGACCCAGCATCACGCTGCTGACGTTCACCGAGGCATGACACACATGGTGGGCCAGCCTCACGGTCACACCCAGGGCACCGCCACCTGGACACCGACGAGGGACGGACGCTCCCTCCACACCATGACGCTCGCCGGGCCGGAGCCGATCACGGGTGCCGACCGGGAGCCGACGGTCGTGTTCGAAGCGGGAGCCGCCGCGTCGCGCTCGTCGTGGGCGGCGGTCCAGCCCCTGGTCGCGGAGTTCACGAGGGCCGTGGTCTACGACCGCTCGGGACTGGGCCGCAGCCGCCCGGACCCGGCCGGCCGCACGCTGACCCGGATGGCCGACGACCTCAACGACCTCCTGGATGGCCTGGACCCCGGCCCGGCGCCGTACGTGCTGGTCGGCCACAGCGCCGGCGGCCCGATCGTGCGGCTCGCCGCGTCGCGCCGCCCCGAGCGGATCGCCGGCCTGGTGCTCGTGGACCCGACCGACGAGGCGGCCGAGACGCTCTTCGGCGCACGGTTCCGGCGCCAGGAGCGCGCGGCCCTCGCCCTCGGCGGCCTGCTGGCCCGCGCCCGGCTGCTCCGGTTCCTCTATCCGGGACTGCTGAAGGCCGCGCCACCCGACGTACGGCGCGACATGCTCGACGAGGCGTTCACGCCCCAGGTCATGGCGACCGCCCGCGAGCAGGCCCGCACGTTCCTCGACGAGCTGGCGACCTGGCGGGCCACGCCCCCGGCGCTGGGCGACATCCCGGTCACGGTCATCTCGGGAGCACGCTCCGGGGACGGGATGAGCATGGCGATCCGCGCTGTCGCGAACGCCTCCCACGCCCGCCGCGCGGCCCAGTCGGCCCACGGACGACACGTCCTGGCCACGAACTCCAGCCACTACGTCCCCCTCACCGATCCCGATCTCATCGCCGGGGAGATCCGCCGGCTGGTCGCCCCACCCCGATGACCCGTCCATGACAGAGCCCGGACCGCACCGGGCGGTCCGGGCTCTGGGCTCGGCTCGGGCGCGGTCAGCCCTGCTTGCGGGCGACGATCTGGCCGAGGACGGCGTACCCGACGCAGAGGTGCACCGACGAGACGACCAGTGCCGCGGTGGGGCCGGCGATGCCCAGCGTCGGGATGGTGACGACGGCCCAGCTCTCCGCGACCAGCGGCCAGAACCGCGAGACGCCCGTCCACCGGCCGGCCACGGCGATGCGGATGCCGATGAAGAACATGCCCAACATCGACAGCGGCCAGAAGGCGTCGAGGATCGCCCAGCCGGTCTGCTCCGGGTCCGAGATCCCGAACATGTCCACGACCGTCGAGGCGATCGCGAGCGAGATCAGGACCGCCTCGAGGCGGAGGAAGAACCGGGCCCACCTGCCGGAGCCGAGGGCCTGGGTGCGGAACAGCACGGTCAGCAGGCCGAGCAGCCCGAGCTGGAAGAGCCCGGACCCGAGGCCGAAGACGATCAGCCCGCCGCTGCTCTCGCTGGGCGCGAGGCTGCCGACGGCGAGTTGTGCGGCGACCCACGCCAGGGCGCCGGTGGTCAGCAGCATCCCCTGGCGGCGGTACGGCGTCGTACCGGCCGTCGTGGCCACAGCCGTCGCGTCTCCGGCCGCCGCGTCTCCGGCCGTCGTGGGGACTGGAGGGCGTACGTCGGAGCGGGCCAGCGCCTGTGCTTCCTGGATGGGGTTCATGGTGATCTCCTGATCGGGTGGGGCACCTTGGTGGTGCCGACACCGAGGACACTGACGGCTGCCGCGACCCGGGCGGCAGGGTTCGGCGTCCCGGCGTGTGTCCCCTGCTGGCGTCCTGACGGTGTCCCGGGGAGGCGGGACACCGAGCCCGGGACACGGGACACCGGCGCCCCCGATACTTCTCGGGTGAGCTCGTCCCCGCCCGCCCGCCGCGTGTCCTGGGCGCTATCGGCCGCCTGGGCGCTCCCGGCCGCCCTGGTGGGGGTCGCCGTCGGCTGCACGCTCCTCGCGCTGCTGCTCGACCTTGGCAACTCCCCGGCGGACCGGGCTGCGGTCGGGATGGGGTGGGGTGCGGTCACGGCCGCCGTCGGCATCCTGGCCGTCGGCTGCGCCGCCCCCGTCCTGGCCCGGCACCCGCGGCATCCGGTCGGCTGGGTGATGACCGTCTGCGGCCTGTTCTGGTCGGTCGACGGGATCGGGGAGGCGTGGGCGGCCCGCGGCGTCGCCGCCGACCCGGACCTGCAGCTGACCGGCTTCGCCGTGTGGGTCGTGGTGCAACTCGGCTCCGTACTGCTCGCCGCACTGCCCGTCGTACTGGTGATCTATCCGGACGGGCGGCTGTTGTCCGGGCGGTGGGGCGTCGTCAGCCGGGTCACGATCGCCGCGGCGTTCGCGCTGCCCGCCGCGCTGGTGGTCGCGCCGCCCTCCGTGCTCTCCACCGACGACTTCACGATGCCCGTGGTGACGGGGATGCCGTCGCTCCCCCTGTCGGAGGCCGCGGCCACCGCGCTGCTCGGCGCCGCCCAGGCGACCACGCTGCTGTCGCTGGCGCTCGCCGTGGCGGTCGTCTTCGCCCGGCAGCGCCGCGCGGGCTCCCGTCAGCGCACCCAGTTGCGGTGGCTGCTGTGGGCCGCGGTGATGTGCGTGATCCTCACCTGCGGCGCGCTCATCGTCCCGGCGAGCACGATCACCACGATCGGCCTGGTCCTGTGCCTCGGGGTCACCGGCGTCTCCATGGCGATCGGCATCCTCGCTCCCGAGATCCGCGATGTCGACGCGCTGATCGCCGAGACGCTCGTCTACGTCCTGGTCGCGCTGACGGTGATCGCGATCGACGTCGCCCTGGTGGTCGGGATCGGCCTGGCGGTCGGCGACCGGCTCGACGAGCGCCGCGTCGCGCTCGTCGTACTGCTGCTCGCCCTCGCCGCCTACGGACCCCTGCGGTCGTGGATCGGCGGCTGGGTGCGCACGGCCCTGCTGGGCCGGCGCGCGGACCGGTACGACGTCGTGTCGGAGCTCGCGGCCAGCCTGGAGGGGGCGAGCGGCGTCCAGACCCAGCTCCCGGCCCTCGCCACCTCGATCGCTCGGGCGTTCAAGCTGGGCTTCGTCCGCGTCGAGGTCTTCGGGTACGGCGGGGACACGCACAGCGCGACCCACGGCAGCGAGCCCGCCGCGACCAGGGTGGTCCCGATCCGCTACGGCTCGGAGGACGTCGGGCAGCTGGTGCTCCCCGTGATCGGAGTGCGCTCGCTGCTGTCGCGGCGCGATCAGGAGCTGCTGCTCGACGTGGTACGCCAGGCCGCCATCGCCATCCGCAGCAGCCGGCTCGCCGACGAGCTGCAGGCGAGCCGAGAGCAGCTGGTGCTCGCCCGCGAGGACGATCGGCGCAGGATCCGCCGCGACCTGCACGACGGTCTGGGCCCCGTCCTCGGCGGGGTCGCGATGCGGCTCGACGCCGCCGGCAACTCCCTCGACGACCACCCGGAGACCGCGCGGCGGATGCTCGCCCAGTCCCGCCAGGACGTGACCGAGGCGCTGGCGGAGGTACGCCGTCTCGTGCACGGTCTCCGCCCGCCCGCTCTCGACGACCTGGGGCTGCTCGATGCCCTCGACCAGCAGGCGGACCGGGTGCGCTCCCCCGCCCTCGACGTCTCGCTGCGAACCCATGACCTGCCACCGCTCCCGGCCGCGGTCGAGGTCGCCGCCTACCGGATCGCCTCCGAGGCGTTGACCAACGCCGTACGCCACTCCGGCGCCAGCGCTATCGAGGTGCGCCTGGCCGGGGAGCCCGGCAGGCTGGTCGTCGACGTGGTCGATGACGGCCGCGGGATCGAGCCGGACCGGGTCGCCGGGGTCGGCCTGCGGTCGATGCGCGAGCGGGCCGAGGAGTTGGGCGGCCGTGCCGAGGTGTCCTGCCCGCCCGGCGGCGGCACCCGTGTGCGAGCGTGGTTGCCCGTGACGAGGAGCAACCCGTGAGCGACGCGAGAGCGCATCGACCCGCACCCGCATGCCCGCCACGAGGCTGCGCTCTCACCAGGAGGCACCGTGAATGAGCACGAGGACCCCCGGGCGGTCCGGGTGGTGATCGCGGACGACCATCCGGTGTTCCGCGACGGGCTCGCGTCCTTGCTCTCCACCCAGCCGGGCGTCGACGTGGTGGCGACCGCCGCCGACGGCGCCGAGGCGATCGAGCACGCGGAGCGGCTGCGGCCGGACGTGGTGGTGATGGACCTCCAGATGCCGGTGCTCAACGGGATCGAGGCGACCCGCCGGCTCACGGCCCAGCTACCCGAGGTCCGTGTGCTGATCTTCACCATGGGCGAGGAGGACGGCACGGTCCTGGCCGCGATGCGGGCCGGCGCCAGGGGCTATCTGGTCAAGGGCGCCAGCCAGGATGAGGTCAGCCAGGCGATCGCGACCGTCCATGCCGGCGGCCTGGTCTTCGGCGCCTCACTGGCCACGCGCATCGCCGACCTGCTCTCCGGCGGCGGGGCCGCGCCCGACCGGTCGGCGTTCCCGCAGCTGACCGAGCGGGAGCTGGAGATCCTCGACCTCATCGCCGCCGGCCGCAACAACTCGCAGATCGCCCAGGCGCTCTTCCTGGCGCCCAAGACCGTGCGCAACAACGTCTCGAACATCCTGGCCAAGCTCCAGGCCACCGATCGGGCCGACGCGATCATCCGGGCGCGCGACGCCGGGCTCGGGAATCGCCCCGAGCCCTGATCTTGCTTCCGACCCCAAAGCGTGTGCCTCTGCACTCATGTGGCGGGTGCAGACGCACACACTCTCGGGCCCGACCCAAAGCATGTGCCTGCGCACTCACCCCGTGAGTGCAACGGCCCACACTTCCTGGCCCAGCCCACAGCATGGGCGTACGCACTCGTCCGGTGAGTGCAACGGCCCACACACTTCCTGGCCCGCCGTAGGGGCGATGGCTACCGCGATGGCGCTCTGAACGTCGCTTGGCCTCCTCCGGGACGTCCTCATACCCTGGACGTACTCCGGCAGACAAGTAGGTGCACGGGTTGGGCGATGCGCGTTGAGGTCCGGATCAGGGCAGTCGGACCGCGACCACTCCGTCGCCGAGATCGGCGAGGTCGGCGGCGAGCTTGCGGGCGTACGGGCTCTCCTCGGCCGGGCCGGTCGCGATGACGAAACGGGTGAGCCCGTCACGGACTGACTCGACCCGGGCCTTGGCGCCGTACGTCGCGATGAGCTCCGCGGCTCGGTCCGCAGCGGTCGAGCGCACGGTGACGATCATCCGACCTTGGTACGGCGCGAGCGCGCGCGCCGCCTCGGCCGCCGCGCCTCGCTCGACCTTGGCATCCTGCGGCGCCTTCGCGGCCGGCGGGTTCTTGCCGTAGACGGCGTTCCAGAGGACCTTCTGCATGCCGTCGGTGTAGCCGCGGAAGTTCGGGTCCGCAGCGAAGACCACCACGCGGCCGCTGCCGTAGCGTTCGTCGACGGCGACTGCGGTGCCGGCCAGCTCCTCGGCACCGCTGGCGTAACCCGAGATGAACCAGGCCGGGCTGTTCGTCGTCGGGAATCTCACCGCCGCGGAGTCACGGTCGGCGACCGTCATCACCCAGTCGTAGGCGCAGAAGCTCCAGGTGGTGTCGCCGACGCCCTTGCCGAGCGGGCCCGGGTCGACCTTCGCCCGGATCAGCGACCCGGGGACGTCCGAGGTCGGTTCGGTCAGCGTGGCCGTGGTGAGCCCGAGGCGCGCGGCGACCTCGGTGCCACCACGAATGCCGACGAACCGACCGCCGTCGGCCACCCACTGCTCCAGAGCTGCACGTCCACCCTCGCCGAGGAGCTCGTAGGCCGCCTCGGCGTCGCCGTCCGGCGTGACGAGCACGTCGAGCCCGTCGAGCGCGCCGGCGCCGATCACGTCACTGGTGATGCTGGTGTACGGGAGCTTCCACTTGCGCTCGTAGAGCCAGCGCATCCATCCCTCGGACTCGTAGGCGGCCGTGCTGTCGGGGTCGAGCAGCCAGACGCCGACCTTGGGGTTGCGAGGACCGTGGCCGGGCGACCGGGAGGCCGACAACTGCGGAGCGGGTCGGGACGTGGGCGCGAGCACGACGCCCGACCGACCGCCGTCGACGTTGTAGAGCATCGGCAGGCTCCAGGCCGTCACGTCGTAGAAGTACGGGAACGGCACGTAGCTGTCCTCGCCGAGCATCGCCTGCACCCAGTGCTTCTGGGCCTGCGCCATCGGGATGTAGTAAGTGCCGGCCGGCAGCCAGACCGCCCGGTCCCGCTTGGCGCCGTACTCGCGGTAGTCCGGCACCCGGAGCCGCTTGGTCAGGACCCGCACCTCGACGTCCATCCGCTGCAACCGGCGGACCAGGTCACGGACCTCGGCGGCCTTCGCGCGGGACCGCGGGATGAAGTAGCTGCGGATCCGCTCGTCCGGGACCTGCTGCTCGAGCACGCTGCCCGGCGCGAAGACCTGGTTGGGCTCCAGCTTGCCGCGCACGCCCTCCCGGTAGGCCTCCCGGTACGAGGCCGCCCAGCCCTTGAGCACCGACTTCTTGTGTCCGGCCAGCGCGTTCAGCGACGTCCACACCGCGACGTACTGCTCCCGCACCCGGTCCTCGATCGGGTCGGCGTTGTTCTTCTCGAAGGTCATGCCGGCACCGAGGAATCCGGTGGTCGGGACGGTGTCGCCGTATCCCATGTAGAGCAGGTCGTAGATGCTGTAGTTGAAGTACGGGATGTCCTGGTCGGTGAACTCCCGCTGCATCGAGGCGCCGTACAGGTCGTTGATCCAGCCGATCGACCGGTCGGCGATCTCGTGGTGCACCGGGTCGGCGTTCGGCGGGAAGAAGTAGCCCTCGGAGCCCATCTCGTGGTCGTCGATGAACAGCACCGACGGATACTTGCGCAGCAGCTCGAGCTTGCCGTCGGTCTCGGACTGGGTGCGCGCGAACCAGTCGCGGTTCATGTCGAAGCCGTAGGCATTGCGCCGGAAGTCCAGCTCGCGGCCGTCCGGGTTCTGGGTCGGCACGATCACCGTGACCATCTTCTTGCGGACCCGGGAGGCGGCGCAGTCGGTGCGGTCGGCGAGGTCGTGCAGGACCCGGAGCGCGGCGTCGGCGCCGCTCTCCTCGTTGCCGTGCACGTTGCCCGCGACCCAGGCGATCGCGGGGGCGTTCGCGGCGATCCGGGCCGCGCGCCGCGGCGACGTGTGCGGGTTGCGGAGGGCCTTGGCCGCCGCCTGCGCGGCCCGTACGTCGCGCGGCGCCCCGACGACGGCGTACCAGAGCTTCCGGCCCTGGGCGGAGACCGCCATCACGCCGTCCTGCACCCGCGGGCTGGCGTCGGCCACGGCGCGCAGGTATTCCTCTGCCTCGTCGGAGGTGACCTCCTGGGCACCGAGCTCGAACCCGAGGACCTCGGTCGGGGTGGGCACGTTGCCGGCGTACGTCGGCGCCATGAAGGGATCGCAGTGCGAGGCGGCGTCGGCCGCGGACGATGGCGACACCGTCGTGGTGACCAGCAGTGGCACGGCGAGTCCGGCCACGGCGACGCTGATGGACAGGTTGTTGAGACGCATGGGAACCTCGGGGCCGGTCGGGCACTGACTTGCCCTTCAACCAATCAATGACCTAGGTCACATGTCAACCGTCGCGTCTCGGCCTCCTGCACGCACGAGGCTCGGCCGTCTCCTTCGCGGAATGGTCACTCCGCAGTGGTGAGCACGGTCCGCGCACTGGCCCGGTGCATGCAACGGCCCACGCTCTGGGAACCGACCTGAAGCATGGGCCCCTGCACTCATCCGGTGAGTGCAACGGCCCACACTTCGCGGCCGGTCGCCCGCCTCGATGAGTTGTGGGTCCACGCGCGGGGCCTGCAGCGGCAGCGCTCAGACCTATCGACTGGCTGCCGAGGCCAGCTCGCCCAACAGGCCGATCAGCTCGTCCCTCACGTTGACGAAGACACGCGGCTCGAAGATGGCTGCGTTCGACTTTCCGCCTGCGGACTTCGCACCTTCGACGCTCTTGACCTTCTGGCAGTAGTCGAGGATCGCAGGCTCAACCGACGGATGGTTCTGCAACGTGTTGGGATCAACGCCGAGGGTCACGTGCTTGGCCCATGTCCAGCCGTCGCCTTCCGCGAAGGCCCAGCCGATGGAGATCGGCTCGGGCCGGTCCGGGGACTTCAGACGGATGGAAGCGCCCTTGGAGCCCCACTCCATCGTCAGGCCGAGCGCCTGGGCCGACGCGAACAGTTCGCTCATCGCCTCACAGTGCTGAGGGTCTGTGAGCCTGCCGAGGAACTCGTCCTCGTCTGTCTTGCTCGTCGGGCTGGAACTGCCGGAACGTCGCTCGGGCTTGTGCACGATCTGCGCGGCGTACGCGGTCTGGCCGCCTCCGTCGAGGCGAATCACTTCCATCAGGAAGTACCGCCCCGCCTGCGCCGTAGCGTTCAGATATCTCACCGAGGTCTGTATGGAGTCGATGAAGCGCTGTGCGGCGACCACGAAGTGGAAGTCGCCCTCCTTGATGACCTGATCGAGCCGCGTCGAGAGGGCGTCCCACTCAGCTGCGGACAGGTCCCACCCCACGGTGGCTGCCCCACGCAGGTCGGCGCACGCCTTGAACCTGGGATCGACGTACTGGCTCTTGAGGTAGCGATGAACGACTCCCTCGTCGAAGGTCTCCCAGTCCTCGAGCTTCCAGAGATCGGATCCGTAGTCGATGACCTGCGCAAGCGCATGCCGAAAGTCTGAGTTCTGGGGTCCTGTCTTGAACTCGATGATCACGAGCTCACCGGACCTGGACAGGCACAACAGGTCGATGGCACCCGAGGCCACCTGGGTCTCACGCCCGACTACCAGGAGGTCACCGATGAGCCCGAGATCTTCGGCAGGAACAAGCTGCGGGTTCTCGCGCAGGATCTCCTGCAGTTCCTGCTCGTTGTCCGCCTGGACTTCGACGAGGTCGACAACGCCGGCGGGGCCTGTGACGAGGATCTTGCGTGGCACGAGTCCGAGTCTTGCACCGTTCGGTTACGCCACGGGGCGGAATCGATCACCACCGCTGCATCGTCGGTTCCGCCTTGCGGCCCAACACCTTGAGAGGATGGGCCCATGGCGATCTCCCTGGCCGACGCGGTTCTCCCGCCGATGCGCACTCGCGCTGATCTTCACCGCTATAGCAGTGCCAGCCGTCACGGGCGCCAGGATGCACGAGGCGATCGACATCCTGGAGTCGGCCGCCCCGACGACGGACCCGGCCGAGTTCTACTCGGTGACGCACCGGGCGCTGGCGAGTGCGATCAAGGTGATCGCCCGGGCTGACGATTCCGCGGGGATCATCGGGCACGCATGCCGGCGGCTACTCGCCCTCCATCCCCGGGCGGCGGCCTCGGCGCGAGTGCCGGCGGCAAGGCTGGTCAGCTGGATGATGAAGTTCCAGTTCGACGGCGACGTCGACTTCTTCGAGCTCGACCCAGTCGGCTATGCGCCGGCACTCGGTGAGAGGGGTACGGCGGCGTACCGCGCCAAGCTCGACGAAGTGCGCGCGACGCTCAGCCCGGACCCCGGCGACTGGCTGGCCGCTGACCCAGACCGGCACGCGCGGTGGGTCCTGCAGTGGAACGACCGGCGGCTCGCCGTACTCGATCGCGATGTGGAGGCGATCGTCCGCACGCACGCCCGCGATCGGAAGGTCGCCATGCGGTTCCAGGACACGGCCGAGGCACTCGCAGAGATCGGAGAGATCGACCTGGCCATCGACTGGGCACACCAGGGACTTGAGATCGGCCCGGGCCACCAGTCCCTCCAGGCCGCCGAATACTGGTGCACGCTGCTCGGTGAGCACCGGCCCGCTGATGCAATCGATGCGCGGCTGACCGTGTTCCGGCGCTGGCCGTCCTCCACGACAGCAGCCCGGTTGCACAGGGCGACCGGCAGCCAATGGGGGTCGTACGCCGACGAAGTCCTGGCAACGCTGTCCGCGCGACCGAACGAAGCCGTGCTCTTCACGCTGATGTCCCTGAAGGACGTCACGGGCGCTTGGGATCTCGCGCACTCACTGGAGTTGGACGACGACCGCACCTGGGCCGAGCTGATCAAGGGGTACGAGAAGGTCGACCCGACCGCGACGCTGCCGATCCACCGCCGCCTGGTCGACCACGAGCTCGTCAATGCGGGCGCCTCGCAGCACGGCGACTGGCGATGATGCGGAAGCTCTCAGCGGGGGCCGAGATCTCGGCCGACGTCAATGAGTTCATCGCGGACCTGCGCGAGGCCCGCCGACGCCGGCCACGGCTGCAGCAGGAGTTCGACCGCGCAGGGCTTCCGTGATGGCGCTCCAAAAGTCGTTTGGCCGTGTCCTGGACGCCTCCCTACCCTGGAGGTGCTCCGGCAATCCGGCCGGGCAAGCGAGAGGACAGACCGTGACCAGCCAGCGGATGCACGCCCACGCGAGTCGCCATGCGGCCCGTGCGATGGGTGCTGCCCGCCTCGCGTCCTCCCGCGCGTCGAGCCTGTCGCTCTCGCCCCTGGAGTCGCCGATGTAGGTGTCCTGCACCCGCTCATCGGGCCGCTCCAGCGAGACGACGTACTCGACGGGGCGGCCGTCGTCATTTGTTTGGAAGGTGAAGCCTGGGTGGCCGGGCAGCCGTCTTGAAAACGGTGGGTCCTTGACCGGACAGGGGTTCGACTCCACCTTCTTCCGCGAGCCCGCCTGGCGGAACAGGCAGACGTGCCGGTCTGAGGGGCCGGTCCTTCGGGGTGCGAGTTCGACTCTCGCGGCGGGCACTGTGACCGATGAGCAACGGTGGCTCGCCTGGCTGTGGCCCAGGTTCCCGAAAGGGGGGAGCGGGTTCGACTCCCGCCGGTCACCCCAAGCATGACCGGTCCACTACCTCGCCGATCCGGCACGAACCGTGCAACCGCCTGGTCGCGTTCGGCGTCGAGGAGCCGATCTGGCACCGAGAATCCTCCACCGTGGTCGGTCATAGCTTTCGTTGCTATGCTACGTGTGTGACGACTCGTGGTGATCTACTTCGCGAGGTGATGCTCGACACGGGCACCACCCAGTCCGAGTTGTCACGCATCAGCGGAGTCCATCAGCCCAGCATCAGTCAGTTCCTCGCGGGGAAAGTCGACCTGAGCGATGGGCAACTCGAACGGCTGCTGTCCTGCATGGGCTATCACCTAGAGGTGGTGCGCCGCGCCGTTCAGCCGACCCTGACCCGATCAGAGCGGCGCTCGTGGGAGTTGCACCGGAGGCTCTCCTCGCACCTGACTCGCCCCAGTTTCGAGCAGTGGCGTCCGACAATCGAGCGGAACCTGCAGCGCCTGCGTGACGGCGTCACTGGACAGCCGCACCGACGCAACCTCGAACGGTGGACCGAACTCGTCCAGACTGGCGACGTGCTCGGGCTGCATCGGGTACTCACAGGCCTGGACCGAGCCTCGATCGAGATGCGAGAGGTGTCACCGATGGGCGGGCTCCTCTCACAGCAGGAGCGGACCGAGATACTCACAAAGACCGCCTGATGCGTCGCGACCAACTTGAGCATGCGATCCGTACGGCATGCCAGATCATCGGCCGACCCGAGGTGATCGTCGTTGGCTCCCAGGCGATCCTCGGCACCTTCGAGCAGAGCGAGCTCCCGCCCGAGGCCACCCTGTCGCTGGAGGTGGACATTCTCCCCATCGCCGAGGACAACGCCGAGACCGCACGTTTGGCCGATCTCATTGAGGGCGTCGCCGGAGAGTTCTCGCCGTTTGAGGAACTGCACGGTTTCAGCATTGATGGCGTCGACCTGGAGACCTCCGCGCTCCCGGAAGGCTGGCGCGAGCGACTGATCAAGGTTCAGAACGCCAACACGGCCGCACCCTCGGGGGATCCGGTGTTCACGGGCTGGTGCATCGACAAGGAGGACCTCTGCGTCGCGAAACTGTGCGCTCTCCGGGAGAAGGACCAGAACTTCGTCGCCGCCCTTCTACGTGGTGGCCTCATCGATGTCCAAGTGGTCCTCCAGCGCCTGCCCGCCGTCGAGGAGCGTCACCGCTCTGCGGCTCAGCGAGCCGTTGCTTGGCTGCGGTCCTGGACGGAGCCACCTCCCGGACCGACCCAATAGGAGTCGCCAGGGTGCGCAACCTGCTCGTCGGCGGCGAGGCGAACAGTCACGCGTCAAGCCGACGAACTCGGCCGGGGCCATACTAGGGTCGGCGTTGGCCGTCCTGAGTCCGGGCTGCGAACGGACTCGCCCGCGCGATCTCGTCCGTGTCGGCGAACAACTGATACTACGGGGCGAGTTGGTATCAGTTGATGGCTGGAACGTGAGAGCCGCTGCCGCTCGGCGGCGAGAGGCCGAGGATCCGGCGTCGATCGAACACCCCACTTGGAATCCAGGAGCGGGCCCAACCCGCATGGTGGGAGGGTGGTCCGCATGAACGAGGCGCCGAATGTGGAGTACGGCGACCGTACGGTCGCGCTGGGCGGGGAGATCCTGCGCTCGGTGGTCGGCAGCGGTGTCCACGGCATCGCGATCGAGGGCACCGACGACCACGACGAGATGGGCGTCTACATCGAGCCGCCGTCGTACGTCCTCGGCGTCGAAGAGCACCGCGAGGACTACGTGTGGCGCACCCAGCCCGAGGGCGCGCGCAGCGGCCATGGCGACACCGACCTGATCCTGTACTCGCTGCGCAAGTACCTGCGGCTCGCGATCAACGGCAATCCGACGGTGATGCTGCCGCTGTTCGCGCCCGAGGAGTCGCTGATCGTGGTGACGCCGCTGGGCGAGGAACTGCGCGCGATGCGATCGGCGTTCCTCTCGCAGCAGGCGGTGGAGCGGTTCCTGGGCTACATGCAGTCTCAACACGAACGGATGCTCGGCCAGTCCAAGCGCAACATGCCCAACCGTCCCGAGCTGATCGAGAGGTACGGGTGGGACGTGAAGTACGGCAGCCACGCCCTGCGACTGGCCTATCAGGGTCTGGAGATCGCCTCAACCGGGGTGCTGACGTTGCCGCTGCCCACCGAACAGCGGGAACGGGTCCTGGCCGTCAAGCGTGGCGAGGTACGCCGCGACGAGGTGTCGGACGAGATCGCCGCGCTCGAGGCGAAGGTTCGGAGCATGCTCGACGAGGGCGACACACCGCTGCCTGCAACTCCCGCCGTCGAGGCCATCAACACCTGGGCTGTCAGCGCCCAGCGCCGCCACTGGGGCTGGGCGTAGATCGCTCCGCCGGGGTCCTGGACACGTCACGGGCTCGATCCGGTCGAGCATGTCGGCCCGGTTCGATACATTGGGGTCATGGTGAGCACAGAGCTTCTAGCGTCGGTGGCTGCTCTCCCTGCGGACGACCGCATCGAGTTGGTCGGCTACATCGAGAGCACCCTCGACGGCGGGGCCGTGCCCACCCCCGACCAGCACGAACTCGTCGCCCGGCGTGACGCCGAACTGCGCGCCAACCCCGACCTCGGCCTGACCAAGGACGAGGCCATCGCGGCAATCCGGGCTCTTCGCGCGTGAGTCAGCGCAGGCTGCGTGTCCACCCGGACGTATTGAGTGTGGACGTGCCGGACGCCACCGCCTACTACGACGAGATCGACCCGAAACTCGGCGACCGGCTTTCCGAGTTGATCGTGCATGCGATCAACCAGATCGAGGCGCACCCGCTGGTCTTCGCCGAGTACGTCACCGGCTTCCGGCGTGTGGTCCTCGTGCCGTTTCCCTACCTGCTGGCGTACGCCGTCCACGACGACGCCATCAACATCGACGCACTCCTCCACGTCAAGCGTGACCCGGCCACGAACGAACGCATCCTGCGCTCGCGCGGATAGATGGCGAGCGCCCGCGGCGCCAGCGAGCAGGAGCGTCCGCGTGACCGGGGCTGCCAGGACGTTGGCGTCGAGGAAGATCCTGTGAGCGCTACGTGCCATAAAGGTCGGCTTCGACCTCCTCGCTGGTGGCGCGGATCAACTTGGCCATTCGCTCGTCCCGGAACCTCTCGAACTCTCGCAGCGGGATGCGGTGGTGGGCGCCGACCTTGACGGCGTGGATGTCGCCGCGCTCGATGCGGCGCGCGACCGTCGATCGCGAGACACCCAAGCGAGCCGCTGCCTGGGCCGGGGTGAGCAGTTCGAGCCGCGACGTGATCTCAACGACCTCGCCTGCGGCCTCCGCGGCGGCGAGGTAGTCCTTGATCTCGTCCCAGGTGCTCGACGACATCGTTGCCGGGTCCACCCTCAGCGCGTTCCTCATGGCGCCACGATACCTCGGTCTGCGCAGTTGCATCTCTCCATCTGCGCAATCTGGTCGCCCGGTGGGCACGGTCGCGCCGTCGATCTCCGGAGATCCGGTGTAGACCCGCGGCCCTCTTCCTCCGGCACCGGGCCGGTTTCGGGTGCCATGCGCGACCGCTGTCCGGCGCGGTGTTTGACATCTCCTGGATCCTCCGTACCGTTGTCGACGAAGACCCCGGAACGATCCCTGGCCTCGGCTACATCGCCGGGGTTACGCCTTCCCCGGACAGTCGGACCCGACACGCGCGCGCCACGACCACGACGGGACCGGTGCCGACATCGAGCCTCCTCGTACGTCCTCGACGTCGAGAAGCAGCGCGATCTCGGTTCGAAGGCGATCTCGTGCTGCGCGTCGATCAGGTCACCCGATCGGTGCCGTCGTAGGGCAGCAGCACGAGGGCCGGGCGTCCGGAAATGGCGAGAACGGCCCGGAACTCCTGGTCGTTCATCGCCGAGACGATGCCGCCCGTGTCGGCAACGACCCTCACGGCGTGCGGTCGCTGCCCAGGTCGCTCAGTAGTTCGTCGACACGGTCGACCAGCGGCGGCGCGCTGAACCGTGCCTTCATGTTGGGACGGACATACAGATGATCCTGGATGACCTGATCGATGCCCTCGCGGATCAGGTCGGATTGCGAACGCCCGGACACCGCTGCCGCCTCATCGAGGCGAGCCTTCTGCGCCTCTGGCAGGTAGACGCTCGTCTTCACCATGCCCTACATCGTGCCCTGCGTTGTCAATCTGCGTCCGGGATCAGGCCGTACACCCGCACGAACGTCGGCCTGACCCATCGCAGCGGTCGTGATGGGCGCAGTGGTGGATCCAGTACGACGCCGCACATCGGGGTCGTGATGATCTGCGCCGATGTCCTGCAGATCCACGCCCGCCAACTTGAAGTTCCACGCTCCCTTGATGGTCCCGCCACCTGGCTGGCTGTGCGGCAACCCGGCCTTGACACCGAGTACCCCGGACGATCGCAGAGCTACAGTCGACAAGCGGGATAGTCCGAGTCAGCGTGCGAGTCGCTCGAAGAGAGCTCGCGACTCGACCAGTCCTGGTCGATGCATGTTCGTGGCCCTGTTCCATTGGTTGAACGACGGATGCGGCACGCACAGCATCGGTTGCGGCAACTCGTCCTGGATCGCATGCATCATCCGCTGCGCAAACGCTCCGGCCGCCACCACCCGGAAGTCTCGTTCGGCAGCGAGGTTCCTGATCCGAGTGCCTAGTCCTTGGTGCAGCGCGATGGACGCCTCCTTCGCCGCGGGATCACGCATCGAGTCCGGCGATCGCGAGGTAGAACGGCGGACCTTCGCGATCAGAGCCCATTCCTCCTCGGCAAGGTCCGGCGCGTCCATGCCCACGAACGCAGCCCCCTGCATGGGAACCATGCTCACGTTCAGGATCGCGACGCGACCGTCGCCGACGCTGAGCCTGCGTTGAACGAAGCATCCGAGGCTCTCGTCAACCGCAGCCTCGGGCATCAAGAAGCGAAGCGCAGCCCTCCCCGACGGCCCAACGACAGGAACGCCAGCTTCGAGCTCGCGCACGTGGGGCGACTCAAACACGAAGGCGATCTCCGTCTCGCCGGCGGACTCCGGGACCAGGTCCGAGACATACCACGGCGCGTATCGCCCCTGGCCATCCTCCGTCAGGTACTCAATTGCGGTCACGGCAGTCGCCCCTCTTCGTCATCCAACCCGAGTGTCGCAGATCAGCGGAGAGGGAGGTACCCGACGCGGTTGGCCCACTCGGAAGCCTCGGTGACCTCAGCGATGAGTGCGATGTCGTCGATCATGCGAGCCATGGGGATCGATATGGGGATGACGATGACGCCGGGCATGGGCTCCCCAGCAGCAACTCGGGAGTATGCGAAATCTGGCATGGTGGAGATGTCGTGGGTCAAGAGGATGCGCCCGTTGCGCGCCGCCCAGTCCAAGATGGCCGAATCGTCCTGGGTCCGAAGTCCAACGTCCTGAACCCGCAGGATGTCGACGTCCTGACTCGCTCGGGTGATCCCCACAACGAGGTCAGGGTCGATGTTCTCGTCAGCCAGAAACTGTGGAGTCACGATCCGACTCAAGCCGAGCAAGGAGTCTCGCGCGAAGGCCCTCTTCGGGTGGCCAGGTGGCTTCGACTCGAGCCCTCACCTCTGCGCCGTGACGCTCCCGCTCGGCGAGATAGGCCTCGACCTCGTCTCGGTGGCGCAGGTAGTAGGTGAAGACCGCGTACGCGTCGGCAAGCGAGACCGTCTCGTAGCCCTGATGGATCGCTTCGGGAGTCTTGCCCCGTTTGAAGGCGGCGACGAGGACGTCGAGGGAGATGCGGGTTCCGGGCACCATGAGACGGCCAGCGTGGTCACGGACCAGCGGCACAGGCTCAGGCTCGACGGCCAAAGCGGTCATGAACGTCCACCTCCTTCGGAACCTCAGGATACTGCGCGAGCGTAGACAAGCGTGCCCTCGGCCGCAATGAGAGTGACGTTCTCTCACGCGCCGACGAGGTTGCGAAGGAGTCCGGTCCCGGGGTCGAGGTAGGGGTCGACGAAATCAGTCGAGGCCATACCGGGCGCGGGCTCGGGCGATGAGTTCGTCGGAGTCGATCACGCCGGCGATGTAGTCGTCGGAGTCGGCCAAGGTGTCTGGGTCGACACTGAACCCCCTCCATCTCGCCGCTATAGAGGGCTTGTTCGACGCGCCGCTCACGCTCGGCTTGGGTTACGTGACTGGTCGATCACCCAGGGTCGAGGAAAAGTCGGTCGTTGGGCCTGTGACCTGGGAAAACGTGGCGGTGTGACCGGCGTGGCGTGTGGGACGGGTGTGGCCCACTGGTCTGGGATGGGAGTTGCGAGACAACCT
>JBDHZS010000038.1:0-24181 GCA_039812025.1 Nocardioides sp. | reverse complement strand
GCCCACGGTCTATCTGGAGCGCCCATGTGGTCGGCTGAGTTGGAGCTGGCCGTCGCGGCGGGCATGATCTGCGCCGCCATCGGGTTCGCGATCGGCCTCGCGATCGGCCGCGGCAGGCAGCCGCGCTGGGAGGAGAAGGGCAGCTTCGTGCACAAGGTCTCGATCGGCTTCGCGACCCTGGACCGGATGGACGGCGTCCTGCTGCGCTTCGAGGTCGAGGAGGACTCGCAGCTCGCGGGCGTCTCCGTCGACGAACTGCGGCTCCCACCGGGCTCGGCGGTCGCCCTGATCACCCGGGGCAAGGAAGCGATCGTGCCCGAGCAGACCACCGGCCTGCGCATCGGGGACCAGGTGCTCGTCGTCGCCACGCGGGACCAGGTCGGCAAGGTCGAGGACCGGCTGCGCTCGGTGAGTCAGCTCGGCCGGCTCGCCAACTGGTACGAGGGCCTGGAACCTCCGAATAGCGCCCGCGCGTTCGGCGTGCGGAGAAGGACGGCGTGACGGCGTGACGGCGTGGTAGTCGCATCAGCCGCCATCGCCATCTTCATCGTCAGTTACGCCCTCATCGCCACCGAGCGAGTCCACCGCGTCGCGGCCGCGCTGGGCGGGGTGGCGGGGATGACGCTCATCGGTCTCGTCAACGTCGAGACCGCGTTCTTCGACCCCCACACCGGCATCGACTGGAACGTCATCTTCCTGCTCTTCGGCATGATGGTGATCGTCGGCGTCCTCAAACAGACGGGGCTGTTCGAGTTCCTGGCCCTGTGGGCCGCCCAGAAGTCGGGCGGCCGCCCCTACCGCCTGCTCGTGCTCCTGGTGCTGGTGACGTCCGTCGTCGCCCCCATCCTCGACAACGTCACCTGCGTGCTGCTGGTGGCTCCGGTGACGCTGGCCGTGTGCCGCCGGCTCGACATCTCCCCGGTCCCCTACCTCATCTCGCTGATCCTGGCGGCGAACCTGGGCGGCCCGTCCACGCTGATCGCCGACCCGCCGAACATCATCATCGCTAGCCGCGCCGGGCTGACCTTCAACGACTTCCTGATCCACGCGCTGCCGCTCGCGGTCCTCGTGCTCGTGGCCTACACGCTCTTCGCGCGGTGGCTCTTCCGCAAGGACCTGTCGGCGCCGGTCGACGACCACGGGCTCGACGACCTGCGCCCCGTCGACGCCATCACCAACATGCGGCTGCTGATCCGCTGCCTGATCGTGCTCGGTCTGGTCATGATCGCGTTCAGCCTGCACACCGTGCTCCACCTCGACCCGTCGATCGTCGCGATGATGGGGGCCGGGGCCACCGTCCTGGTCTCGCGCACCGAGCCCGACGAGTTCCTCGAGGAGGTCGAGTGGGCGACGCTCGCCTTCTTCATGGCCCTCTTCGTCCTGGTCGGCTCGCTGGTCAAGGTCGGCGTCATCGGCCGGATCGGCGAGATCGCGGCCGAGGCGATGGGCGACCGAGAGTTGCTCGCGGCGACCGTGCTGCTGTTCGGTTCTGGGATCGTGGGCGCCTTCGTCGACAACATCCCCTACACGACCGCGACCGTGCCGATCGTGGAGGACATGGTCGCGGCGAGCCCGAACTCCGGCGCGGACAGCCCGCTGTGGTGGGCCTTCGTCTTCGGCGCGGACCTCGGCGGCAACGCCACCGCCGTCGCGGGCGGCGCCAACGTGGTCGTGCTCGGCATCGCCGCCAAGGCCGGGGAACCGATCAGCTTCTGGGGCTTCACCAAGTACGGCATCGTCGTCACCATCGGGTCCGTGGTCATCGCCTGGCTGTACGTCTTCCTGCGCTACTTCGCCTTCGCGTGAGCATCCGGTACGGCGCCACGGTGGCGCCGTCGTCGCAACTGGTGGGAACCGGCAGCGCACTCTCGCAACTGCTCAGAAAATCGCCGCGATCCGCTTGCGGTACCGATCTTCTCAGCACTTCCCGGCGACCCAAGCGCCTGGGCCGCCGTGAGTCAGCAGTTGAGCGTCCGGCCCGTGCACGGATGCGCCGACTCGGCGTGTTTTCCGTGCACGGATGCGCCGACTCGGCGTGTTCTTCGTGCATCTTTGCGCCGACTCGGCGGGGTCAGGCGAGGCTGGAGCCGGCGAGCAGGCCGACGGTGGCGGTGGCGACGCTGATGAGGAGCATGCCGCCGCTGTGGACGACGGCGGCCGACCACCGCCCGGCGCGCAGCAACCGGAAGCCCTCCACCGAGGCGGTGCTGAAGGTCGAGTAGCCGCCGAGCAGCCCGACCCCGAGCACGGCGAGGATGCCGTCCGCATCGACACGGAGCGCCCAGCCGGTCAGCAGCCCGAGCGCCAGGCAGGCCGTCGCGTTCACGACGATCGTCCCCAGCGGCAGGCTGGTGCGGTTGAGCCGCCCGACGCCGGTGTCCACCAGGAACCGCAGGGCCCCGCCGAGGCCCCCGGCGAGCGCGGTGAGCAGGAGGGTCATCGGCTCAGTCCCCTCAAGCGACCGCTCAACCACACGCTCAGCCATACTCCTAGACCCGACGCGGCGACCCCGAGCACGATGCTGACCAGCGCGTAGGTGGCGCCGAGCGCGGCGTACCCCGACCGGGCGAGCGTGTCGATCTCCAGGACGTAGGTGCTGTAGGTGGTGAATCCGCCGAGCACGCCCGTCCCCGCGCCGAGCCGTACGACGCGGCGCCAGCCCGAGTCGGGCCCGGCCAGCGCCAGCGCCTCGAGCAGCGCGCCCAGGATCAGGCTGCCGACGATGTTGATCCAGAACGTCGCCCACGGCCACTCGCCCGCCCCGTGCGGGAAGGCCAGCTCGATGCTCGCGCGCAGCAGCGTGCCGACGGTGGCGCCGCACGCCACCAGCCCGGAGAAGCCGAGAATCCGCATGAGGCTCAGCGCCCCCACATGCTCGGGGTCGCCTTCCAGTCCACGACGCTCAGCGGGACGGTGAGCACCGGCCGGTGCTGGTGGTGCGCGAGGTGGACCGCGACCGAGCCCTCGACCACCTCCCGCAGGTGGGCGCCCGCCCCGGGCGCGCGGGTGCCGACGACGATGGCGGCGGCGTCCACCGCCCGCGCGAGGTGGGTGAGCGCGCGGTCGGGGCGGCCGGCGAGGTAGCGGAACGCCCACGGGACCCCCGCGTCACGGAGCAGCTCGGCCAGCCGCGCCTCGAACTCCGCCGAGCGCGCCTGCCAGGCGTCGTCCAGCCCGTCGGGGTCGACCGGTTCGTGGCGCACGGTGCCGTCGGCGTACTCCTCGACGACGTCGCGCGTCGGATCGGCGTAGCCGAAATAGAGGCACGGGGCACCGGTCGCCTCCGCCAGCGACACCGCCGTCAGCGCGACGAGGTCCGGCAGACCCGGCTCGAGGCCGACGACCAGCGGCCGCCCCGCGAACGGGGTCAGGCGGCTCACGGCCGGCTGCGGAGGTTGGTGGGTCACCTTCCGAGGATACGGGCGAAGAACCCGGCGGCGGGCTCCCCCTCGTGGCCCGGGCAGCGCTGGGCGGCGGGGACGCGGCGCATGACCTCGTCGGCGTGCTGACCGCAGCCCGCCCAGGTGGTCTTGCCGCACTTCTTACATGTGACCGCTCGGCACACGTTGGTTCTCCTTGCAGATTCGGTTCGGATCCGGGCTCGCGCCCAGAAGATCACGCCAGGGTGAGGAAGAGCTTCTCGAGCTCCTCGGTGGTGAGGGGGCCATCGGGGTCCGCCACGCAGTCCTTCATCGCGGTCGAGATGATCGTGAAGCCCGCCCGGTCGAGCGCGCTGGAGACCGCCGCGAGCTGGGTGACGACGTCGCGGCACGAGCCGCCCGCCTCCACGGCCGCGATCACGGCGTCGAGCTGGCCGCGGGCGCGGCGCAGCCGGTTGAGGATCCGGCGCTGGGCGTCGAGGTCGGCGGTGGTCATCGCTGGTCGCTCTCCATCCGGTCGGGCCACACGGCCGCCAGGGTGGCCAGGCCGCCCGAGAGTGAGGCGGAGTCGAAGCCGGCCTGGGTCAGCACCCGATGCGCGATCGCGGAGCGGACCCCGGAGGCGCACATCACGCGCACGGGCCGGCCGGCCGCGGCGTCGCGGACCTCGGCGAGCCGGGGCCGCAGCTCGGTGTGCGGGACGTTGAGCGCCCCCGGCACGTGCCCGGCCGCGAACTCCTCGGCACTGCTGACGTCGAGCAGGAGGGCGGTCTCGGCCACCTCGTCGAGGTCGCTCGCCTCCCACAGTCGCAGCGTGCCGTCGAGGACGTTCTGGCCGACCATCCCGGCGAGGTTGACCCCGTCCTTGGCCTGCCCGTAGGGCGGCGCGTAGGAGAGGTCGAGGTCGATGAGGTCCGTCACCGTCATGCCCGCGCGCAGGGCCGTGGCGAGTACGTCGATGCGCTTGTCGACGCCGTCCGCGCCGACCGCCTGCGCCCCGAGCAGCAGCCCGTCCTCGGCCCGCACGTGCAGGCTGAGGTGGATCTGGCTGGCGCCCGGGAAGTAGCCGGCGTGCTGGTGGGGGTGGAGTTGCAGGGTCCGGAAGTCGACACCCGCAGCCAGCAGCGCGGCCCTGTTGGCACCGGTCATCCCCGCTGTCAGGGCGCCGACGCGCACGATGGCCGTGCCGAGCGGCCGCGGGATCGGCCGCGCCGCCTCGGGCCGGAGGATGTGGTCGGCGACCAGGCGTCCGGCGCGGTTGGCGGGGCCCGCGAGCGCGACCGGGCGTCGTACGCCGGTGACGGGGCAGACGCTGAGCGTGGCATCCCCGACCGCCCACACCCCGTCGAGCGAGGTGCGGCCGTGCTCGTCGACCAGGATGGCGCCGCGCTCGCAGGCGACGCCGGCGCGCTCGAAGACCTCGGTGTCGGGGCGCACGCCCGCGGAGAGCACGATCAGGTCGGCCTCGATCTTGGTGCCGTCGTCCAGGATCAGCGTGTCCGCGTCGTCGCCGGGGAAGACCTCCTGGGCGGCCACCCCGGTGCGCACCGCGATGCCCAGCCGGCCCAGCTCCTCGGCGACCCGCCAGGCGTGCTCGGCGTCCAGCGGCGGCAGCACCTGGCCGGCCAGCTCGACGACCGTGGTCTCCAGCCCCCGCAGCGCGAGGACCTCGGCGGCCTCGAGCCCGATGAACCCGGCGCCGAGCACGACCGCCCGCTCCGCGCCGGAGTCGACCCGGTCGCGCAGCGCGACGGCGTCGCCGACCGTGCGCAGCGTGCGCACCCGCGGGGAGTCCAGCCCGGGGACGTCGGGACGGTAGGTCTTGGCGCCCGGGGAGAGCACCAGCGCGTCGTACTCGACGACCCGCTCCCCCTCCGGCGTGCTCACCCGCACCCGGCGGGCGTCGGGGTCCAGGCCCACCACGTCGTGGCGCACCCGAACGTCCAGGTCCAGCGCGGCGCGGAGCCGATCGGGCGTCTGCACGAGCAGTTGGTCGCGGTCGGCGATCTCGCCGCCCACGTAGTAGGGCAGCCCGCAGTTCGCGAACGAGACGTGTTCCCCTCGCTCCAGCACGACGATCTCGGCGTCCTCGTCGAGCCGTCGGGCGCGCGCGGCGCAACTCATCCCGCCGGCGACACCGCCGACGATGACGATCCGCGTCACCGCCGGTCCTCCTCCGCGGCCTCGTGCTCGGCGATCGCGGCGTGGACGGCCTCCATGTCCAGGTCGCGCACCTCGCCGATGATGTGCTCGAGCTGCGCGGCGTTGAGAGCGCCGGGCTCGGCGTAGACCACCACCTGCTCCCGGAAGACCATCACGGTCGGGATCGAGGTGATGCCGAATCCGGCGGCCAGCTCGCGCTGCGCCTCGGTGTCGATCTTGCCGAAGACGATGTCGGAGTGCGCCTCGGAGGCGCGCTCGAAGACGGGCGCGAAGTTGCGGCACGGGCCGCACCACGCCGCCCAGAAGTCGAGCAGCACGATGTCGTTGTCCGTGACCGTGTGCTCCAGGTTGTCGATGGTGATCTCTGTCGTGGGCATGCCGCGACTATACCCCCCGGGGTATACCCCGGGACAACTCGGCGCCTTCGCCGGCAAGGAGGGGAAAATGAGAGAACACGGCAGGGCGGGAGCCGCTGCCGTGTTCTCGTCAACGGGGTGGGCTAGACGCCGGCCTCCTGCTTCGCCTTGCGGCTCGCCATGATCTTGCCGCGCACCGTCCAGATGAGGATGAGCAGCAGCACCGTGTAGAGGAAGATCGGGATCGGGCCCTTCAGCAGCACCATGAAGTCGCCGTTCGAACTCATCGCGGCGTCGCGCAGGCTGGTCTCGGCGAGCGGCCCGAGCACCATGCCGATGATGAGCGGCGCCAGGGGGTAGTCCGCCGAGCGCATCACGAAGCCGACCAGGCCGACGCCCAGGAGCACGAGCAGGTCGAAGAGCCGTCCCGAGACCGCGTAGATGCCCAGCCCACACACGACGGTGATGCCGCCGTAGAGGTAGGGGCGCGGGATCAGCAGCAGCTTCGCCCACACCATCGCGAACGGCAGGTTGAGGATCAGCAGCACGACCATCGCGATGAAGAAGCTGGCGAGCAGCGACCAGACCAGGTCCGCCGAGCGCTCGAAGAGCAGCGGACCGGGCTGCAGGCCGTACTGCCGGAACGCCGCCAGCATCAGCGCCGCGGTGGCCGAGATCGGCAGGCCCAGCGCGAGCAGGGCTCCCATCGCCATGCCGGTGGTGGAGTTGGCGGCCGCCTCCGGCGCCGCGAGACCGCGGATCGCGCCGGTGGTGCCGAACTTCGGGTTCTTGCTGCGGGCGTCGAGGTTCTTCTCCAGCCCGTAGGCGAGGAACGTCGGGATGTCCGCGCCGCCGGCCGGGACCACGCCGAAGGGCAGGCCGATCGCGGTGCCGCGCAGCCACGCGGGAAGGGCCTCGGCGAACTCCTCGCGGCTGAGCCACGGCCGCCCGGTCGGCGTGATGAGCTGGCCGCCCGCCGCCGTGTGACGCTGGAGGCAGGCCATGAAGATGACCTCGCCGAGCGCGAGCACCGCCACGGTCACCGTCACCAGCGACACGCCGTCGAAGAGGTACGGCGAGCCCATCGTGAAGCGCGGGGCGCCGGAGACGCCGTCCACGCCGATGGTCGCGATCCCCAGGCCGACGAAGAGTGTCGCCAGACCCTTGGCCGCATTATCGGTGACGACCGACGAGGTGGCCACGAAGGCGAATAGCGCCAGCGCGAAGAACTCCGCCGGGCCGAACTGGCTCGACAGATCCGCCAGCGCCGGGGCCATGAACACGACGATGCACGAGGAGATCATGCCGCCGATGAACGCGCCGATGGCCGCGGTGGCCAACGCCTGCGCCGCCCGCCCATTGAGCGCCATCTTGTGGCCCTCGAATGTGGAGGCGATCGCCGACGCCTGTCCCGGCATATTCACCAGGATGCTCATCGTCGAGTCTCCGAAGAGCCCGCCGAAGTAGACACCGGAGAACATGATGAACGCCGCGGTGGGGTCGAGAGCGAAGGTCACCGGCAACAGCAGAGCGACCGCCATCGACGAGCCGAGTCCGGGCATGACGCCCACGGCCATGCCGAGGATGCAGCCAATGAGCACCCAGACCAGATTCGCCGGGGTCAAAGCGCCGGCGAAGCCTTCGGCGAGTAGTCCCAATACCTCCATGTCAGACACCCCATCCGAAAAGGCCCGAAGGCAACTGCAGTCCGAGCACCATCGCGAACCCGATGTAGGTGAGCGAGCTGACGGTGAACCCCGCGATGGCGGCGGCCACCAGGTTCTTCTCGCCGAACCCGCGCGCCACGCACCAGAAGAGCGCACCCGCGGCGATCACCCAGCCGAGGGTGCTCAGCAGCAGCGCGAAGCCGAGGAAGCCTCCGACGACCCAGGTGAACGAGCGCCAGTCGATCGCGATGTGGTCGATCGCGGTGGGATCCACCATGTCGCCCTGCCACCGTTCGTCGTGGCGCCGTTCCCTGATCGACTCGATGATCAGCACGACCGCCAGCAGGTAGAGCCCGATGATGACGATGCCCGGGAAGAACCGGGGACCGGGGAAGATCGTGCCCTCGGGCACGTTCATGGTGAAGCTGCCGATCAGCAGGTAGGTCGCGAACGCCAGGAGGATCCCGGGCATGATCATGTCCCGGATCAGCATCTGGTTGTTGCTCAGCCTGGTGGTCGGTCCCGCCGAAGCGCTCATGTCCGTCATAGCCCCATCTCCTCGTAGAGCATCTCGATCCGTTCCTGTTCGACCTTGAGGAACTCGTCGAGCTCTTCGCCGTACATCACCTTCTCCGTCCAGCGGTAGCGCTTGATCGCGTCGGCCCACTCCGCCGTCTCGACCGTGTCGAGCACGAGCTGCCGCAGGGCGCCGACCTCCTCCTCGGTCAGCCCGGTCGGGGCGACCAGGATGCGCCAGTTCGTGAGCTCGACGTCGTAGCCCTGCTCGGCGGTGGTCGGGATGTCGATCGTGTCGATCGGCTCGGGCGAGACCAGGGCGAGCGCCCGCAGCCGGCCGGACTCGATCTGGTCGATGTTGTCGGGGTAGCCGCCCGCCGCCGCCTTCGCGGTGCCGTTGAGCAGGGCCGCGATCGCCTCGCCGCCGCCGTCGGAGGGGATGTAGTTGATCTGCGCCGGGTCGATGCCGCCCGCGAGCGCGAGGTCGGTGACGACCAGCTGGTCGAAGGAGCCACCACCCGTCCACGGCATCGCCTTCGGGTCCTTCTTCCACTCCGCCATGAGCTCGTCGAGCGTCTGATAGGGCGAGTCGGCCGGTACGACGATCACGTCATACTCCTCGACCACCGTCGCCAACGGGGTGACGTCGCCCAACTGCTTATCGGAGTCGAACTGGACGGTGGCCGCGACCAGACCGGTGCCGCCGACCATCATGTTGTTGGCCTCTCCGTCGAGCATCGAGAGATTGCCGAGCGCAATGGTGCCGCCGGCGCCCGGCATGTTGACCACTTGCACATTGTTGACGAATCCGTTGGCCTTCATCGCCTGCTGCATTTCCCGGGCGACGCCGTCCCAGCCGCCGCCCGCGGCCGCGGGGGCGATGATCGTCATCGACGCGTGCAAATCGTTGCCGACCGCCGCGGCTTGCCTCGATCCCCATGCGGCGACGCCGATGGAGACGACGGCGATGACGATGCCGACGGTCCGCATCAACTTCTTCCGCGAGCTGGGTGCGCCGCTCTCCGGGTTCGCTTCGTCATCGGATTCGGTCGTTGGACTTTCGGCCGTTGTCACAGGGAGCCTCCTCGCGCCCGGGACGCTTCTCCAGCTTCGCCGCGGGACGTCGTTATGCCGACCTCAAGGCGCATTCGCCTAGCGTGCGGGCGAATGTACTCGCACGTGTGGCGTCTGTCACAAGGCCTGTCTCAAAATGGACACCGGTCGCAAGAGACCGGCGCGGCAGGCTACCGGCCGGTCCGCGAGGGGTCTACCGTCGAAGGCGCTTGGCGCGGTGAGAGCGCGCTTCTGGACGAGAGAGAGAGCAGCGGATGATGACCAGCGATGTCGAGTCGCCCCCGGACGACGGGCAGGCGGTCGTCTCGGTCCGCAACGTGACCAAACGCTACGGCGCCGCGGTCGCGGTGGACTCGGTCGACCTGGAGATCCGCGGCGGCGAGTTCCTCTCGCTCCTCGGCCCGTCGGGCTGCGGGAAGACGACGTTGCTGCGGATGATCGGCGGCTTCGAGGATCCGACCTCGGGCGAGATCCTCCTCGAGGGCACGTCCGTCGTCGGGGTGCCCGCGCACAAGCGCCGGGTCAACACCGTCTTCCAGGCCTACGCGCTCTTCCCCCACATGAGCGTGGCGGAGAACGTCGCGTACGGGCTGCGCCAGCTCAAGGTCCCGAAGGCGGAGATCGGGCAGCGCGTCGGCGAGGCGCTCGCCCTGGTGCAGATGGACCAGTTCGCCGAGCGGATGCCGAAGATGCTCTCCGGCGGCCAGCAGCAGCGGGTGGCGCTCGCGCGAGCCATCGTCAACCGCCCCACCGTGCTGCTGCTCGATGAGCCGATGTCGGCACTGGACCGCAAGCTGCGCGAACAGATGCAGGTAGAGCTGAAGCTGATCCAGCGCCAGACCGGCATCACCTTCGTCTTCGTCACCCACGACCAGGAGGAGGCGCTGTCGATGAGCGACCGCATCGTGGTGATGAGCCGCGGGGTGGTCGAGCAGTCCGGCAGCCCCCGCGAGATCTACCAGCACCCGGTGAGCGCGTTCGTCGCGCAGTTCATCGGCAAGCGGAACTTCGCCGTCGGCCGCGTGGACGGCTCCCGGGTCGTCGCCGAGGACTCGGTGTTCACGCCGGGCGCCGCGAAGCTGGCCGAGCACTCCCCCGGCGCCGAGGTGCAGGTCGCGGTGCGCGCCGAGGCCGTCGTGGTGGCCGCGGAGCCGCCGGCCGACGAGGGCAACCGGGCCCAGGGCACGCTGATGGGCAGTTCGTTCCTCGGCGACCTCGTCCAGCACGTCGTCCACACCGACTCCGGTCGCGAGATCCTGGCGCGCACCCCGACGGCGGGCGCGGTCGGCCTCACGACGGGGCAACGGGTGTGGTGCGGCTGGGAGTCCGAGGCCGTGGACCTCTTCCCGGCGGAGCAGCAATGACCGGCACAAGAGTTGGCCCGCGAGGTGGCCCGGTGCGGGTCCTCGTCGAGGACCGGCTCGCCGGCCCGGTGAGCCGGCGCCTGCTGCTGAGGGGGTTCGCCGCGGTCGGCGTGGGCGCGCTGGCGGGCTGCGCCAGCGACCGTGCGTTCGCGCCGACGGCCGAGCCCGACGGCGTGGTCGAGGACCGCCTCAACGTCTATTCCTGGGGCGACTACAACGCGCCGGAGACGATCACCCAGTTCCGCGACGAGTTCGGCACCGAGATCCAGATGGACAGCTTCTCCTCCAACGAGCAGCTGATCGCCAAGCTCGGCGCCACCCGCGGCACCAGCGGCTACGACGTCGTCGTACCGACCGGCAACTACATCCCGATGATGTCGGAGAACGGGCTGCTCGTCGAGCTCGACCACTCGCTGCTGCCCGATCTGGACAACCTCGATCCCGCCTACCGCGACCAGCCGTGGGACCCGGGGAACAGGTTCTCGGTCTGCAAGAACTGGGGAACGACCGGCTTCGTCTACGACTCGACGCGGCTGACCCGTCCGATGGAGTCCTGGGAGGACTTCCTGGACGCGGCGACCAACGAGGCGAGCGGGAGCCTGTCGATCCTGGACGACCCGGCCGAGATCACGGCGATCTACTTCGCGGCCAACGGGATCGACCTCAACACCACCCGCGAAGCGGACTTCGACGCCTGCGAGGACTACCTGGTCCAGACCCTGGCGCAGCACATCACGGCGTTCACCTCCAACCCGTCGCTCAACCTGGTCCGCAACGACTTCATGCTGATGCAGTCGTGGAACGGCGACGCCCGGTCGGGGATGCTGGAGAGCGACACCCTGGACAAGTGGCGCTTCGTCTTCCCGACCCCGACCGCGAACCTCTGGATGGACAACTGGTCCATCGCCACCGGCACCCAGCGCCCCGACGCGGCCTACGCGCTGATCAACTTCATGCTGACCCCGGAGGTGGGGCTGCAGGAGCTGCAGTACATCGGCTATCCGACCGGGCTGGCCGGCCAGGAGGAGTTGGCGGCGGAGGCGGGCGTGGAGTTCCCCGACCTGGTCTTCCCCGCTCCGGACGTGGTGAAGCGGCTCACGCCGCTGGAGATCACCGAGACCCAGTCGCGGATCGTCTCGATCACCAATGCGATGAAGGCGAAGGCGGGGAGCTGAGATGGCACGCAGAAGGTTCTCCGCGGACACCGCGCTCACGTTCCCGATCTGGGCCTGGGTGGTCTTCTTCGTCGTCCTGCCGACGACCCTGATCATCTACTACAGCTTCGGCTACAAGCCGGACCTGTTCACCGCGGTCTCCACCGACAGGCTCTCCCTGGACCAGTACCGCGAGACGTTCGACGCCACCCTCTTCAACACGTTCTGGAACACGCTGCAGATCGGGATCGTCGGCACCGTGCTGTGCCTGGTGATCTCGCTGCCCTTCGCCTACTGGCTCGCGGTGAAGGCGCCGCCCAAGGCGCGGCCGATGCTGCTGGCCCTGGTGCTGGTGCCGTTCTGGACCAACTTCCTGGTGCGCACCCTGGGCTGGCAGATCACGCTGGCGCCCGAGGGCTGGCTCTCCGAGGCGCTGCAGTTCATGCACCTCACCGACGGCCCGCTCGAGCTGCTCTACACGCGCGCGGCGGTCCAGCTCGGTGTGGTCTACAACTACCTGCCCTTGATGATCCTGCCGATGTACGTCGCCTTCGAGCGCACCGACCCCAGCCAGCGGGAGGCCAGCCGCGACCTCGGCGCGGGCCGCGTGCGGACCTTCTTCAACGTGACCCTGCCCGACGCGCTGCCGGGCATCGCCTCCGGGGCGCTGCTGGTCTTCATCCCGCTGATGGGCGACTACATCACGGCCTCCGTGCTCGGCGGCGCGCGCGGCAACATGGTCGGCCAGCTCGTGGCGGCGCAGTTCGAACAGGCGCAGAACTGGGCCCTCGGCTCGGCGATGGCCGTGGTCCTGATGGGCTTCACCCTCGGCACCGTCATCCTGACCGCCCTGGTGTTCCTGACCGTCCGCGCCGTCCTGCGCCGGAGCAGACGCATCGACCTGACAGGCGGCGCAGTGGGGGTGGCCCGATGACCAACTCAGCGACAAACCCAGCGACAAACTCATCGAGTACGCCGAAGACTCGGACCCGGCGCGACCCCGTGGTCGTCGGGATGAACGTGTGGGCCGTCCTGGTCTTCATCTTCCTCTTCCTGCCGATCCTGGTGATCGTCGTCTACTCCTTCAACAACGGCAGGCTGCTCGGGAGCTGGGACTCCTTCGGCTTCGAGGCGTTCACCCGCGCGTGGGACAACGCGGTGATCCGCCGGGCGGTCCAGGTCTCGATCCTCTCCGCGCTCGGCGCGGCCGTCGTCGCCACCACGATCGGCACCCTCGCCGGGATCGGGCTCGCCCGCTCCACCAACCGCAAGGCCGCGCTAGTGCTGACGGCGATGCTGTCGATGACGCTGGTCACCCCGGAGATCATCGACGCCGTGGCGACACTCCCCTGGTTCGTCCGGCTCGGGACGGACCTCGGCTTCGCCCCGATCAACAACGGCATGGTGCGCCTGGTGGTGGCGCACACGACGGTCTCGGTCGCCGTGGTCACCTTCATCGTCCGCGCCCGGATGCAGGGCATGGACGTCGCGCTGGAGAACGCCGCCGCGGATCTCTACGCGACGCCGTGGAACAGGTTCCGGCAGATCACCCTGCCCCTGGCGGCCCCGGGCATCATCGCCGGCGCGCTGATGGCGTTCACCCTGAGCCTGGACAACACGATCGTCTCGTCGTTCATCCAGGTCCCCGGCTACACGCCCTGGCCGGTCTACATCTTCGGGTCGCTGCGGGTCGGGCTGCGCCCCGAGGTCGCGGCCGTCTCCACCGTGTTGCTGGTCCTGACGCTCTTCGCGCTGGCCGTCGTCGCCTTCGTGCTGAGACGCCTGGGCCAGAGCTCCTCCGACGTCGCGAAGACCCTGGCCGGCTGATCGGAACTCCGATGGTCAGCCGGGACGGGGGTCGGCGAGCAGCGCGACCACCTGGTCGAACATCCGGTTGCCCGCACCGGCGTCGAGGTCGAGCAGCTGGCTGCGCCGGTAGTAGGGGCTCAGGTCCAGCCCGACGCCGAGCCCGAGGATCCGGATCGGCCCCTGCTCACGGGTGACGACCTCGTTGAGGTGGCGGTCGAGGTAGTGCGGGCCGTTGGTCAGCCGCGTGGCGCTGTCCATCGGGCTTCCGTCCGAGACCACGAGCAGCAGCCTGGTCTCCTCGGGCCGCGCGGCGAGCCTGCCGCAGGCCCAGGCGACGGCCTCGCCGTCGATGCCTTCGCGGTAGAGGTCCTCCTTGAGCAGGGCCGCGACACCGCGGCGACCGGTGCGCCACGGCACATCGGCCGGCTTGAGGACCAGGTGGCGCACCTCGTTCAACCGGCCCGGGTGCGGCGGCCTGCCCGCACGCTGCCAATCCCTGGCTGCGCGCCCGCCGTTCCAGGCCGCGGTGGTGAATCCCAGCAGCTCCGTCGTCGCCCCGGCGAGCTCCAGCGCCCGGGCCAGGACGTCGGTCAGCACCGCGACCGTCTCGGCGTGACGGCGCATCGAGCCGGAGCAGTCGATCAGGATCGACACGCACGCCGTCGGCACCGGCGCGTGCCGCACGGCGCGGAAGACCCGCCGCTCGGTCGGCGAGGCGACGAGCTGGGCGAGCCGGCGGCCGTCGATCAGGCCCTCCTCCAGGCCGTCGTCCCAGCCGTCGCGATGGGGGCGCGCCAGCACCTCGCGCAGCCGCGCGGCCAGGCGTGGGAGGTTCACCCGCCGGTCGGCGATGCGGCGGTCGAGTCGCGCCCGCAGCTCGGCGAGCAGCGCGGGTCGCACGAGGTCGCCGGCATCGAGTTGCCGATCGTAGGCGCGCGTGAAGACCCGGTAGCTCGCCTCCGAGCGGTTCGCCGGGCGGCCGCGGCCCGAGCCGGCCGGGGGCTGCGCTTCGGTGTCCGCGTCGGCGAAGATCGCGAACGACGCCAGCGCGCGGCCGGTCGGCTCCGGCGACCCGGCCCGCTCCGACGCGACGGCGATGAGGTCGGCCACGGCGGCCGCGATCGCCAGCGCCGCATCGGCGTAGGCCGCCTGGTCACCGCGGAGCCGGCGCAGCCTGGCCAGGTCTGATCCGATGACCGGAGCGAGGGCGAAGCGGGCGGCCTCGATCGAGTCGGCCGCGTCCTGCGGCACGGGGTCCGTCGTGACGCGTGCGCGGCAGACCAGCGCCAGCGCGTGGAGCAGCGCTCCGGTGGCGGTCTCGGTCAGCCCGGACGCCTCGAGCTCCCCCGACCACTCCCGGTGTCGCTGCCGCAGGTTGCCCCGGACGCCGGGGAGCTCGGCGAGGGACTCGACGCGGTACTGCTCAAGCATCTCGAACACGACCCGGGCCGCGACGCCGTCGGGAGCGAGCTCCGCGTGCAGGATCGGGTCGCTGTGCCTGCGGCGCAGCGCCAGGCCGTCGGCGATGCCGCGGGCCGAGCCCAGCTCGAGCGCGCCGACGGCGGCCGTCAGGTGCGGCGCCGTCGCCGGGAAGGGGGTGTCGCCGGCGTAGAGCCGCCCCCCGCGGAAGTGCAGCGAGCCGTCCGCCGCCTGCGCGCGGGCGGCGGCACCGGCCAGCTCCTCGACCTGTGGCACCTCAGCCCACCTCGGCCAGCTCCCGGTCGAAGCAGCGCTGGAAGTACTCGGCGACGATGGGCCGCTCCGCCTCGTCGCACTTGTTCAGAAACGAGAGCCGGAAGGCGCGGGCGAGATCGCCGAAGATGCCCAGGTTCTCCGCCCAGGTGATCACCGTGCGCGGCGACATCAGCGTCGACAGGTCCCCCACGGCGAAGCCCTCCCGCGTCAGCGCGGCGACGGCGACCATCGACCGGACCAGCTCGCGGCCGGCGGCGTCGTCGAGCTCGGGCACGCGTGCCAGGACGATCGCGATCTCCCTCGGCGCGGGCAGGTAGCCCAGCGAGGCGACGATGTTCCAGCGGTCGAGCTGGGCGTGGTTGAGCCGCTGGGCACCGTGGTAGAGCCCGTTGAGGTTGCCCAGGCCGAGGGTGTTGGCGGTGGCGAAGAGCCGGAACGACGGATGCGGGGTGATCACCCTGTTCTGCTCGGCCAGCGTGAGCCGCCCGTCGCGCTCGAGGACGCGCTGGATCACGAACATCACGTCCGGCCGGCCGGCGTCGTACTCGTCGAAGACCAGGGCCATGGGTCGCTGCAGCGCCCAGGGGACGATGCCCTCGGCGAACTCGGTCACCTGCCGCCCGTCGCGCAGGACGACGGCGTCGCGCCCGAGCAGGTCGAGCCGGCTCAGGTGGCCGTCGAGGTTGACGCGGACGCACGGCCAGTTCAGGCGGGCGGCGACCTGCTCGACATGGGTGGACTTCCCGGTGCCGTGCATGCCCTGGACCAGGACCCGGCGATTGCGCGCGAAGCCCGCCAGCAGCGCCAGCGTGACGTCGGCGTCGAAGCGGTACGCCGGATCCACCTCGGGCACGTGCTCGTCGGGCTCACCGAACGCCGGGACCCGCAGCGGCGAGTCGATGCCGAAGGCATCGCGGACCGCGACCTCGTGCGTCGGTGTCACTCGATGGATCCCTCGGTCTCGATGGCGTGGATCGCCGTCGCCGCGCGCCGCAGCGCGGGCAGGCAGCCGAGCGCCTGCTCCACGCTCATCCTCACGGTGGGCGCCTGGATCGCCACGCACAGGTGGGAGCGGCCCTCCTCGACCGGCACGGGTACGGCGACGCACACCAGCCCGTCGAGGAACTCCTCGCGGTCGACGGCGTAGCCGTCCTCGACGACCCGCTTCAGCTCCTCCTCCAAGACGGCCGGGTCGGTGATGGTGGCCACCGTGTAGGGACGCAGCGGGGCATGGGCCAGCAGCTTGCGGCGCTGAGCGCGCGCCATCTGGGCGAGGATCATCTTGCCGCTCGCCGAGGCGTGCACGGGCGCCCGCGACCCGGCCTCCAGGTGGAACCGCAGCGGCTCGGCGGTTTCGACCCGGTCCAGGTAGACGATCTCGTCGCCCGACAGCGCGGTGACGTTGCAGGCCTCGCCGACCTCGTCGACGAGCGCCCGCAGCACCGCGTGCCGCGCGCCGTGCTGGGTGGCATTGAGCAGCAGGCTCTCCGCGAACCTGCGCAGCCGCGGCCCGGTCCCGTAGTGCCGACCGTCGCTCTGCCGGATCAGCAGGCCGCCGGACTCGAGCTGCTGCAGCATCCTGTGCAGCGTCGGCTTGGGGAGCCCGGTCTCGGCCACCAGACTCGGCAGCGAGACGAAGGCGTCCTTGGAGACGATCAGCTCCAGCAGCGCGAACAGTCGGAGCGCGGGGGTGTCTCCGTCCAGGGAGGGACTGCCCGGGACACCGAGTCCGGGGGCGGCGGGCTGGGCGCGATCGGTGAACGTCGACATGAGGTCAGGCTAGGCATCGTCTCGAAAATTGTCACGTAGCGACTCGATTCTTCATCGATCCTGTTGACGCCGCGGCGCGGCGCTCCCTAAGGTAAAGGCTGTCGTCTCGGATTCAGGGACACTTCGTTCGAAATATCGAACGGATGGGGATCGAATCACGCCGGGCCGCAGGGCCAGGAGGGAGCCAGCCATGTCGGAAACCGCAGCAACCGAGTCGGCCGATCGACGGGCCGTCGAGGGCAAGCAGCGCATGACTCCCTCGGAGGCCTTCGTGGAGACCCTGGTCGCCAACGGCGTCACCGACATCTTCGGCATCATGGGCTCGGCGTTCATGGACGCCATGGACATCTTCGCGCCGGCCGGCATCCGCCTGGTCCCCGTGGTCCACGAGCAGGGCGCGGCCCACATGGCCGACGGCTACGCCCGCGTCAGCGGCCGACACGGCATGGTCATCGGGCAGAACGGGCCGGGCATCAGCAACTGCGTCACCGCGATCGCCGCGGCCTTCTGGGCGCACAGCCCCGTCGTGATCGTGACCCCCGAGGCCGGGACGATGGGCATGGGCCTGGGCGGCTTCCAGGAGGCCAACCAGCTGCCGATGTTCGCGGAGTTCACCAAGTTCCAGGCGCACATCAACAACCCCAAGCGGATGGCCGAGCTGACCGGCCGGGCCTTCGACCGGGCGATGTCGGAGATCGGGCCGACCCAGATCAATATCCCGCGCGACCACTTCTACGGTGAGATCGAGACCGAGATCCCCCGCCCGTACCGTCTCGACCGCGGCCCCGGCGGCACCCGCAGCCTCGACGAGGCCGCCGCGCTGCTCGCCACCGCACAGTTCCCGGTGATCATCTCCGGCGGCGGGGTGGTGATGGCCGACGGCGTCGAGGAGTGCCGGGCGCTCGCCGAGCGCCTCGGAGCGCCGGTGGTCAACTCCTACCTCCACAACGACTCCTTCCCGGCCTCCCACCCGCAGTGGTGCGGCCCGCTGGGCTACCAGGGCTCGAAGGCCGCGATGAAGCTGCTCTCCCAGGCCGACGTGGTGATCGCGCTCGGCTCGCGGCTCGGCCCGTTCGGCACGCTCCCGCAACACGGCCTGGAGTACTGGCCCGAGGACGCCAAGATCATCCAGATCGACGCAGACCACAAGATGCTCGGCCTGGTCAAGAAGATCACCGTCGGGATCTGCGGCGACGCCAAGGAGGCCGCCGCCGCCCTCAGCGAACGGCTCGACGGGCGCACGCTCACCTGCGACGCGACCCGCGAGGACCGGGCCGCCAGGATCAAGGCGGAGAAGGACGCCTGGGAGTCCGAGCTGGACGAGTGGACCCACGAGCGCGACCCCTTCAGCCTCGACATGATCGCGGAGGCGGAGGACGAGGAGGGCAACTGGCTGCACCCGCGCCAGGTGCTCCGCGAGCTCGAGAAGGCGATGCCGCCGCACGTGATGGTCTCCACCGACATCGGGAACATCAACTCGGTCGCCAACTCCTACCTGCGCTTCGAGGAGCCCCGCTCGTTCCTCGCGCCGATGTCGTTCGGCAACTGCGGCTACGCGTTGCCGACGGTGATCGGGGCGAAGGCCGCCGCCATGGACCGACCCGCCGTCGCCTACGCCGGAGACGGCGCGTGGGGCATGAGCATGGGCGAGATCATGACCGCCGTCCGTCACGACATCCCCGTCACCGCCGTGGTCTTCCACAACCGCCAGTGGGGCGCGGAGAAGAAGAACCAGGTCGACTTCTACAACCGCCGCTTCGTCGCCGGCGAGCTCGAGAGCGAGTCCTTCGCCGGCATCGCCCGGGCGATGGGTGCCGAGGGGATCGTCGTGGAGAAGCTGGACGACGTCGGCCCCGCACTGCGCCAAGCCATCGACCTCCAGATGGACCAGGGCAAGACCTGCGTCATCGAGATCATGTGCACCCGCGAGCTCGGAGACCCGTTCCGACGCGACGCGCTCTCCAAGCCCGTACGTCTCCTGGAGAAGTACCAGGACTACGTCTGATCAGGCGTTCTCCACTCCGGGACCGCCGCCAGCAGCACGAGCCATCAACCAAGCCGGAGGTTCCAGGAAATGGCTGTCACCGAAGAATCCCCCACCACCGATAGCGGCCTCAACGCCGGCCTGAAGCAGCGCCACATGACGCTGATCGCGATCGGCGGCACCATCGGTGCCGGCCTGTTCGTCGGCTCCGCGGTGGTGATCCACGCGGCCGGGCCGGCGGCGATCATCTCGTTCGGGCTCGCGGGCGTGTTGATCATGTTCGTGATGCGCATGCTCGGCGAGATGGCCACCGCGCGTCCGGCGGTCGGCTCGTTCTACGAATACGCCCGCATCGGGCTCGGCGACTGGGCGGGCTTCGTGGTCGGCTGGCTCTACTGGTACTTCTGGGTCGTCGTGGTCGCGATCGAGGCGGTGGCCGGCGCGACCGTGCTCGGGAGATGGATCCCCGACGCCCCGGTGTGGCTGGTCAGCCTGATCCTGCTGGTGATCATGACGGCCACCAACCTGGTCTCGGTGAGCGCCTTCGGAGAGTTCGAGTTCTGGTTCTCCAGCATCAAGGTCGTCGCGATCCTGGTCTTCATCTTCCTCGGGGTCCTCTACGTGGCCGGGGCGTGGCCCGACAGCCGCCCGGGCTTCGCCAACCTCACCCAGTACGGCGGGTTCGTGCCGAACGGCTGGGGCGAGGTGATCGCCAAGGCGGTGCCGGCGGTCGCGTTCTTCGTGGGCGTCGAACTGGTCACCGTCGCGGCGGCGGAGTCGGCCGAGCCCGGCAAGATGGTCGCCCGGGCGACCAACTCGGTGGTCATCCGGATCCTGCTCTTCTACGTCGGCTCGATCTTCCTCGTGGTCACGATCCTGCCGTGGAACAGCCAGGCGGTGCTGAGCGGGCCCTACGTCGCCGTGCTGGAACGGATGAACATCCCACTGGCGGCCGACATCATGAACGTGATCATCCTCACCGCGGTGCTGTCCGCCCTCAACTCCGGGCTCTACGCCGCGTCCCGCATGCTCTTCGCGCTGACGCGCAAGGGCCACGCCCCGAAGGCGTTGGTCGCGGTCAACGCGCGCGGCGTACCGATCCGCTCCACCCTGATCGGCACGGTCGTGGCCCTGATCTCCATCGCCGCGGCGTACGTCTCCCCCGACCAGGTCTTCGCGTTCCTGATCAACTCCTACGGGGCCGTCGCGCTCTTCGTCTACCTGATGATCGCCCTCGCGCAGGTCCGGTTGCGCCGCCGGCTGGAGCGCGAGGACCCCGACTCCCTGGTCCTGAAGATGTGGTTCTTCCCGTGGCTCAGCTACTTCACCATCGCGGGGATGATCGGCGTGATCGCCGCGATGGGCATCTCCGAGGACACGCGCTCCCAGTTCCTGCTCAGCGTCTTGGTGTTCGGGCTGCTGGTGGCGATCTACTTCCTGGGCGTCAGGAAGCGCCGTCAGGAGCCGGATACCGACGCCCAGACGAGCGAGGCGGTGTCGGCATCATGAGGACACGTCCCAGGATCCTCGCCGCGGCTCTCGGCCTGGCGCTCGCGGCCACCGTCACGGCCTGCTCGAGCGGCGGCGACGGCGACGCGCCGGCAGAGCTGCGCATCGCCTACCAGGAGATCCCCAACGGCGACCTGATCGTCAAGAACCAGGGCTGGCTCGAGGACGAGCTCGACATCCCCGTGCGCTGGGTCCGCTTCGACTCCGGCGCCGCGGTCAACAAGGCGCTCGACGATCACGTGGTCGACCTCGGCCTCGTCGGCACCAGCGCCGTGGCGCTCGGCGTCCCCGCCGGGCTCGACTACAAGGTGGTGTGGGTGCACAACCTGATCGGCGCCTCCGAGGCCATCGTCGTCCGCGAGGGGTCCGGCCTGTCGGCCTCCAGCACGCTCGAGGATCTGAAGGGCCGCAGCGTGGCCGTGCCGTTCGGCTCGACGGCTCACTACGCCCTGCTCGCCGCGCTCGACGGCGCCCGCATCAAGCCCAACGACGTGAACGTCGTCGACCTGCAGCCCGACGAGATGGCGAAGGCATGGCAGGCCGGCACGATCGACGCCGCCTACGTCTGGGAGCCCACCCTCGGGACCCTGCGGGCCGATGGCGGGGCGACGCTCCTCACCAGCGCCGACCTCGCCGAGGAGGGGATCGTCACCGGCGACCTGGGCGTGGTCTCCGACGACCTGGTCGACAACTACCCCGGCGTCGTCCAGACCTGGGTCGACGCCCAGGCCCGGGCCAACGCGATGATCACCGGCGACCCGGACGAAGCCGCGGACATCCTCGCCGAGGAGCTCGCCGGCACGCCGGAATCCATCTCCGAGGCGATGGCCGGCTACACCTACCCCAGCGCCCAGGAGCAGGCGACGCCCGCCTACCTGGGCGGAGACGACGCCGGCATCGCGCAGCACCTGCACGCCGCGGCCGTATTCCTCAAGGACTACCCGCAGTCGGCCAAATTCCTCAAGGAGCACAACGTGTATCTCCCGGATCCCACGGTCGCCGAGTTCGTCGATGCGATCGACAGCGACTTCGTCTCCAAGGTGGACCAGTGAGCCGCGGGCAGGTCGTCATCGCCTACGACGGCAGCGGCGGCGGGCACGACGCGCTCGCCCTCGGATCGTGGATCGCCACCGCGATCGGCGCCACCCCGGTCGTGGTCACGGTTTACGCCAAGGAGCCGCTCACCGTGCTTCCCGGCATCGGAGCGGACTGGGTGCTCGAGCTCCGCGACAACGCACGGCAGATCGTCGACACGGCCCGGCCCCGGCTCGAAGCAGCACATCCCGACGCGGCGTACCGCACGGTCGGCGCCGGCTCTGCCGCCGCCGGGCTCGACCAGCTGGCCGAGGAGCTCGACGCGGCCATGATCGTCGTCGGGTCGAGCCGCCGAGGCATCCACCACCGGGTGAGCAACAACCACACGGCGAACAGGCTCTACTCCGGGGCGAGCGCGCCCGTCCTGATCGCGCCGCGCGGCGCCGGGGATCACGAGCTGCCGGCGCTGACCCAGGTGGGCTGCGCCTTCGTGCCCACCCAGGAGGGGCACCACGCCCTGCGCAGGGCGGCGCGCCTGGCGCGCCGAGCGGGTGCGTCGCTGGAGGTCTTCACGGTCGCGGCGCCGAGCGCCGAGATGCCGCGGAGCGACCCGGCGGACCACATCGAGTACGACGCCCGCGTGCGCGCCGTCCTGGCCGACACCGTGGAGCAGTCGGTGAGCGAGATCTCCGAGGACCTCGAGGTCAACACGCACATGCTCGACGGCGACCCGGTGCATGCGCTGGCCGCGTTGGACGAGTCCTCCTGCCAGATGCTGGTCTGCAGCTCCCGCGGCTACGGCCCGGTGCGCCGGGTGCTGCTGGGCGGCGTGACCGATCGGCTGGTACGGCGCGCGGCCGCGCCCGTCCTGGTGGTCCCACGCTCGGCCCACTGACGCCGGCCGGGTCGCACGGCCCGACCGGTCGCTCTCAGCCCAGCAGCGCGGTGCCGAGGCCGAGCGCGGTGACGATGACGGTGGCGATGACCGCCAGCGCGAGCGTCCGGCCGCCCCCGCGGCGGAGCACCTGCCAGTGCACCGAGCACCCCAGCGCGAACATGGCCGCCGACAACAGGGCGGCCTGCGCCCACCCGGCCACCACCAGCGCCTGCTCCGGGACCACCCCGGCGCTGCGCACCACGACGGCCCCCAGGAAGCCCAGCACGAAGAGAGGCACCAGTGACCCCCGCGCGGTGGATTCGCCGGACCGGCGCTCGCTCAGCGCGACGGCCGCCAGGACGGGTGCGAGCATGAGCACCCGCGCGAGCTTGACCACGACGGCCACCTCGAGCGCGGGACCCCCGAGGATGCCAGCGGCGGCCACCACCTGGGCCACCTCGTGCACCGAGGCGCCCACCCAGACTCCAGCCGCACGCTCATCGAGGCCGAGCAGCGCGCTCGCCGCGGGGATGATCCCGATCATCGCGGTCCCGAAGATCACGACAAGACCCAGCGCCGTGGCGGTCTCGTCGCTGTTGCGGCGCCGAAGGACGCCATCGGCTCCGGCCACCGCCGCCGCCCCGCAGATCGAGAAGCCGCACGCGATCAGCAGCGACTGCGTCCTGCTCACGCCGAGCAGGCGCCCCACCAGGAGCGAGGCGCCGATGCCGCCCGCGACCACCGCGACGGCACCGAGCACGATCGGCCAGCCCAGCCCGAGGATGTCGCCGATGACGAGCTGGAGTCCGAGCAGGACGATGCCGATCCGCAGCAACCGCCGCCCGGCGAGGGCCAGGCCCGGCGCCACGGAGTCCGGCAGCCCGCCGCGCAGGCCCGCCAGGTTGCTCAGCACCGCGCCGGCCAGGATCGCGATCAGCAGCGGACTCACCGAGGGCAGCGCGAGATGAACGCCGAGGGAGAGGAGCGCGCCGGCCCCGGCCAGAGCCAAGCCGGGCACCGTGGAGACCCGGGCTCGGCGTTGCAGCATGTCTCACAGCATCCGACCTCCGCGCATATCCCGGTAGACGCCAATAATGCATGGGATGCATATCATCCTGATATGTCCAGCGCGCTCGACCTCCACCGCTACCCACCGGTGACCGACCTCATGGTCCTGGTCGCCGTCGCCGAGCAGGGCGGAGTCGGGGCCGGCGCGCGGGCGCTCGCGATGGCGCAGCCGAACGCCAGCCGGGCCCTGCGCCGACTTGAGCGGACCCTCGGACTCGAGCTCCTGCGGCGCGGCGCACGCGGGAGCGCTCTCACCCCGGCGGGCGCGCTCGTCGTGGACTGGGCTCGCGGCGTGCTCGACGCCAACGAGCGCCTGCTCGTAGGTGCCGCGGCGGTGGGGCGGCGGGCCGGCAGTTCGCTGCGCATCGCGGCGAGCCAGACGATCGCCGAGGAACTGTTGCCGAGGTGGCTGACCGCCCTGCGGGCCGAGCATCCCGATGTCGAGGTGTCGCTGAGCGTCGGCAACTCCTTCGACGTCGGGCACATCCTCAACGGCGGCGGCGTGCTCGGTTTCGTCGAGAGCCCGCGACTCCCGGACAGCCTCGAGGTCGAGGTCGAGTCCCGTCAGGTGAGCACCGACAGGCTGGTCGTCGTCGTGGCCCCCGGACACGAATGGGCACGTCGTACCCGGCCGGTCGCGCTGTCGGAGCTCGTCTCGACGCGGCTCGTGGTGCGCGAGCAGGGCTCAGGCACACGGGTCACCCTCGAGCGCGCGCTCGCCGAGCTCGCGCTCGCGCCGCCCGCGCCCGAGCTCGCCAGC
>JBDHZS010000037.1:0-24258 GCA_039812025.1 Nocardioides sp. | reverse complement strand
GGCAAGACGCTCGCCTTCGGCATCCCGATGCTGGAGCGGCTCGCCGGCCGCTCCTCGCGTCCGTGCCACCCGCGCGCCCTCGCGATCGTCCCGACCCGCGAGCTGGCCAACCAGGTCGCGCGGTCGCTGCAGCCGCTCGCGCAGACCCTCGACCTGCGGCTGACCACCGTGTATGGCGGCACGCCGTACGACCGTCAGACCCGCCAGATCCGGCAGCGCGCCGACATCGTCGTCGCCACCCCGGGCCGGCTGCAGGACCTCTTCGAGCAGGGCTACGTCTTCTTCGACGACGTCGAGATCACCGTGCTGGACGAGGCCGACCACCTCTGCGACCTGGGCTTCTACCCGGCCGTGGACAAGCTGGTCGGGCTCACTCCGGCCGGCTCGCAGCGCATCCTGCTCTCCGCGACGCTGGACGGCGACATCGACCGGCTGGTGCGCGACCACCTGCGTGAGCCGAAGCTCCACGAGCTCGACCCCAACGCCGGCGCCGTCACCACGATGACCCACCACACGCTGGTCGTCGGCGGCTTCCGCGAGAAGGTCGACGCCGCGGCGGACCTCGTCGAGGCCAACGGCCGCACCATCCTCTTCACCCGGACCCGCGACGGCGCGGTCGAGCTGGCCGAGGCCCTCAGCGAGCGCGGCGTCGCCGCGGTCGACCTGCACGGCGACCTCTCCCAGCGCGCCCGCGAGCGCAACCTGGCCCGCTTCACCTCGGGCGAGGCCCGCGCGGTGGTCGCCACCGACGTCGCCGCGCGCGGCATCCACGTCGACGACGTGAGCCTGGTCGTCCACTTCGACGCCGCCGGGGACCAGAAGTCCTACCTGCACCGCTCGGGCCGTACGGCGCGGGCCGGCGCCCACGGCTGCGTCGTCACGATCACCACCCCGAAGTTCGCCTCCTCGGTGGCCCGGATGCAGTCCGGCGCCGGCGTCGAGGTGCGCCACCACGACATCCGCACCGCGCCCCGCCCCCTGACCGCCGAGGCGCTCGCCGACTCCGGCTCGACCGAGGCGCCCGCCAGCCACCGCAAGCCCGCCGGTCGCTCCGGTTACAAGGGCGGCTACAAGGGTGGTCAGAAGTCCGGTTACAAGGGCGGCTTCAAGTCCGGCGGCCAGAAGTCGGGCTACAAGGCTGGCGACCAGGGTGGCCAGAAGTCGGGCTACCGGTCCGGCTACAACAAGGGCGGCTTCAAGTCCGGCGGCCACCAGTCCGGCGGCCACCAGGGTGGTCCCGGCCGCCGCGGCCAGGGCGGCTACCGCGGCAAGCGGTACGACGCCCCCGCCAGCAGCCGCTGAGCTCGATAGTCCAGCCGGGGCTCCGCGGAACTGGTGGCCAATTGGCGCGGATACTCGCCGGTAACCTGCCATATGAGACCAGTTGCGAGGCTGGGGCGGCGGGTGCCCGACAGTTCCCGCGGCAAGCGGTACGACGCCTCCGCCGGTAGCCGCTGGCGTCGTACCGGCTGATCAGAAGGCGGCCTCGTCGAGGTCCATGAGCGCCAGGTCGACCCCCTCGACGATGGCGCGCTCGGCGGAGAGCCGGGGCAGGTTGGTGCGCGCGAAGAACGCCGCGGCGGCGACCTTGCCCTCGTAGAAGGCCTGGTCCTTCCCGGCAGCGCCGCCGTCGAGTGCGGCGAGCGCGACCTCGGCCTGGCGCAGCAGCAGCCAGGCGCAGACGAGGTCGCCGAGCGCCATCAGCAGCCGAGAGGTGTTGAGGCCGACCTTGTAGACGTTGCGGACGTCGCCGCCCGAGGCGGCGTCGGCGGTCATCAGGTCGCCGATCATGTGGGTCACCATGGCGTTCGCGTCCTCGAGCGCCTGGGCCAGCAGCCCGCGCTCGACCTTGAGTCGCTCGTCGCCGTCCGCGTCGGTGAGGAACGCGCCGATCTCGGAGGCGAGGTGTCCGAGCGCGCGGCCCCGGTCCTTGACGATCTTGCGGAAGAAGAGGTCCAGCCCCTGGATCGCGGTCGTGCCCTCGTAGAGGGTGTCGATCTTGGCGTCGCGGACGTACTGCTCCAGCGGGTAGTCCTGCAGGAAGCCCGAACCGCCGAGGGTCTGCAGCGATTCGGTGCCGAGCAGCACCCACGAGCGCTCCGAGCCGTAGCCCTTGACGACCGGCAGCAGCAGGTCGTTGACGGCGACGGCGAGCGGGTCCTGAGCGCCCCCCTGAGTTGCAGTGTGCTCGGCCAGCATCACCCGGTCCTGCCAGGTCGCGGTGTAGAGGACGAGCGCCCGCATCGCCTCGGCGGCGGACTTCTGGGCCATCAGGGAGCGTCGTACGTCGGGGTGATGGGTGATCGTCACCCGCGGCGCGGACTTGTCGGCGGCCTCGGTGAGGTCGGCGCCCTGCACGCGGGACTTCGCGAACTCCAGCGCGTTGAGGTAGCCGGTCGACAGCGTGGCGATCGCCTTGGTGCCGACCATCATCCGGGCGTTCTCGATGACCTGGAACATCTGCGCGATGCCGTCGTGGACGTCGCCCAGCAGCCAGCCGCAGGCGGGTTCGCCGCCCCCGACGCCGGCGTCGCCGAAGGTGAGCTCGCAGGTGTTGGAGACCTTGATCCCCATCTTGTGCTCGACGCCGGTGACGTAGGCGCCGTTGCGCTCGCCGGTCAGCTCGCCGGTCTCGGGGTCGAAGTGCCACTTGGGCACGATGAAGAGCGAGAGCCCCTTGGTGCCCGGCCCGCCGGCGCCCTCGACGCCGCGGGGGCGGGCCAGGACCAGGTGGACGATGTTCTCCTGGAGGTCGGATTCGCCGGAGGTGATGAACCGCTTGACACCTTCGAGGTGCCAGGTGCCGTCCTCGTTGGGCGTGGCGATCGCACGGCCCGCGCCGACGTCGGAGCCCGCGTCCGGCTCGGTCAGCACCATCGTGACGCCCCAGCCGCGGTCGACCATCAGCTCGGCGATGCGGCGGTCCCGCTCGGTGCCGTTGCGGTGTACGACGCCCGCGAAGGCCGGCCCCGCGGCGTACATCCAGATCGGCGCGTTCGCACCCAGCACCAGCTCGCCGAGCGCCCAGTTGAGGGACGGCGGCGCGGGGGTGCCGCCGAGCGCCTCGGGGACCTGGAGCCGCCAGAACTCCGCGTCCATCCAGGTGCGGTAGCTGCGCCGGAAGGCGTCGTTGACATGTGCGGTGTGGGTCTCGGGATCGAAGACGGGCGGGTTGCGGTCGCTCTCGACGTACGACGCGGCGAGGTCCTCCCGGGCCAGCCGCTCGACCTCCGTGAGCACCTCCCGGGCGGTCTCGCCGTCGATCTCGGCGAAGGGCCCGGTGCCCAGGATCTCGTCGCGGCCCAGCACCTCGAACAGGTTGAACTCGATGTCTCGCAGATTGCTCTTGTAGTGGCTCATGGTCTCCACAGGCTCCTCTCGCGGGGCCGGGGTCTCGTCTCGGCGCCGGGTGCTGTGACCGGTCGCCGGGTGGCCCGGATATCTGGTTACTCGCGAGTTCTACTCGCTGGTAACTTCCATGATGCCTCGCGCTCGGGCCCCACGCAACCGATTCGCCGAGTCGGCTCGAAGGTGCACTCAGAACACGCCGAGTCGGCTCAAAGGTGCACGTGAAACACGCCGAGTCGGCTCAAAGGTGCACGTGAAACACGCCGAGTCGGCTCAAAGGTGCACGTGAAACACGCCGAGTCGGCGCTAAAGTACGCGCCTGTCCACAGGAGGAGCCGCGCAGCTGTGGATAACCGTGCATCTTTGCGCCGACTCGGCGTGATTTTGGTGCACGGATGCGCCGACTCGGCGTCAGTGGGGTTGCCAGGCGTCCTGGTCGGCGGTCCGCTCCTCGATCTCGGTGGGGAGGGCGCCGGCGGCGAGGTCGGCGATCGTCACGGTCTCGAAGACCTCGCGCAGCGAGCTGCGGGCCGCCACCCACACCCGCTGGAGCACCTGGGCGGCGGGGTTGTATTCGACGGCCTCCGGCCGCAGCCCGTAGACCGACACCAGCGGCCCGTCCACCGCCCGCACGACGTCCGCCACCGAGACCGTCTCCGCCTGGCGAGCCATCCGCCAGCCCCCGGACTGGCCGCGTTGGGCCACCACGATCCCGGCCCGGCGCAGGTCGGCGAGGATCGACTGCAGGAACCCGTGGGGGATGTCCTGCAGCCTGCCCAGCTCCTCCGCGCTGACGGGGGCGTGATGCTCGGTGCGCGTCAATTCGATGAGGGCCCGCAGGGCATAGTCGGCTTTGGCGGAGACGCGCATGGGCCAAGTATGGCCGAACCCGATCGAGTGGACCCGATTACTCCACCCAAGAAGTCGCCGCGTCGCCGCTGGAGGAGGGGTCGAGCGGTCACTCGATCGGCGCACTCACCTGCTCGTCGCCGGCCTCGCTCAGCGCGGTGAGGGTGATCACCGAGCCGCCGCAGCGTGGCGCGTCGACGAACGCCTCGACGCCGTCGGCGGTCTCGTAGACCACGGTCAGCCCGCGCTCGTCCCAGCGCAGCAGCTGCGCCGGGCCGCCGTCGGTGGCGGGGTCGCGCGCGAACCAGGCCGCCGAGCCGCAGCGGGTGAGGCTGCCCGAGACCGCGGGGCCGAGGTCGTACCACTCCTCGCCCGCGCGCGCGTAGGCGTGCGCCTCCTCGAGCCGGCGTTCCTTGGCCACCTCGGTCCACACGTAGCCGTCCGGCATCGCGACCGCGTCCCATGCCTTGCAGTCGGCCGGGCCCTCGAGCGCCTGGAACGAGCCCTCCGCAACAAGACCGGCGGTACGGCACGAGACCGGCCGCGCGTCGTCGAACGACGTCACGGTGACGCCGTCCGCGCTCACGTGGCCGCCGCGGAAGCCGTGCCGGGGCCCGGCGCACCACGAGGTCTCGCCGGCGAGGGTCTCCAGATCGACCTCGGCCAGGCAGTACGACGAATCCGGGCCGAACGTCGCGTGCAGCAGCCGGCCGTCGCCGATCGCCCAGGTGCCGCCGTTGACGGTGGGCGGCTCCGCGTCGCCGTCGAGCGCGCGCTGCTCGCCGCTGGCCAGGTCGATGACCGTCGCGCGCCCGGGCTGCTCCTCGAAGGTGTCCGAGGCGACCACGACGGCGTGGGTGTCGCCGAGCAGCGCGTCGCTGATCCGGAACTCCTCGGGCGCTGGGACGCTGATCGGGTCGCCGTCAGCGGGCGTGAGCACCGCCTCCGCGCCGTCCTGGCCGACGACCCGCAGCTCCCGGCCCGCGCCGACGGTGACCGTGTCGGTGACGGGCGACGCCACGGAGTCCCAGGCGAGCGATGCGGTCACCGGCTCGATGACCACCGGGTCGTCGATCGGGCCGCCGGGCGGCCGGGTCGGTTCCGTCGGGTCCGCGGTCGGCTCGTTGGAAGAGCCGGTGGGCCCGGTACTCGGCTCCGCGGTCGGCTCATCTGTGGAGCACCCCGCCACGCACAGCAGGGCGACGACGGCGGCGACGCCGGCCGCCCGGCGCGGCCGGCCCATCACACGCCCACGTTGTGCTGGAAGTGGGCCTGGTTGGCGCGATAGCTGCGGTACGCCGAACGCCACTGCACCCGCTCGATATAGGGCTCCGACGGGTCGAACCGCTGCTGGTTCCACGGCTCGAAGAAGCCGAGGCGGTCGGGCCGGTCACCGCGCTTGGAGTAGCCGCGCCCGACCTGGAAGTGCCCGGAGGCGTCGTCGTCCAGGTAGGGGTAGAACTGCTTGAGCAGGACCGGGTGGAGCACGACCGGCGCGCGGTAGTCGGTGATGTGGCGCATCATCAGCGTGCGCCACTGCTTATAGCTGTAGTTGCTGATGTCCAGCACGATGTAGGGGCCCGCGTGGTCGACGCCGCCCCAGCCGGTGTCCTGGTTCACCACGCGCACCATGTCCCAGATCGACGACCCGCTGCGCGTCGTACCGAGCCGTCCGGCCCAGTGGTCCTGAGACTTCAGCTCGCCGGTCCAGCCCCAGGCGATCATCTGCATCGTCGTCGGGCCGCACCAGTAGCTGACCGTCTGCTCCTGGACCTGCGCCGGCTTGAGGACCTTGTCGCGCTGCGGGTAGTCGCCGTAGGTCTTCGGCTTCGCCTTGACGACCGGGGCCGCCGCCGGGCGGGCGACCGCCTCGGGGTGGTTGGCCAGGAACCCGTCCGGCAGGTCCACGCCCTCGATCTCGTGCCGCAGGAGCCACACCTTCGCGACGGAGCGGGCGGCCTGGGTGAGCTCCTCCCGTTCGGCGCGGGCGCGCTCGCGCGGGGTCAGCGCGGCGCGCCGGGCGAGCAGGTCCGCGGCGGAGAGGTCGCCGGTGGTCTCGGCCGAGGCGCGCTTGGCGAGTACGTCGTCGACCGAGCTCGCGACCCGGGCACGCACCTCGTCCTCGGTGCTGTCCGTCCAGCCCTGGCCCAGGCAGTAGCGCTGGCCCTCGAAGTCGGCGCACCGGACCAGCGAGTCCACGGCCTTGGCGACGTCTCCCGCCGGCACGCTGTCCTCGGAGAGTCCCTCCGCGCCGGTGCCGTAGGCGCCGCCCTCGTCGAGCTCCGGCATCGGCGGCGACTCGATCGCCCGGCCGGCGACCGTGAAGGAGCGCGGCACGGCGGGCGCGGCGGCCTGGCCGGCGCGCACCACGCGCTCGATCTCGGCCTCCATCTCGGGCGTGAGCTCGCCCAGGCCGGCGGCCGCGGCGGGCACGGGCTCGGCGACCGCGCCGCTGGAGGTGACCCCCTTGTCCGGTCCGTCGGACTGGGGCAGGAAGGGGGCGATCGCCAGGGCGGCGGCGAGCAGTACGACGAGTCCGATCACCAGCCAACGGCGCGGCAGGTGGGTGCGGATCGGGGTTGCAGACATGGGGGTTGACCTCATCCGTACGACGGGGGAAGAGCGGTCCACTGCGGTGAGAAGACACTCCACTGTCACTCAGATTTACTTTCGTCGCAACTCCCACTTACGTCACACCCGTCTCGGGAGGTTGTCGAGGGTCGCCTCGGGGACTCCTGCCCCAGGCGTCACTGCTTCATCAAGTTATGCAGCCGGGGGCGCACTCTGCGCGGCGTACACACCCCGACAACTGCTGCTCCACCTGCATAACTTGATGAAGCGGCGGGGGCGTCGCGGAAGTGTGGGCCTTTGCACTCGTCGGGTGAGTGTGGAGGCCCAACCTCTGCGGGCGGGGCGGAGAGTGTGGGCCTTTGCACTCGTCGGGTGAGTGCGGAGGCACATCCTGTGGGGCTCCGCGAGCGCGGTACGGCGAGCGGCCGGTCACAACGTGGAGCGGATGACGAGACTCGAACTCGCGACATCGACCTTGGGAAGGTCGCGCTCTACCAACTGAGCTACATCCGCATGGTGCGCCCGCATGCTAGCAACCCCGCGGCCGGGCCCGCACATCGACCGGGAGGGGCAGGGTCAGGCGGGCAGGATCGGCTCGAGGAACGGCCGCTTGGCGGCGAGCGTGTCGCCGCTGGAGCGGCCGGTGGCGCGGCGGTGCATCCAGGGGAGCAGGTGCTCCCACGCCCAGGAGGCGTGCCCGAGCCGCGCCTGGATGGGCGTGAGGTTGGGCGGCGGCGCGAGGCTGGGGGCCGGCATCGCGTGCGGGACGTCCAGGGTCCGCAGCACCATCTCGGCGAGGTAGTGGTGGCCGACGGAGTTCATGTGGAGGCGGTCGTCGGACCAGATCGCCCACCGGGGCACGGTGCGTCCGCCGCGCCACATGTCGAGTACGACGCACCCGTGGCGCTCGGCGATGTCGCGCACCCACTCGGTGTAGATCGCATACCGGCCGCGGGTCAGCCCGATGACCGGGTAGCCGCCGGGGTCGAAGGCGGTGAAGAGCCCGACCGTGGCGCCGGTGGTCGCCAGCCGGCCGATCGCCTCGTCGTACCGCATCGCCATCGCGTCGATGTCGACGCTCGGCCGCAGGATGTCGTTGCCGCCGGCGTAGATGGTGACCAGGTCCGGCTGCAGCGCGATCGCCGGCTCGATCTGCTCGTCCAGGATCTGGCCGAGCTTGCGGCCGCGGATCGCGAGGTTGGCATAGCGGAAGCCTTCGGCGCCCGGTTGCGCGGCGAGCACCTCGGCGACCCGGTCCGCCCAGCCGCGGACGCCGTTGGGACGGGTGGGGTCGTCGTCGCCGACGCCCTCGGTGAACGAGTCGCCCAGAGCGACGAACCGCTGGAATGCCATGGCGGCAATTGTGGTCCGGGCCTCCGAGGGGCGGGCACGGGGGTGAGGGATGTGTACGGCGGCCCGTGCTCCACGGTTAGGCTGCCGGGGTGCTGCTCAGCGACCGCGACATCACCCGGCAGTTGGACGAGGGACGGATCCGGCTCGAGCCGTGGACGCCCGAGATGCTGCAGCCGTCGTCGGTGGACGTGCGGCTGGACCGGGTCTTCCGGGTGTTCGAGAACCACAAGTACCCCCACATCGACCCCGCCGAGGACCAGCCTGAGCTGACTCGCGAGGTGATCCCGGAGGGCGACGAGCCCTTCATCCTGCACCCGGGCGAGTTCGCGCTCGGGTCGACGTACGAGGTCGTGGGGCTGCCCGACGACCTGGCCGCGCGGGTCGAGGGCAAGTCGTCGCTGGGCCGTCTCGGCCTGCTCACGCACGCGACCGCGGGCTTCATCGACCCGGGCTTCGTGGGCCACGTGACGCTCGAGCTCGCCAACGTCGCGACGCTGCCGATCAAGCTGTGGCCCGGGATGAAGATCGGGCAGCTGTGCTTCTTCCGGCTGACCACGCCGACCGAGCACCCCTACGGCTCGCAGGCCTACGGCTCGCGCTATCAGGACCAGCGCGGCCCGACGCCGTCCCGGTCGTTCCAGAACTTCCACCGCACGCAGATCCCGAGGGACTGAAAACTCCAGCGTGGCGGGGGTTGTGAGGTAAGCCTTACCTAAGGTACGGTTACGTCAGCTTCACCGGGAACGACCAGTTCGTTCCTCGTGTCGATAGGCGCGGCGAGGGGCGTGGAGGGGCTATGACCCTCGCTGCCGCGGCCGGCCGGACTGCCACAACCGGATGGTCGCCTGGAAGGCCGCCGCGATGATCACCGCGGCGGCCTTCCCTCTATTTCAGGCGCTGTCAGCGGCGGCGCGTGGGCCGGCCGGGGCGGGTCGGCCCGGCGCCGACCTCGCGGAGCCGGTCGTCGCGGTGCGCGCGGAGCAGCAACTCCATCTCGATGAGGCTGTGCATGTCCTTGCTCCCTTCTTCTCTGGTCCTTGGTCGTGGTCTTGGCGCTTGCGAGCTGAGCCTCAGACGTGGCTGAGGTGGATGTCGCCGGAGACGGTGCTGACCCGCACCTCGACGTACTCCTGACCCTCGGCCGGCGCCCCGAGCGGCTCCAGGTCGGAGGTCGCGCGGCCCGACAGCGTCGAGATGTCTGTCCACACCGGGGTGCCGCGGACGACCCCGATGTGGCTGTCGGTCGAGGCGCCCTTGATGGTCACCTTGCCGCGGTGGGTACGACGCAGCTCGAGCTCACCGGACCCCGCGGAGAAAGCGACATCGGACTCCGCCTCGTCGATCACGAGGCGCCCCGAACCGGTCTTCGCGGCCACCGGCCCCTGGCAGTGCCGCAGCTCGATGTCGCCGGAGCCGGTGGCCACGATGAGTTCGCCGCCGCAGGCGTCCATCCGCACGTCGCCGGAGCCGCACTTCAAGGCCATCGGACCGAGCGCGTGCTCGAGCCGGATGTCGCCGGAGCCGGTCTGGATGTGGCCGCCGGCCACGGCCTCGGCGCTCACGTCGCCGGAGCCGGTGCGCAGCTCCACCCGGCCGAGCCGGCCGTCGGCGGTGACGTCGCCGCTCCCGGTGCGGGCGGTCACCGCGGAGTCCAGCGGCAGCCAGACCTGGACGTGGACCGAGGTGTCGCGGAAGAGGCTCGTGCCGGACGGCCCGATCACGCGGATCGTCTCGCCCTGGCTGACGGTCGTCTCCTCGGCACCCGGGCCGTCGAGCTCGATGGTGGTCCGGGTGGTGTCGGCGGCGGTGATCCGGACCGACCCGGCGCCGATCTCGACGTGGAGGCGGGCGGGTCCCGGGGTGTCGAACTGGTGGTGCATGACTGACTCCTGTGGGTTGATTCGGATGTGCGCGGTCAGGCCCAGCCGCTCATCCGGTTGCGGCCCTTGCCGCGCCCGGTCGCGAACGGGTCCTTGCCGCCGAAGAACGGGATGCTCGAGATGTCGACGTTGATGTCGATGGTCGAGTCCTGAGTCGCCCGGCGGACGGCGTTGACCAGCCAGGTGTTGAGGCTCTGCCCGGCCGCGCCGGCGCGCTCCTCGGCCTTCGCCTTGACGTTCTCGGGGATCCGGAGCGTGACCCGCGCGAGCGAGGAGTCCTCGTCGGTGGGCGGCTCGGGAGGCGTGGGCGGGCTCGGGGGAGCCGGTGCGACCGGCGGCGCGACGTCGACCACGAACGCGAGGTCGCGCCCGTCGAGGCGCACGTCCACGCAGCCGCTGGGCAGCTCGGTGGTGATCTCGGCGGCCGCCTGCGAGATCGCCTCCATCAGCGCGAGGCGGGCGGCCGGGTCGAGCGCGAAGGCCAGCCGCTCGGCGGCCTGGCGCAGGTCGTCGCCCCCCGCCTCGGCGGCCGAGATGAGGTCCCGGCGGAGGCGTTCGACGTACGGCGTGATGTCCATGTGCACCACTATGACACCACAATGACGTCAAATCAAGGGCTTGGTGGCGTCGGGTGACGTCGTACTCCGGCGCGGCTTGCTCGACTCGCGGGAGCGCCGGGGTGGCCAGCGTCGTCGTGGTCGCCGGCCCCGACACGCCCGCTCGTTCCTAGCGGCTACTCGACCGGCTCGGGTTTGCGGCGCCGTACTCTGAGCCAGGCGGCTCGCACAGCAGCGCGGGCCCGCGAGCGAGAGGGCTTCAGATGGATGAAGCGCAGCCTGGGCGCAGGCACCTGATCGGCCGGGTCGCCGGCGCGATGACGGACCGGGTGGTCGGGGTCATCGACCCGGACACGGTGCTCGATCAGGTCGACGTCGACGCGCTGCTCGCGCGGATCGACATGGACGCCCTGCTGGCCCGGGTGGACCTGGACGCGCTGCTCGCAGGCATCGACGTCAACGAGTTCCTGGACCGGGTCGACGCCAACCAACTCCTGGACCGCGTCGACATCGACCGACTCCTGGACCGGGTGGACGTGCAGCGACTGGTGGCCCGGGTCGATCCCGACGAGCTGCTGGAGAACGTCGACGTCCGCGCGCTCGTGGCCCGCTCCGGGATCCCGGAGATCGTCACGGAGAGCACCAGCCACCTCGCGGTCTCCGCGCTCGACCTCGCGCGCGCCCAGGTGGAGCGGCTCGACGGCATCGCCGACGGGGCGCTGAACATCATCGTCCCCACCCGCCGCGGCGCCGAACGCCCGGCCAGCCGGCCGGGCGGGGTGCTCAGCCGGGTGCTGGCGATCCTGACCGACATCTCGATCAGCACCACGGCGTTCACGGCGAGCTACGCCGGCGCGAACGTGCTCGCCGGGGCCTTCCTGGGCCACCGGCTGAGCGGCGACCACACCACGGGCTGGGCCGCTCTGGCGTTCAGCGTGTGGCTCTTCCTCTACTACACCGTGTCGGTGACGCTCACCGGCTACACGCCCGGCAAGCGCCTGCTCGGCATCCAGGTCCGCACCGCCGAGGGCGGGGACGTGCGGTTCGGGCGGGCGGCGGTGCGCACGCTGATGATGCCGGTCAGCGGCCTGGTCTTCGGCCTCGGCTACCTGATCGCGCTCGGCGACCGGCGCTATCGCACACTGCACGATCGGGTCGCGGGGACTATCGTGGTGAGAGTTCAACCGGAGGTGTCCGAGACCGACACAGCCGGCGGTGCGCAACCGCCGGACGGATCATCGGACGCCGGCGAAGGGAGTTGACATGCAGGATGTGATCCTCGGCCTCGTCGCGATCGCGGTGGGGCTGCTCTTCGGGCTCAGGGGCTTCATCGCCATGCGGATCCTGATCTCCATCTGGGGTGCCTTCGTCGGGTTCATGGTCGGCGCCGGACTCGTCGAGATGGCCACCGGCGACGGCTTCCTCATGGCGGCGACGGCCTGGTTCGTCGGCGGCGTGATGGCGCTGGTCTTCGGGTTGCTGGCCTACCTCTACTACCAGGTCGCGGTCGTCATCGGCATGGCCTCCATCGGCTTCACGCTCGGTACGTCGACGATGGTCGCGCTCGGCGTGTCCTGGTCCTGGGTGGTGGTGCTGATCGGCGTCCTGGTCGGTGCGCTGCTCGCCTTCGCGGCGATCCTGACCGACCTGCCGGCGATCATCCTGATCGTCCTCACCGCGCTCGGCGGGGCCAGCGTCACCGTCTTCGGGCTGCTGCTCGTGCTGGGATCTATCGGTACGGCGGACCTCAACTCCGTGACCGCCATCGACCGGCTCGACAACTGGTGGTGGACCGCGATCTACCTGGTCCTCGCCCTGGTCGGCATCGTCGTCCAGGTCCGGCTCGCCGGGCGCATGAGCGCCTCGGCCTCCGAGCAGTGGCAACGGGCCGCCGCCTAGCCCCGAGTCGGCTCAAGATGCACGCCGAGTCGGATTGAAAGTGCACGCAGAACACGCCGAGTCGGCGCATCCGTGCACGAAAAACGCGCCGAGTCGGCTCATCTGTGCACGTGAAACGCGCCGAGTCGGCGCAAACGTGCATGGTTATCCACAGCGGGGCGGCCCTACCCTGTGGGTAACCGCGTTCTTTAGCGCCGACTCGGCGTGATTTCGGTGCACTTTTGAGCCGACTCGCGGTGATGCGCCGGCAACCATTTGGCGGCGGACTACCCCGGGTCAGAGGTCGAAGAGTGACTTGCCTTCGGGGATCTTGCCGAGCGGCGGGGTGACCGGCTGGGGGGCGGCCTCGGGCTCGTGCACAACCTCGGGCTCGGCGGTGGCCTCGGGCTCGGGTGAACCCGGTAGGTCGAAGAGCGACTGACCTTCTGGTATGTCACCGAACGGCACCACGGCCGGCGTCGCGGGTTCACCGGCGTGCTCGGCGGGCGGGTCGGCCTTGGGCGCGGGCCCGGGGACGAAGATCTCCGTCCGCGGCGCCGCGAAGAGGGACTGGCCTTCCGGGATCGGGCCGAGCTCCACGGCGGCGGGCTCGGCCTGGACGGGCGCGGAAGCCTCGGCCGCGGACGCGGGCACGTCGAAGAGGGACTGGCCCTCGGGGATCGGGCCGAGCTTGACGGCGGCGGGCTCGGCCTGTCCAGCGGGCTCGGGGTGCGCCTCGGCATCCGCCGGGGATGCCGCCTCTGGCTTCGGCACGTCGAACAGCGACTGGCCTTCAGGGATCGGCCCCAGTGGGGTCGAGGCCACCGTCTGGGCCTCGCCCGCCGGCCGGGCGTCCTCGGTCGAGGGCGCGGTCACGGTCGTGTCCAGCGGCGCGGCGCCGGTCCCCGTCGCTGGCTCCGCCGCCGGGATGTCGAACAACGACTGACCCGCGGGGATCTCGCCGTCGGTCTGCGGCGGCTGCGCCGGCGTGGCGGGGGCCGGCTCCGCGGGGACGTCGAACAGGGATGACGGCGCCTCGGCCTCCGGTACGTCGAACAGCGAGCCACCGCCCGGTGCCGGGGGCGCTGGGGTGTCGAACAGCGAACCGCCCGGGGTTGGCTCCGACGGTGCGGGTGTGTCGAAGAGGGAGCCACCCGATGCGGGGGCGCTCGGTGCGGGCGTGTCGAACAGCGAACCGCCCGAGGGAGGAGCGTCCGGTGCGGGCGTGTCGAAGAGGGAGCCCCCGCCCGGCGCGGCGGGCTCTGGGGTGTCGAACAGAGAGCCACCGGCAGGAGCAGCGGGGGCGGGACTGTCGAACAGCGACCCGCCCGAGGGGGCAGCGTCGGGGGCCGGCGTGTCGAACAACGACCCCCCGGCGGGAGCAGCGGGCGCGGCCGCGTCGGGGGTGGGGCTGTCGAACAAGGACCCGCCGGCGAGCGCCGTGCCACCGACGGCGGGCTCCACCGGGGCAGCCGGCGCGGCGGGAGCAGCCGGCGCAGGGGGAGCAGCAGGGGGAGCAGGTGCAGCAGGAGTGGCGCGCGCAGCGGGCGTCGTACCGGGCCCTGCCTTGGTGGCCGGCTCGCCCTTGACGGAGGCGAGCAGCATCTGGGCGACGTCGAGCACCTCGACCTCGGCCCGCGCCTCGCCCTTGTCCTGCATCTCGCTGAGCCCGTCGGAAAGCATGACGCGGCAGAACGGGCAGCCGACGGCGATCTGGTCGGCGCCGGTGCCGACGGCCTCGGTGGTCCGGTTCATGTTGATCCGGCTGCCGAGCTTCTCCTCCATCCACATCCGGGCACCGCCTGCGCCGCAGCAGAAGGAGCGCTCGGAGTTGCGGTCCATCTCGACGAAGTCCGCGCCCGGCAGGATCTCGAGCAGCTCCCGCGGCGGCGAGTAGACCTGGTTGTGGCGGCCGATGTAGCACGGGTCGTGGTAGGTGATGGAGCGCTTGGCGGCCCCGGCCCCCTCGGCGACCGGCGTCAGCTTCCCCTCGCGCACCAGCCGGTTGAGCAGCTGCGTGTGGTGCACGACCTCGAGCTCGATGCCGAGCTCCTTGTACTCGTTCTTGAGCGTGTTGAAGCAGTGGGCGCAGGTCGAGACGACCTTCTTGACGCGGTACTCCTTGAACGTCTCGATGTTCTGCGTCGCCAGCCCCTGGAAGACGAACTCGTTGCCGGCCCGGCGCGCGGAGTCGCCCGTGCAGGTCTCGCCGTTGCCGAGCACGCCGAAGGAGACGCCGGCGATGTTGAGCAGCTCGGCGACCGCGCGGGTGGTCTTCTTGGCGCGGTCCTCGTACGCGCCGGCGCAGCCGACCCAGAAGAGCCAGTCGACCGAGTCGAGGGACTCCAGGTCCTCCCCGACGACCGGTACGTCGAAGTCGAGGCCCTGGGCCCAGTCCATGCGGGCGGTGGGGGCCATGTTCCAGGGGTTGCCCTTGCCCTCCATGCCGCGGAAGAGCTGGTTGAGCTCGGCGGGGAAGTTCGACTCGACCAGCACCTGGTAGCGCCGCATGTCGACGACGTGGTCGACGTGCTCGATGTCGACCGGGCACTGCTGCACGCAGGCGCCGCAGGTCACGCAGGACCACAGCACGTCCGGGTCGATGACGCCGCCGCCGGTGGAGCGCCACGGGTCGCCCTCGGTGGCGCCCACCAGCGGCCGCTCGGCCTCCGCGAGGGCGGTCGCGGACAGCCCGCCGCGCTGCTCGGGGTCGGTGAGCAGGTAGTCGCCCTTGGCCATCGCGTGGTCGCGCAGCGACATGATCATCAGCTTGGGCGAGAGCGGCTTCTCGGTGTTCCAGGCGGGGCACTGCGACTGGCAACGGCCGCACTCGGTGCAGGTGGTGAAGTCGAGCATCCCCTTCCAGGTGAAGTCCTCGACCGCGCCGACCCCGAGCCGCGCGTCCTCGTCGAGCTCGTCGATGTCCTCGAGCTTGACCGGCGCCCCGGCGTTGAGCAGCGGCTTGAGGGCGCCCAGCGACGTACGCCCGGAGTCGTAGCGCTTGAACCAGATGTTGAACCAGGCGAGGAACCGGTGCCAGGCGACGCCCATCGTCAGGTTGCGGCTGATGACGATCAGCCAGACCATCGCGAGCAGGATCTTCATCATCGCGATCGTGACGATGATGGTCGCCAGGGTGGCCTCCGTGCCCGGTCCGGAGGGGTAGAGCAGGTCGCCGACGTAGCCGCTGATCGGGAAGTGGAACCGCGTGAACCGCTCCGCGTGCTCGCCGAGTTGCCCCAGGTTGAACTCCGCGCCGCGGATGAAGAGGATCGCCGACCCCTCGAGCAGGACCATCGCCTCGACGAAGTACGCCTGCCAGAAGTTGGATCCGTAGAACCTGCTGTTGCGGCCCTTGCGCCGCGGGTGGTTGACCTGGCGGTAGACGATCAGGATGACGATCGCGATCGTGGAGAGCAGGCCGATCGCCTCGCACACCCACTCGAAGAGGAACCAGTGCCCGATGATCGGGAGCGCGAACTCCGGGTTGAAGAGCTGGAAGTAGCCGGCCAGCACCGCCGAGCTGAGCAGCAGGAACGCGGCGTACACGAACCAGTGGAGGGCGCCCACCCAGTGCCACTGCAGCATCCGGGTGTGGAGCAGGCTCTCCTTGATCATCGTCACGGTGCGGCCGACCGGGTTGCCGGTGCGGCTCGGGTCCGGCTGTCCGAGGCGGATGACCCGCAGCATGCTGCGGACCGCGATCGTCACGTAGACCAGGGCCACCGCGGTGATGGCGAACGAGACGACGATGGCGAAGGTCTGCATCGGCAACGGCTCCTTGCTGGGTTCCCCAGGGGCTTGTGCGGTTTGGTCGTGATGTCGACGGTGGGGAGCCTAGTCGGCGGGACGGCCAACGGAGCAGGGTTCCGGCGTGTGACGGATCTTATCCGACCGGCCCGGGTCGTGTTGGCTCGCGGTGGCCGAGGCGGGCCGACAGGACGTGGGCGGCGTGGCGGGCGCCGTCGAGGAGGCGTCGTACGTCGGGAGCGTCGGCCGCCGAGTAGGTGATCGCGACCCCGGCGACCGGGTGCCCGTTGTGGTCCAGGACGGGAGCGGCGACGCTCGCGAGGCCGGGGGTGACCTCGCCGTCCTCGCTCGCGTGGCCGCGCTGCCGGGTCTCCGAGAGCAGGGTGCGCAGGGCGGAGAGCGAGGCCGGCCCGCTGCCGGTCCGGGAGACGAAGGCGTCCGCGTCGGGGTAGAGCGCGCGCACCTGGGCTGCCGGGAGCCGGGCGAGGATCGCGCGCCCGCTCGCGGTCAGGTGTGCCGGCAGCCGGACCCCGACGTCGCTGACCAGCGGCGCCCGGCCGGGGGCACGCTCCTCCAGGACGTAGAGGACGTCGCGGCCGTGCAGCACCGCCAGGTGGGCGCTCTGGCCGGTGCGGTCGACGAGCTCGGCGAGGGTACGACGCGCCATCCGCTGCAGCGGCGCCTGGCGGGTGTAGCCGCCGCCGACCTCGAACGCCGCGACCCCCAGCCCGTAGCTGTGGTCGTCGGGCAGGTGGACGACGAAGTCCTCCTCGATCATCGCGTTGATCAGGTGGTAGGCCGTCGAGCGCGGCAGCTCGCAGGCCTTCGCGATCCGGTCGAGCGGCACCGGCTCCGGCTGCCCTGCGAGGAAGCGCAGCACCCGGAGCGTCTTCGTCGCGGCGGGCACCTGGCTCACGGGGCCAGTGTGGCACCCGTCGTACCGGCCCCCGCCGCCTCCTGCGTCATACGAACTGTGGCCAATTGCCTTGGATCCGTATGACGTCCCAGGGGAGGGACGCGGGACGTCATACGTTTGGTGGCCTATTGACCCCGGTTCGTATGACGTCCGATGGAGCGTGGCCGGAGGAGTCTCGGATTCGAGACGCTACGGGCTGCGGAGGTCTCCCGATCGGGGCCGCGGGGGCCTTGAATGGAGGACATGAGGACAGGAGTCGAAGCAGCAGTGGTGCAGGTCGGCACCGGGCCGGTCGCGGCCGCCGACGTGGTGGCGGTCGCGCGGGACGGCGCCGGCGTGCGGTTGAGCGACGAGGCGCTCGCGGCGATCGACGTCGCCCGCGGCGTGATCGACGAGCTGGCCGGGGCGCCGACCCCGGTGTACGGCGTGTCGACCGGCTTCGGCGCGCTCGCCACCCGCCACATCCCAGCCGAGCTGCGCACCCAGCTCCAGCGCTCGCTGGTCCGCTCGCACGCGGCCGGCTCCGGCCCGGAGGTCGAGAAGGAAGTGGTGCGCGGGCTGATGCTGCTGCGGCTCTCGACGCTCGCGACCGGCCACACCGGCGTACGACGCGAGACCGCCCAGCTGCTCGCCGACCTGCTCACCCACCACATCACGCCGGTGGTGCACGAGTACGGCTCGCTCGGCTGCTCCGGAGACCTCGCCCCGCTGTCGCATTGCGCGCTCGCGCTGATGGGCGAGGGCACCGTGCGCGACGCGGACGGGACCGCGATGCCCGCCGCCGAGGCGCTCGCCGCCGCCGGCCTGGCGCCGGTCGAGCTGGCCGAGAAGGAGGGGCTGGCGCTGATCAACGGCACCGACGGCATGCTCGGCATGCTGGTGCTCGCGCTCGCCGACCTGCGGATGCTGCTGCGGACCGCCGACATCGCCGCCGCGATGTCGGTCGAGGCCCAGCTCGGCACCGACCGGGTCTTCGCCCCCGAGCTCCAGGCGCTCCGGCCGCACCCGGGCCAGGCGGACGCCGCGGCCAACCTGACGGCGCTCCTCGCGGACTCCGAGGTCGTCGCCTCGCACCGCACCGGCGACACCAAGGTCCAGGACGCCTACTCCCTGCGCTGCTCGCCGCAGGTGCACGGCGCCGCCCGCGACACCGCCGACCACGCCGCCGCGGTCGCGGGCAGGGAGCTCGCCTCGGCCGTCGACAACCCGGTGGTGCTCCCGGCCGAGCGCCGGGTCGAGTCCAACGGCAACTTCCACGGCGCGCCGGTCGGCTACGTGCTCGACTTCCTGGCGATCGCGGTCGCGGACGTGGCGTCGATCAGCGAGCGCCGTACCGACCGCTTCCTGGACAAGGCCCGCAGCCACGGCCTGCCGCCGTTCCTCGCCGACGACCCGGGCGTGGACAGTGGGCACATGATCGCGCAGTACACCCAGGCCGCGATCGTCTCCGAGCTCAAGCGGCTCGCCGTGCCGGCGTCGGTCGACTCGATCCCGTCCTCGGCGATGCAGGAGGACCACGTCTCGATGGGCTGGTCCGCCGCCCGCAAGCTGCGCCGCGGCATCGACGGACTCACCCGGGTCGTCGCGATCGAGATCCTCACCGCCGCGCGCGCGCTCGACCTGCGGGCTCCGCTGGCCCCCGCGCCCGCCACGGCCGCCGTCGTCGCCGCACTGCGCGAGGCCGGCATCCAGGGTCCCGGCCCCGACCGCCACCTCGCCCCCGAGATCGAGGCCGCCGTCGGCCTGGTCGCCTCGGGCGCCGTACTCGAAGCCGCCGAGGCCGTCACCGGCCCGCTGGCCTGACCACCGCAAGACCTAGGAAGGAGTCACCCCCATGACCACGCCCACGAACACCAACCCCCGTCTGCCGATCCACGCCCCGCACGGCACCGAGCTGAGCTGCCGCTCCTGGCAGACCGAGGCCCCGCTGCGGATGCTGATGAACAACCTCGACCCCGACAACGCCGAGGCGCCCGAGGACCTCGTGGTCTACGGCGGCACCGGCAAGGCGGCCCGCACCTGGGAGGCGTACGACGCCCTGCTGGCCACCCTGCGCGACCTCGCCGACGACGAGACGATGCTCGTCCAGTCCGGCAAGCCCGTCGGCGTCTTCCGCACCCACGCCTGGGCGCCCCGGGTGATCATCGCCAACTCCAACCTGGTCGGCGACTGGGCCAACTGGGAGGAGTTCCGGCGGCTGGAGGACCTGGGGCTGACCATGTACGGCCAGATGACCGCCGGGTCGTGGATCTACATCGGCTCCCAGGGCATCCTCCAGGGCACGTACGAGACCTTCGCCGCGGTCGCCGACAAGCGGTTCGGCGGCACCCTCGCGGGGACGATCACCGTCACCGCCGGCCTCGGCGGCATGGGCGGCGCCCAGCCGCTCGCGGTCACGATGAACGACGGCGTCGCGATCTGCATCGAGGTCGACCAGCACCGCATCGACCGCCGGATCGAGACCCGCTACCTCGACGTCCAGGCCCGCGACCTCGACCACGCGATCGAGCTGGCCGTCGAGGCCAGGGACGCCCGCCGGCCGCTGTCGATCGGCGTGCTCGGCAACGCCGCCGAGCTGCTGCCCGAGCTGCTCGAGCGCCACCTCGACGACAAGGAGGATGGCGGACCCGGCCTGATCGACGTCGTCACCGACCAGACCTCGGCCCACGACCCGCTCTTCTACCTGCCGGCTGGCACGTCGTACGACGACTGGGCCGACGAGCGCACCACCGACCCGCGCGGCTTCACCAAGCGCGCCCAGGAGTCGATGGCCCGGCACGTGCGGGCGATGGTGGAGTTCGCCGACGCCGGCGCGGAGGTCTTCGACTACGGCAACTCGATCCGCGACGAGGCCCGCAAGGGCGGCTACGACCGGGCGTTCGAGTTCCCGGGCTTCGTGCCCGCCTACATCCGGCCGCTCTTCTGCGAGGGCAAGGGCCCCTTCCGGTGGGCCGCGCTCTCCGGCGACCCGGAGGACATCCGCAAGACCGACGCCGCGATCCTCGAGCTCTTCGGCGACAACCCGCGGCTGCGGCGCTGGATCGAGATGGCCGGCGAGCGCGTGGAGTTCCAGGGACTGCCGGCGCGGATCTGCTGGCTGGGGTACGGCGAGCGCCACCTCGCCGGCCTGAAGTTCAACGAGATGGTGGCCAGCGGCGAGCTCTCCGCGCCGATCGTGATCGGCCGCGACCACCTCGACTGCGGCTCGGTCGCCTCGCCGTACCGCGAGACCGAGGCGATGAAGGACGGCTCGGACGCGATCGCCGACTGGGCGATCCTCAACGCGCTGATCAACACCGCGTCGGGGGCGACCTGGGTGAGCTTCCACCACGGCGGCGGGGTCGGCATCGGCCGCTCGCTGCACGCCGGGCAGGTCTGCGTCGCCGACGGCACCGAGCTGGCCGCGGAGAAGATCGAGCGGGTGCTGACCAACGACCCCGGCATGGGCGTGATCCGTCACGTCGACGCCGGCTACCCCGAGGCCGACGCCGTCGCCCGCGAGCGCGGGGTCAAGATCCCGATGCGGGGCTGACCAGCCCTCAAGCGCGCCGAACGCGCATTAATGTCCGCTCTCGCGCTGAGAGCGGACATTTCTGCGCGTTCGGCGGGCGTCGCGGCGGCTGCGCCAGGCGGCGACGTACTCCTCGACGTTGACCCCGCCGACGACCACCCGCTCGCCGTCGCCGCGCAGCAGCGCGTCGCGGATCCGGTTGTTGAAGTCGGCGAGCACGGCGCGGACCTGCTCCTCGTCGGTGAGGTCGTCAACGGTGTCGGGCAGCTCGCGGCGTTCCTTGCGCAGCGCCATCGGTGTGGGCAGTACGCCGCGGATCTGCTCGCGCTCGAGCAGCGCCTTCGCGAACCAGTCCGGGTCGCCCGCGTCGCGCACGTGCAGCGGCTTGCCGAACCCCGGCAGGTTGTCGAACTCACCCCGCTCCTGGGCCTCCCGGATCTGCTTGTCGACCCACCCCTCGGAGAATTTCGGCGCCTCGCTCATGCGGCCATTGTGACCCGACCCCGGCTGTCGGTCACCCGAGGCGGATCCCGCGGTTGACCCAGACGTCCGTGACCTCCATGCCGACCTTCAGGTAGAGGTCGAGCGCGCCGGTCCGGGAGTCGGTGGACAGCCCGAACCGGACGGCGCCGTGCTCGCGCGCGGCGGCGTACGCGTCGGCCATCAGCGCCTGGGCGAGACCGCGCCGCCGGTGGTCGCGCCGGACCGCGAGCTGGGGGATGTATGCCTCCGGCGGGGAGCCCTCGGAGTTCAGCACCCACGCAGCCCCGACGATCTCGCCGTCCGGAGCGGTGAGGACCCGCAGGTTCCAGGGCGCGAACCCCGGGCGGGTGATCGCCGCCGCCCGGAAGTCGTCGAAGTCCTGGCGCGAGTGCACCGCCCACTCGCCGAACGCCTCGGCGATCACGGTGTGGAGGGCGCGGTAGTCGGCCTCGTCGGCCTGCCGCACGTCGTACCCCTCGGGCAGCGGGCGCGCCGCGATCTCGGCCCCGGCGGGCAGTTGCAGGACCCAGCTGGTCCAGCGCACGTCGTACCCGAGGGCCGCCAGCAGCCGGTCGCCCGGCGATCCCTGCGGCACCGCCATCCCGACCTGTCCGGCCCCGGCGGCGCGGGCGCGCTCGCGGACCCAGCCGGCGAGCCAGGTGCCCAGGCCGCGGCCGTGGTACGACGGCAGCACGCCCGCGTCCGACCTGTCGTCGCCGCCGTACTCCGCGTAGCCGACCAGCGCCGCGCCGTCGAAGACCCCCACGGTCTGCTCGCTCACCGAGAACGAGGGCCGGGCCCAGTCGGCGACGATGTCCGCCCGCTCGATCTCGACGCGGCCGAGGGCCGCCAGCTCCTCGGCGGCCATCAGCTCGAAGACGGCGCCGGCGTCGTCGGGGGTCAGCGGCCGGGTGGTGAAGCCGGCCGGTGTCGCGAGGCTCATGGGCCCGATTCAAACGCAACGACGGCCCCGCGCGCATCATCCACGCGGATGAGCGCCGGGGCCGTCGTGTCGGTCGATGTCAGGCGTTGCGGATCGCGGAGACGTCGAACTCCAGCACGATCTTGTCGGAGACGAGGACGCCGCCGGCCTCGAGCGCGGCGTTCCAGGTCAGGCCCCAGTCCTTGCGGCGGACGTTGAGGCTGCCCTCGAAGCCGGCGCGGAAGTTGCCGAACGGGTCGACCGCGGTGCCGGTCTCCTCGAAGTCGATGCTGACCGACTTGGTGATGTCGCGGATCGTCAGGTCGCCGGTGATGGTCCACTCGTTGCCCGAGCGGCTGACGTCGGTGGAGGTGAACGTCATGCTCGACCAGGTCTCGACGTCGAAGAAGTCGGCGCTGCGCAGGTGGGCGTCGCGGTCGGCGCTGCCGGTGTCCACGGAGGAGACGTCGATGGTCAGGGAGACCGAGGACGCGGACGGGTTGGCGGTGTCGATGGTGGCCGTGCCCTCGAACTTGGGGAACTGGCCGCGGACCTTCGTGACCATCGCGTGGCGGGCGATGAAGCCGAGCCGGCTGTGCGAGGTGTCGATGGTGTAGTCGCCGGACAGGTCGGCGGGAGCGTTGGACATGCTGGTCTCCTCGGGGGAACTGGTTGAAAGTTGTACGATAGCGGAACGGGCCAACCGTGGGGGATATTCCGGCCGGCGAGATTTTCCTCGGGCGCGTCGATCGCCGTACCGGCTCGTTTTGCATGGGCATGCAGAGGTGTGAATAATGATCCGTATGTCCAAGGTCCTCACCTCCCTCCCCGTCGGCAAGCGGGTCGGCATCGCGTTCTCCGGCGGCCTCGACACCTCGGTGGCGGTCGCGTGGATGCGCGAGAACGGCGCGATCCCCTGCACCTACACCGCCGACCTCGGTCAGTACGACGAGCCCGACATCGACGGGGTGCCGCGCCGGGCGATGGCCTACGGCGCCGAGCTCAGCCGCGCGGTGGACTGCAAGGCGCCGCTCGTCGAGGAGGGCCTCGCCGCGATGGCCTGCGGCGCCTTCCACATCCGCTCCGGCAGCCGCGTCTACTTCAACACCACGCCGCTGGGCCGCGCTGTGACCGGGACGCTCCTGGTGCGCGCGATGCACGCCGACGACGTCGACATCTGGGGCGACGGCTCGACCTTCAAGGGCAACGACATCGAGCGGTTCTACCGCTACGGGCTGCTGGCCAACCCGGCGCTGCTGGTCTACAAGCCGTGGCTGGACGCCGACTTCGTGCACGAGCTGGGCGGCCGCGCCGAGATGAGCCAGTGGCTGATCGAGCGGGACCTGCCCTACCGCGACAGCAAGGAGAAGGCCTACTCCACCGACGCCAACATCTGGGGCGCCACCCACGAGGCCAAGACCCTGGAGCATCTCGACGTCAGCCTCGAGACGGTCGAGCCGATCATGGGCGTGAAGTTCTGGGACCCGGCCGTGGAGATCCCGACCGAGGACGTGACCGTCGCCTTCGAGCGGGGCCGCCCGGTCGCCCTCAACGGGGTGCGGTACGACGGCCCGGAGAACGCCGTGGCCATGGTCCAGGAGGCCAACGCGATCGGCGGCCGCCACGGGCTCGGCATGTGCGACCAGATCGAGAACCGGATCATCGAGGCCAAGTCCCGCGGCATCTACGAGGCGCCCGGCATGGCGCTGCTGTGGATCGCCTACGAGCGGCTGCTCAACGCGATCCACAACGAGGACACGATCGCCAACTACCACGCCGAGGGCCGCCGCCTGGGCCGGCTGCTCTACGAGGGCCGGTGGCTCGACCCGCAGGCGCTGATGCTGCGCGAGTCGATCCAGCGCTGGATCGGGTCACTGGTCACCGGGGAGGTGACGCTCCGGCTGCGGCGCGGCGAGGACTACACGATCCTCAACACCGCCGGGCCGGCGTTCTCCTACCACCCCGACAAGCTGTCGATGGAGCGGACCGAGGACGCCGCCTTCGGGCCGGTCGACCGCATCGGGCAGCTGACGATGCGCAACCTCGACATCTCCGACAGCCGCGCCAAGCTCGAGCAGTACGCCGGGCAGCCGCTCGACGAGGGCACGCTGCTCGTCGAGCACGGCCACCTGCTCGGGGGGCTGGAGATCGGCGGGGCCGACCGGATCTCCGCCAACCCCGTGCACGCCGACGACGCCGCCCTCGACGCCGCCGCCATGGAGTTCGGCACCGACTGACTC
>JBDHZS010000036.1:0-24313 GCA_039812025.1 Nocardioides sp. | reverse complement strand
CGACCAACTGCTTCTTGAACTCCGGGCTAAACCTGCCCCGCTTACTCGACATCGCTCTTCCATCCTTTCTGGAAATGATCCTATTGGATCCCATGTCCGGAAGGAATCAGGCACCTCAGCCAGTTGGCCTCCGACACCGATGGGGCGTTCCTCCCGGTCGGCGTCTGGCAGGGCCTGGCCACCGGCGTCGGCGTCCCGGACGGAGCCGACGTGGTGGTCGCGCTCGACGGGTCGTTCAGCGACGACACGACCGCGCTCCTGCTCGCCACCGTCTCGGCCGAACCCCACTTCGACGTGCTCGCCGTATGGGAGCGACCGCAGGGTGACGACGACTACCGCGTGCCGATCGCCGACGTCGAGCAGGCAATCCGCGAGGCCTGCAAGCGCTGGCATGTGGTGGAGATCGTCGCGGACCCGTTCCGGTGGACGCGCACGTTGCAGGCGCTGGAGGCCGAGCGGCTGCCCGTGGTGGAGTTCCCGCACTCCCCGAGCAGGCTCACGGCCGCGACCACCGACCTCTACTCAGCGGCCGTCAACGGCCGGATGACTCACTCCGGGGATGCCCGCCTGACAGCGCACGTCGCGGCCGCGGTGATCGCCGAGGACGCGCGCGGCATGCGGCTAGCCAAGGCGTCCCGGTCGCGCAGCGCCCGCAAGATCGACCTGGCCGCGTGCCTGGTCATGGCCCACTCACGCGCCACCTGGCGCGCTACCCGAACGACCCGTAAGAAGACCAGGAGCTTCAAATGACCAATGACCTGTTGACTGCGCTCGCACAACGCCTCGACGAGTCGACCACACGGTTCACCGAGCTGGATCGCTACTACGACGGCACCCAGCCGCTCGCGTTCCTCCCACCCGAGGCCCGGGAGGCGCTGGGGACCAGGTTCGGCCGCATGGCGTCCAACATCCCGCGGCTGGCCGTGACCGCGCTCGCCGAGCGGCTCCGGGTCACCGGCTTCACCGGCGCCGACGTGTGGCCGGACTGGATCGCCAACGACCTCGACCAGACGAGCGGTATCGCCCACCGGGAGGCGCTCGCGCTGGGCAGCTCGTACGCGATCGTATGGGCCCGCTCAGATGGTGCCCCTCGGGTCACGATCGAGTCCGCCCGCCAGGTCTCGGTGCTCACTGATCCCGGCAGCCGCCGGATCGTGGCGGCGTTGAAGCGCTGGGACACCGCCACCGGCACCGAGGCCGTGCTCTACGAGGCCGACCAGATCACCCGGCTCCGCGCGGACACCACCGGCGCCACCACGGTCGGGTTCACGACCGTCGAGACCATCCCCAACCCGCTCGGGGTGGTGCCCGTGGTCCGGTTCCGCAACGGCGACCGGCTGCTCGACGACGGGACCAGCGAGATCGACGACCTCAAGCCGCTGGTCGACGCGCTCAACAAGTCCCTGGCCGACATGATGGTGACCAGCGAGTATGTCGGCCGTCCGCGCAGGTGGGCCACCGGGATCGAACTCGAGGACGACCCGGACACCGGGGAGGCCGTGAACCCGATCCCGGAGGGGAACCGTGCGATGGTCTCGGAGAACCCCGAGGCGAAGTTCGGGCAGCTCGGTGCCGCGGACCTGGCCGGTTACGAGGCGTCGGTGCGGGTGCTGCTCGGGCAGATCATGGCCGTTTCCGCGCTCCCCGCGCACTACGTGGGCGTGTTCAGCGACAACCCGGCCTCGGCGGACGCGCTGCGGGCCTCCGAGGCGTCCCTGACCGCCCGCGCGGAGGCCCGCCAAGCCACCTTCGGCCGTAGTTGGGAGGACGTGGCCCGGCTCATGGTGGCCGTGACCACCGGCGCCGATCCCGCGAGCGTGGACGCCCGGGTCTCGTGGGCCGATGCCGCGACCCGCTCGGTCGCCCAGGAGGCCGACGCGATCGTGAAGCTCCACGCCGCCGGCCTACTGCCCGCCTCGGTGGCGCTCGCGCGGCTCGGCTACACCAGCGACGAGATCGACGCCATCAGGGTTGCGCGGCGCGCGGAGGCCCTCGACAGCGCAGGCCTCGACCTAGCCCGGCTCCTGCCCAGCGGTGACGCGGCGTGAGCTACCACGACCAACTCGACCAGGCCACCGCCGAGTCGGCCGCGCATGTGCTGGCCGCACTCGCCCTCTATGAGGCCGGGCACCTGACCGGCGACACCCTCGCCGCGGTCATCGCCGCCTACATCGCTGCCGCCAACAGCCGCGCGGCCGCGCTCGCCGACCTGTCGCTGGCGGCCGTGCTCACCACCAGGCTCGGGACACCTGTGGCGCCACTGGGGATCGTACGACCCGCCGATGACCCCGACCGGCTCGATCAGGCCGCCCACACCATCCTTGCGTCGCCCAACGGCCTTTCACCGGGCCGCTGGGAGCGTCTTGCCCGCGCGGAGCCCATCCGGGCCGCCGCGGACGCCTACAGCGCCGCCATCGGCCGCTCACGGGCCGTCACGGGCTGGCGGCGCGGTCTCTCCCCGGCAGCCTGCCAACTGTGCCGCTGGTGGTGGCGCGAGGGCCGCATCTGGCCCGCCGACCACCCCATGCCCAGGCACACCGGATGCACCTGCACCCCCGAACCCATCACCACCCGTGATCCGGTCCGACCGGTTCGCCACCACTGAAAGGAACACATGATGACCGACCGCACCACCGAGAACGTCAACCTCATCACGGCCGCGATGGAGGCCTCGGGGAGCAAGACCATCGGCGACCTCGTCGACTACTGCCGTCACCACGGCACGACCCCGGCCGCGCTCGCCCACAACACCGAGAGGACCACCCATGCCTGAGACCACCGAGCCCGACGAGACCATCGAGCAGACGGCCGCCGAGACCGAGCAGACCGAGCCGGAACCGGAAACGTTCCCCCGCGAGTACGTCACCCAGCTCCGCGACGAATCCGCCAAGTACCGCCAGCGCGCGCAGGATCGCGACCAGCTCGCCCAACGCCTCCATGCGGCGCTCACGGCCGCCACGGGTCGCCTGGCCGACCCCGACGACCTGCCCTTCGACGAGGCCCACCTGGACGACACCGACGCGCACACGGCCGCGATCGACGACCTGCTCGCACGCAAGCCCCACCTGGCCACCAGGAAGCCCACCGGAGACGTCGGCCAGGGCGCCACGCTCACCGGCGACGGCCTTGACCTCGCCGGGCTGCTCCGGCGCAACGCGCGCTGAAAGGAAGCACGATGGGATATGCACAAGACGCACAGGTACAGATCGCCGCCGCGAGGAAGTCCGGAGACCCGGCCGCGCTCGCGGCCGCCTACGCGAGCATGGCCGTCCTTGAAGCGGTCTGCGATCTGCACGACGAACTCGTGGACCTGCTCGAAGAGCTGACCTCTGCCGTCGACTCGGTGGAGACCGCCATCATCATCCACAGCTAGATACCCCTAGGTGGTATCCTGAGAGGGTCGGTCCTGGTGGCCGGCCCTCTCGCTGGTCTCCCTGACGGAGAAGCGCCTCAACCCGCATCCCCAACCCGTCAGGAGACACCTGTCATGGCCGTATCCACGACCACCGCGCCCGAGCTCACCGCCGAGCAGGTCCAGCGCATCCTCGTCAAGCCGCTTGAGGAGACCTCGACGTTCCTCGCCGCCGGTGTGCGCATCATCGACACCGCCGGCCCGGTCCGGCTCCCCAAGCTCGGCGCCGCGACCACACCCGGATGGTTCGCCGAGAACGCGCAGATCACCCCGGAGTCCGACCCCGACTTCGACGAGATCGAGCTGCTCCCCTCCACGATCAAGTCGGTGAAGACCCTCACCCGGTTCAGCAACGAGCTGGCCCGCCAGTCGGTGATCGCGCTCGACGCCGCGCTGCGCGAGCGGCTCGTCAAGGACGTCGCCGACACCATCGACACACAGTTCTGGTCCGCCTCCAACGGATCGTCGAGCACCCTCCCGAAGGGCATCCTCAACTACGCCGGCCAGACCGTCGCCTCGGTCGGGGCGCTCACCCTCGACCACCTGCTCGACGCGGAGGCCCTCGCCCTGGCCGCGAACGTCGACCCCACCCGGCTCAAGTGGGCCATGACCACCCGCGAACTGACCCGGCTCCGCAAGATCAAGCAGGGCGCCGGCTCCAACGCCTACGTGCTCCAGCCCGACCCCACCAGGGCCGGCGGCTACACGATCTTCGGGAAGCCCGTCATCGTCACCAACCGCATCCCCGACACCACCGGCAGCCCCAACACCGGCAACATCGTGCTCGCGGACTTCTCACAGATCGTGGTCGCCCGCGACATGTCCCCGAGCGTGAAGGTGCTCGACCAGACCTTCGGCGACTACGACCAGCAGGCCCTGCGCGTGGTCGCCCGCTACGACGTCGCCCCGCTCAACGACGACGCCGTCGTGAAGCTCACCGGGATCACCATCTGATGGTCGAACCCGAGGACGTGGCGGCCTACCTCGGCCGGGACGGAGACCCCGACGTCTGCTTCCTGGCCCTCAAGCACCTGCCTGTCGTCACCGAGATGGTGCGCGCCTACGTCCGCGGCCGAGGGTTCGACGATCACGGCAACCCCGGCGTGGACCTGGCGGCCGTGATCGTGTCCTGCTGCGCGCGCACCGTCGCCAACCCCGAGCACAACACCAGCGTGCAACTCGGCGGCTACAGCATCCGACCCGGTGTCTTCAACGGCTGGACGCTCCCCGAGCTGGCGATCCTCCACCGGCACCGCAAGCGGGCACTATGAGACCCAACCTGACCGTGCTGCGCTCCGGGATCGGGCCCATGCTCACCGAGACCGGCACCATCGAGCGCGCAACCGGCGGATGGGTCTACGACCCCGACCTCGGCATGGACATCGAGGAACGCGAGACCGTCTACGCGGGCCGGATGCTCATCGCGCCCGCCACCGAGTCCACCAGCACCCAGGAAGTCGGCGGCCGTACCGACACCCTCGCGCAGTACGACGTCACCCTGCCCGCCGAAACCACCGTCGCGCTCGGTGACATCGTGACCCTCACCACCAGCCCCACCGACCCCAGCTTGGCAGGAGTCGAGTTCAAACTCACCCGAGTAGACCTCGACCCGTGGGCCGTCGCCCGCTTCTGCCGAGCCGAACAACGTAACTGACCCGGCGTCAACGCCACCCCCGGACCCTCTCCTTTCGGGCCGGAACCAGGGAACGATGGCGGGCCCCAGCGGCACATGAGTCCAGCCGCACGGACACGAGACCCGCCAGCGCCGGAGAACACCCCCAGAGGCTTAGAGAGGCCCCCTGGGGGTGTTCCACTGTCCGCCTACTGTCCGCAAGAGCACTCACTCTTGCCTCGGCCCGCCAACGCTCCCCAACGCATCCCCGCAGGTCAGAGCCCACTCACCCATCTTTGCCAACGACACCCGCCGACGCTGGGCCGATTCACCAACTACCGGTGAACCAGACGGCGCCGTGCTCGCGTGCTCGTTAGCGCCGACTCGGCGTGATTCTCGTGCACCTTTGAGCCGACTCGACGTCGTGAGCGTGCACAGATGAGCCGACTCGGCGATCACCCGGCGGCGGCGAAGGGCCGCTGCGGCGCGACGATGGCGCCGTCGGTGGGGGTGAGCCACACTGTCCGCCCCTCCCGCAGCCCGAGCGCCTGGGAGTGGGTGCGGGTCATCTGCACCGACACCTGCTCGCCGCCTACGGTGAGCACCTGCAGCCGGACCTCGAAGCCGATCCGCAGCAGCCGGTCGACGGTCCCCTCGATCGCGGCGGGCCCGATGGGCGAGGTGGTGACCTCGACGTCGTGGGGCCGGATCGGCTGGCCGCCCAGCGTGGTGACCTCGCCGAGGAAGGACATCACGAAGTCGGTCGCGGGAGCGTCGTACAGCTCGTCGGGGGTGCCGACCTGCTCGACCCGGCCGTCGTTGATCACGATGATCTCGTCGGAGACCTCCATGGCCTCCTCCTGGTCGTGGGTCACGAAGACCGTGGTCACGTGCACCTCGTCGTGGAGCCGCCGCAGCCAGTCGCGCAGCTCCTTGCGGACCTTCGCGTCCAGCGCACCGAACGGCTCGTCGAGCAGCAGCACGGAGGGCTCGACGGCGAGCGCCCGGGCGAGCGCCATCCGCTGCCGCTGCCCGCCGGAGAGCTGCGAGGGCAGCCGGTCGGCGAACTGGGTGAGGTGGACCAGCGAGAGCAGCTCGTCGACCTTCTTCTTGATGTCGGCCTTGGGGCGCTTGCGGATCTCCAGCCCGAAGGCGACGTTGCGCGCCACCGTGAGGTGCTTGAACGCCGCGTAGTGCTGGAAGACGAAGCCCACGTTGCGCTTCTGGGGCGACAGCCGGGTGGCGTCGTTCCCCTCGATCTCGATCGTGCCGGCGTCGGCGGTCTCGAGGCCGGCGATCACCCGCAGCAGGGTGGACTTGCCGCCGCCGCTGGGCCCGAGGAGCGCGGTGAGCTGCCCGGTGGGGATCGAGACGTCGACGTTGTCGAGCGCGACGAAGTCGCCGAACGTCTTGGTGACTCCTCTCACTTCGATGCTCATCGTCGGTTGCCTTTCTCTTGTTTGGGACGGATCAGTGCGACGAAGACGATGCAGACCACCGACACCATCGCGAGCAGGAAGGCGACGGCGTACGCGCCCTGCGGGTCGAAGTTGAGGTACTTCTCCTCCACCACCAAGGTGGCGGTGCGGGTCTCGCCCAGCACGTTGCCGGACACGACCTTGACGGCGCCGAACTCGCCGAGCGAGCGGGCGAGAGTCAGTACGACGCCGTAGACGATCGCCCACTTGATGCCGGGCAGCGTGATCCGCAGGAAGGCCTGCCACCCGGAGGCGCCGAGGCTCTTCGCGGCCAGCTCCTGGTCGGTGCCGATCTCCTCCAGCACCGGCGCGACCTCGCGGATCACCAGCGGCAGTGCCACGAAGGCGGTGGCCATGATGATGCCCGGGGTGGAGAAGATGACCTGGAGGCCCATCGATTCCAGGGTCGGGCCGAACCAGCCGTCGCGCCCGCCGTACACGAGCACCAGCGCGAGGCCGACGACGATCGGAGAGACCGACAGCGGCAGGTCGACGAGGGCGTTGAGCGCGCGCCGGCCGGGGAAGCGATGCCGCACCAGCAGCATCGACATCCCGACGCCGAAGACCGTGTTGATCACGACGGCGCAGGCCGCCGCGAAGACGGTCAGCCGCAGCGCGGCGCGCACGTCGGGGTCGGCGAGCGTGTCGACGACCGCGCTGACTCCCCCGTCGAACGCGTTGATCGCGACCAGGCTGACCGGCCAGGCGACCAGCAGGACGAGGTACGTCGCCACGAAGAGCCGCAGCGCGTAGCGGAGCAGCAGCCCGGGGGCGCGGCCGGGGCGGGGTGCCCGCGCGGGCGCGGGCCTGGGTGGGGTGAGGACGTCAGCCACGGCGGGAGATCCTCCTTTGGATGATGTCGAGCAGGACGATCACGGCGAGCGAGATCACCAGCAGCACGGCGGCGGTCGCCGCGGCGGCGGGCAGGTTGTTGTTCTCGATGCTGCCGAGGATCCGCACCGAGGTGACCTCGGTGGAGAACGGCAGGTTGCCGCTGAGCAGCACCAGCGAGCCGTACTCGCTGACGCCGCGGGCGAAGGAGAGCGCCGCGCCGGCCGCGATCGCGGGGGTCAGGCTGGGCAGGACGATCCGGCGGAACGTCGTGAACTTCGAGGCGCCCAGCGAGGCCGCCGCTTCCTCCACGTCGCGCTCCAACTCCTCGAGCACGGGCTGCACGGTGCGGACCACGAACGGGAGCGTGACGAAGAGGAAGGCCAAGTAGACGCTGGAGGGCTTGTTGGCGACGTCGATCCCCAGCGGGCTGTCGCGCCCGTAGAGCGAGAGCAGCACGAGGCCGGCGACGATCGTCGGGAGCGCGAAGGGGATGTCGATCAGGACCTCCAGCAGGCCCTTGCCCGGGAAGCTGTCGCGCACGAAGACCCACGCGATCAGCGTGCCGATGACGACGTTGATGCAGGTGACGACGGCCGCGGCGCCGACGGTGAGCCGGATCGCGGCGGCGGTCTGCTCGTTGGTGACCGCCTGGAAGAAGCCCGCCCAGCCGCCCTCGGCGGCGGTGATCAGCACCGCGCACAGCGGGATCAGCACCAGCAGGCTGAACCAGAGCATCGCGATGCCGAGCCCGAGCCCGGAGGTGCGGGTGAGCGTGGTGCCGGTCCCCGGCCCCCGGCGCTTAGCCGGGGGCCGGGGCCGTGCCTCGGGGGCGGCGATCGTGGTCATTGCGCCTTGCCCGAGGCCGCGATCGAGAGCGTCACCAGTCCGTCCTCCTCGTCGAAGAACTTCGTCGTCACCTCTTCCCAGGTGCCGAAGTCGTTCTCGACGGTGAGCAGGTTCTTCACCTCGGGGAACGGGTTGTCCGGGTCCGTCGCCCCCTCGACCGTTCCGCCGAAGTCCACGTCGTCGCGGATCGGCCGGAAACCGGTGAGCGCGAACTGGCGCTGGCCCTCGTCGCTGATCACGAAGTCGAGCCACGGCTGCGCGGGCGCCGAGGCGTCCTTGAGCACCGCGCCCGGGTTCTCGATCAACAGGGTGGTGTCGGGGATGACGTACTCGAAGCCCTCCCCGTTCTGCGCGGCGAGGATCGCCTCGTTCTCGTAGGCCATGAGCACGTCGCCGGTGCCGCCCAGGAAGGCGGTCGTCGCGTCCCGGCCGCTGCTGGGCAGCGAGACGACGTTGGCGAAGAACTTGTCGACGTACTCCTGGGCCTCCTCCTCGGTGCCGCCGGCGTCGATGACGTGGCCGTACGCCGCGAGGGCGTTCCAGCGGGCCGCGCCGGAGGACGCCGGGTTGGGCGTGACGATCCCGACCCCCGGCTTGACGAGGTCCTCCCAGGTCTTGATGTTCTTCGGGTTGCCGTCGCGGACGCCGAAGACGACGATCGAGTGCGAGACGACGCCCTTGTTGTCGCCGTCGTCCCAGTTCTCGTCCACGAGGCCGGCGTCCACCAGGCGGGTCACGTCGGTGGGGACCGAGAAGTGGACGTAGTCGGCGTGCAGGCCGCTCTCAACCGCACGGCTCTGGTCGCCCGACGCGCCGTACGACGTGCGGAAGGTGACGTCCTTGCCGGCGTCGGTCTTCGCGAACTCGGCCGCGATCGCCTTGTTGGCCGCCTCCGGCACCGCGAAGCCGACGATGCTGAGCTCGTTGGCGTCACCGTCACCGCCGTCGCCACCACTCGCGCTACTGCCACCGCAGGCGCTCAAGGCCAGCAGGCTCGCCGCTGCTACAGCGACCCCGGCGCCGAGCCGGGCCCTGATCTTGGTCATTGCTACTCCTTGTGAGGGGCACCGGCCCGACGGCCGGCACTTGTTGATGTAACTCGAGTAGATTACATGACTTAGGGGACTAACTTCGCGATTGGACACTCCCGTGCCCAGAGCGTGGCGCGTCTCACATGCCCTCGCGGCACCCGACTATCGTGTGACCGGTGACCGACGTGCAGCCCCCCAAGCAGGTCAAGCAGCTGGACCGCGTGATCATCCGGTTCGCGGGCGACTCAGGCGACGGCATGCAGCTGACCGGTGCGAGGTTCACCCAGGAGTCGGCCGAGTTCGGCAACGACCTCGCGACCCTGCCGAACTTCCCCGCCGAGATCCGGGCCCCGCAGGGCACCCTGCCCGGCGTGTCGAGCTTCCAGCTCCACTTCGCCGACCACGACATCCTGACCCCCGGCGACTCGCCCGAGGTGCTGGTCGCGATGAACCCCGCGGCGCTCCACGCCAACCTGCCCGACCTGCTGCCGGGCGCGACGATCATCGTCGACAACGCCGACTTCACCGCGCGCAACCTCGCCAAGGCGGGGTACGACGCCAACCCGCTCACCGACGGCACCCTCGCGGACTACTCGGTCCACGCGCTGGATCTGACCGGCATGGCGGTCGCGGCCGTCAAGGAGTTCGGGCTCACCCGCAAGGACGCCTCCCGGGCGAAGAACATGTTCGCGCTCGGGCTGGTGTCCTGGCTCTTCGGGCGTCGTACCGAGTCCACGATCGAGTTCCTGAGCCGCCGCTTCGCCAAGGCACCCGACATCCGCGACGCCAACATCGCCGCCTTCAACTCCGGCTACTGGTTCGGCGAGACCACCGAGACCTTCGCGGTGACCTACGAGGTGAAGCCGGCCCCGATGCCGCCGGGCACCTACCGCAACATCACCGGCAACCTGGCGCTCGCCTACGGCCTGGTCGCCGGCGGCGTGCAGTCCGGGCTGCCGGTCTTCCTGGGCTCCTACCCGATCACGCCCGCCTCGGACATCCTCCACGAGCTGAGCAAGCACAAGGACTTCGGCGTCGTGACGTTCCAGGCCGAGGACGAGATCGCCGGCATCGGCGCGGCGCTCGGCGCGTCGTTCGCCGGGCAGCTCGGCGTCACCACGACATCCGGCCCCGGGGTGGCGCTGAAGTCGGAGACGATCGGCCTGGCGGTGATGACCGAGCTGCCGCTGGTCGTGATCGACGTCCAGCGCGGCGGCCCGTCGACCGGGCTGCCCACCAAGACCGAGCAGGCCGACCTGCTGCAGGCGATGTTCGGCCGCAACGGCGAGGCGCCGGTCCCGGTGCTGGCCCCGAGCTCGCCCGGCGACTGCTTCGACACCACGCTCGAGGCGTGCCGGATCGCGATCGAGTACCGCACACCCGTCATGGTGCTCTCCGACGGCTACCTGGCCAACGGCTCCGAGCCGTGGCGGATCCCCGAGATCGCCGAGCTGCCCACGATCGACCCGGGCTTCGCGACCGGCCCCAACCACGGCAGCGAGTTCTGGCCCTACCTGCGCGACCCCGAGACCCTGGCTCGGCCGTGGGCGATCCCGGGGACGGCCGGCCTCGAGCACCGGATCGGCGGGCTGGAGAAGGCCGACGGCACCGGCAACATCTCCTACGACCCCGACAACCACGAGGAGATGGTGCTGCTGCGGGAGGCGAAGGTGGCCCGGATCGCCGACACGCTGCCTCCCCTGCGGGTCGACGACCCGAGCGGGCGCGCCAAGGTCCTGGTGGTGGGCTGGGGTTCGACGTACGGGCCCATCGGGGGCGGGGTGCGCCGGGTACGACGCGCGGGTCACCGCGTCGCGCAGGTCCACCTCCGCCACCTCAACCCGCTGCCCAACGACCTGGGCGAGATCCTCTCCCGCTACGACACGGTGCTGGTGCCCGAGATGAACCTCGGCCAGCTCTCGCTCCTGCTGCGCGCGAAGTACCTCGTCGACGCGGTCGGCTACAACCACGTGCGCGGGCTCCCGCTGAAGAGCCACGAGGTCGCCCGCCGGATCGGCGAGCTGGTGGCCGAGGCGGAGGGCACCGAGGTCGACCTGAGCGCCGTACTCAACCCCCCGACGCAACCCCGGTCCGAAGCCAACTCGCGAGCAAGGGCAGGTGCCCGATGACGACCGTCGACCTCCCCGCCCCCGGCGTGCGCTCGGGCACCGAGTCGGTACCCGAGGCCGACGGGCCGCAGACCGCCCGGGAGTTCACCAGCGACCAGGAGGTCCGGTGGTGTCCCGGCTGCGGCGACTACATCGTCCTCAAGGCGGTGCAGTCGTTCCTGCCCGGCCTCGGGCTGCGCCGGGAGAACATCGTCTTCGTCTCCGGGATCGGCTGCTCGTCGCGGTTCCCCTACTACCTCGACACCTACGGCATGCACTCGATCCACGGGCGCGCCCCCGCGATCGCGACCGGCCTCGCCACCGCACGGGAGGACCTCTCGGTGTGGGTGGTCACGGGCGACGGCGACGCCCTGTCGATCGGCGGCAACCACCTGATCCACGCGCTGCGGCGCAACGTCAACATGACGATCCTGCTCTTCAACAACCGGATCTACGGGCTCACCAAGGGGCAGTACTCCCCCACCTCCGAGCCCGGCAAGGTCACCAAGTCCACCCCGATGGGCTCGGTCGACCATCCGTTCAACCCGGTCTCGCTCGCACTCGGAGCCGAGGGCACGTTCGTCGCCCGGACCGTCGATTCCGACCGCAACCACCTCACCGCGGTGCTGTCGGCGGCGGCGGCGCACCGCGGCACGTCGTTCGTCGAGATCTATCAGAACTGCCCGATCTTCAACGACGGCGCCTTCGACAGCTTCAAGCGCACACCCCGCAGCGGCGGCGAGGGCGACTCGTCGATCATCCCGCTGGTGCACGGCGAGCCGATCCGCTTCGGCACCGACGGCTCGAAGTGCCTGGTCCGGGACGAGGCGACCGGCGGGGTGCGGATCGCGGCGACGGCCGAGCTGGCCTCGGAGTCGGAGATCCTCGTGCACGACCAGCACAATCCCGACCCGACCCAGGCGTTCGCGATCTCGCGGCTGACCGACGCCGGCGTGCTCCATCAGGCACCGATCGGGATCTTCCGGCAGGTCGAGCGCCCGACGTACGACGACCAGGCCCGCGCCCAGGTCGACGTCGCGCGCGGGCGCACCCACGCCGACCGCGGGCCCTCCGACCGGCTCGCCACCCTGCTCGCCGGTCACGACACCTGGACCGTCACCTGACCCCGAGTCGGCGCATCCGTGCACCCAGAACACGCCGAGTCGGCGCAAACATGCACGCGGACGCAGCAGTGGCCCCGACCGATCGGTCGGGGCCACTGCTCGGATCAGATCGAGTCGATCAGATCGTGTAGGTCCGCCAGATCTGGCTCTCGAGGCCCTTGGCCCGAGCCTGCCAGTACCAGTTGCCCTTCTTCGGGGCGCCGACCCGGATCTGCCACTTCTGCTTCTTGGTCTTCGCCTTGACCTTCTTGTGCTTCTTGAAGTTGCACTTGCCGGTCTGCTCGTTGCACTTCGTGGCCTTGTAGATCGTCACCTTCTTGGTGTCGACGCCCTTCACGCGGCCCTTGAAGATGAGCTTCCGCTTGCCCTTCTTCACGATCTTGGCGGTGATCTCAGGGTCGGCCTGAGGGGTGACCGTGCTGGACCGGAGCGAGTCGGCACCGGTGTCAGCACCCTGGGCCGACGCGGCGAGGCCGATCGGCGCCAGGGACAGCAACGAGGCGGCGATCAACGCCGTGACGAGTCGAGTGAGTGTGCGCATACTTCTTCCCTGTTGGTGGACGGTTGTCGATCAGAACTGTGCCCCAACTCGCCGTGCTCGAAACCACCGATCCTGTGCCTATCGAGGTGAGCAGGACCACGACCTCCGCTCGGCACCACCGCCCGGCGGACCCGTATCCTGAGCCGGTGTCGGAGTCGCGTCGGGGGTTGGCGTTCGGCATCGGCGCCTACACGCTGTGGGGCAGCTTCCCACTGTACTGGCCACTGTTGAAGCCGGCCGGCGCGGGCGAGATCCTCGCCCACCGCATCTTGTGGTCGGCGATCGCGATGGCGCTGCTGGTGCTCCTGATGGGACGACGCCGCCAGTTCGCGGCGATCCTCCGCGACCGTCGTACGACGTTGCTGCTCGCGTTCGCCGCCTGTGCCGTCAGCCTCAACTGGCTGCTCTACGTGTGGGCGGTCAACAACGGGCGGGTCGTCGAGACCTCCCTCGGCTACTTCATCAACCCGCTCGTGACCGTGCTGCTCGGAGTCTTCGTGCTCGGCGAACAACTCCGGCGGCTGCAATGGGTGGCGATGGTGGTCGCAGCCGCCGCGGTGGGCGTGCTCACCTTCGACTACCACCGGCTGCCGTGGGTGGCGCTGGCGCTGGCCTGCTCGTTCGGGATCTACGGGCTGCTCAAGAAGCTCGCCGAGGTCGGCGCCGTCGAGTCACTCTCGTTCGAAACCCTGCTCCTCGCTCCGGTTGCCGGCGGCTTCCTCGCCTGGCTGGCGTTCAACGGCCAGGCGGCGTTCGGGTCGTACGGCGCGGGTCACGCCGGCCTGCTCGCGACCACCGGTCTGGTGACCGCGCTTCCGCTGCTGCTGTTCGGGGCCGCGGCGATCCGAGTCTCGCTGACGGCGCTCGGGCTGATGCAGTACCTCGCCCCGACCATCCAGTTCGCCCTCGGGGTCTTCTGGTTCCGCGAGGAGATGTCCACCGGACGTTGGCTCGGCTTCGGCCTGGTGTGGGTGGCGCTCGTCATGTTCACCGTGGAGGCGGTCCAGCACCGTCGCCGGCAGCTGCGGCTCGCCGCCGAGGCGTCCGCGCTCTGACTTCACCGCCCTCGGGCGTGCGCGTTAGCGCCGACTCGGCGTGTTCCGCGTGCACTTTTAAGCCGACTCGGCGTGATTCTCGTGCACGTTAGCGCCGACTCGGCGTGTTCTGCGTGCACTTTTGAGCCGACTCGGCGTGTTTGCGTGCACCTTAGAGCCGACTCGGCGTGTTCCTTGAGCCGACTCGGGGTTAGGCGGTGCGGGTGGCGACGACGTCGGCGAAGCTCTCCAGCGCCGAGCGGACCGGGCCGGCGGGGAGCACGGCGAGCAGCTTCTTGGCCCGCTGCGCCTGGTCGATCACGTAGGCGCGCGCCCGCCCGAGCGAGGGGTGGGCGCGCAGCAGGGCAAGCGCCTCGGCGTGGAGCGCGTCATCGCTCAGGTCCGCGTCGAGCAACTCGAGCAGCCGGGCGTCGGCGGGGTCGCTCGACTCCCGCGCCATGAGCACCGGCAGGGTCGCCACGCCCTCGCGCAGGTCCGTGCCCGGCGTCTTGCCGGAGTCGTCGGCGTCGCTGGCGATGTCGAGGATGTCGTCGGAGAGCTGGAAGGCGCTGCCGACGATCTCGCCGTACTCGGTCAGCGCGGCGACCGCCTCCGGCGGCGCCCCGCCGAAGAGCGCGCCGTAGCGCGCCGAGGTCGCGATGAGCGAGCCGGTCTTGCCAGCCACCACGTCGAGGTAGTGGTCCAGCGGGTCCACGCCGGGCCCGGGCTGGACGGTCTCGAGGATCTGCCCCTCGACCAGCCGCGCGAAGGTCTCGGCCTGGATCCGGACCGCCTCGGGGCCGAGGCCGGCGGTCAGCTCCGAGGACCGGGCGAAGAGGAAGTCCCCGGTGAGGATCGCGACCAGGTTGTCCCACCGGGCGTTCGCGGAGTCGGCGCCGCGACGCAGCGCGGCCTCGTCCATCACGTCGTCGTGGTAGAGCGACCCGACGTGGGTGAGCTCGACCACGCAGGCCGCGTCGATCACCGCCGGATCGCCGGGCCGGTCGCCGGCCTCCGCGGCGAGCAGCACCAGGAGCGGCCGGAACCGCTTGCCGCCCGCGGAGAGCAGGTGGGTCGCGGCCTCGGTGACGTACGCCGTCCGGCCCTGCACGTGGCCGAAGAGCTCGGTCTCGACCACGGCCATCCGGGCGACGAGCCGCGCGGCCAGGTCAGGATCGACGACGGGGAGCGCGAGATCGCCGTCGGCGCCGGCACTCGAGTTGGGGGTCACCTGATGAATGATCCCGCATTCCCGGCGAGATCGAGCATCCAGCCCGGCATGATGCCGAGAACCACCGTCACCGCGACGCACAGCGCCACCACGCCCGAGGTGAGCACGGACGGGTGGGTGACCACCGGCCCCTCGCCGTCGGGCTCGGTGAAGTACATCAGCCAGATCACCCGCAGGTAGAAGAAGGCCGCGATCACGCTGGCGAGCAGCGCGACGATGACCACCGGCCAGGCGCCCGCGGTCAGCGCGGCGTCGAAGACCATCCACTTGCCGATGAAGCCCGAGGTCAGCGGGATCCCGGCCATCGCGAGCAGGAAGAAGGCGAAGATGCCGGCGAGGACGGGCGACACCTTGCCCAGCCCGATCCAGCCGGTCAGGGCGGTGCGCTCGCCGCTGCCGTCGCGCACCAGCATCACCACGGCGAAGGCGCCGAGGGTGACGAACGCGTACGCCGAGAGGTAGAAGAGCACCGCCTGGGTGGAGGTGACCTGGCCCTCGGTCAGCTCCGCGGCGCTCACCGCGCCCAGGACGCCGGTGATCAGGAAGCCGGTGTGCGCCACCGAGGAGTAGGCGAGCATCCGCTTGATGTCGGTCTGCGCGATCGCCAGGATCGAGCCGATCACCATGCTCAGGATCGCGATCACCCACAGCATCGGCTGCCACGACCACCGGTCGGGGCCGAAGGCGACGTAGAACAGCCGCAGCATCGCGCCGAACGCCGCCACCTTGGTGGCGGCCGACATGAAGGCGGTCACCGGGGTCGGCGCGCCCTGGTAGACGTCGGGCGTCCAAGCGTGGAACGGGACGGCGCCCACCTTGAAGAGCAGCCCGACCGAGAGCATGCCGAGGCCGATCACCAGGAGCGTCCAGTTCTCCGCGGAGTTGCTGACCGCCTCGGAGATGTTCGCGAAGTGCAGCGACCCGGCGTACCCGTAGATCATCGCGATGCCGAAGAGGAAGAAGCCGGAGGAGTAGGCGCCGAGCAGGAAGTACTTCAGCGCCGCCTCCTGGCTCAGCAGCCGCCGCCTGCGCGCCAGCCCGGAGAGCAGGTAGAGGGGCAGCGACATGACCTCGAGCGCGACGAAGAGGGTCAGCAGGTCGTTGGCCGCCGGGAAGAGCATCATCCCGGAGATCGCGAAGAGCAGCAGCGGGAAGACCTCGGTGTGCTGCATGCCCCGGTTGGCCGCCTCCCGCTCGGAGTCGGTGCCCGGCAGCGCGGCGGCCTGGCCGGCGAAGGCGGTGACCCCGCCGTCGAGGTGCCGCTCGGCGAAGAGCAGGGTGCCGCAGATGCCGAGGACGAGCACGAGGCCCCACAGGAAGACCGCCGGGCCGTCGATCGCCAGCGAGTCCAGCGCGGTCAGCGAGCCCCGCGCGCCGCCACCCTCGACGACCTCGAGGTCGGAGGCGACCATGATCGTGGCGACCAGCGCGACCACCAGCCCGCCGAGCGTGATCAGGGTCTGGGCCAGGTAGCGCTGGGCCCGCGGCACGAACGCCTCGGCGAGCACGCCGACGCAGGCGGCGCCGAAGACGATCAGGATCGGCAGCAGCGCGGCGTAGTCGATCGCCGGCTTGGTGAACTCGTTCACTCGTGGCTCCCCTCGGTCTCGGCGGCCTCCGCGGGCTGGACCGTCGCCGGGCTGTCGGTGACCCCGACCTGGGCCATGACGGTGTCCACCATCGGGTTGATGACCTCCAGCAGCGGGCGCGGGTAGAAGCCGAAGACGACCAGCAGCGCGATCAGCGGCGCCACGGCGGCGAGCTCGCGCCGGCTCAGGTCGCGCGCCCCTGCGAAGCTCTCCAGCGGCGGCCCGGTGAAGGCCCGCTGGTAGGTCCGCAGGATGTAGACGGCGGCGAGCACGATCGCGAGGACCGCGACCACGCCGACCCACCAGGCGTGCTTGAACGCGGCGACCATCACCAGGAACTCCGAGACGAAGGGCGACAGCCCCGGCAGGCCGCAGGCCGCGAGGCCGGCGATCAGGAAGAGCCCGGCAAGCACCGGCACCGTCTTCTCCAGGCCGCCCATCTGGCTGATCAGCGGGGTGCCGCTGCGCCGGATCAGGTAGCCGGCGAGCAGGAACAGCGCGGCGGTGCCGATGCCGTGGTTGACCATGTAGAGGATCGACCCGGACATGCCCTGGCTGCTGAAGACGAAGATGCCGAGGACGATGAAGCCGAAGTGGCTCAGCGAGGTGAGACCGATCAGGCGCAGCACGTCGTCCTGGGCGATCGCGACGAGCGCGCCGTAGATGATCGAGATCAGCGCGAAGATCACCACGACCGGGGTGGCCCACTGGGAGGCGTCCGGGAAGAGCCCGAGGCAGAACCGGATCATGCCGAAGGTGCCGATCTTGTCCAGGATGCACACGAGCAGTACGGCGGTGCCCGTGGTCGCCTTCTCCGTGGTGTCGGCCAGCCAGGTGTGGACCGGGAACATCGGCGCCTTGATCGCGAAGGCGAGGAAGAAACCGAGGAAGAGCCACCGCTGGGTGACCGGGTCGATCTCGATCTGCTGCAGGTCGGTGATCAGGTAGGAGACCGACCCGGCGCCGGCGGCGACGACGTACAGTCCGATCACCGAGGCCAGCATGATCAGGCCGCCCGCGAGCTGGTAGACGAGGAACTTCACCGCGGCCCGCTGCCGCCCGTCGCGGCCGAAGCCGGCGATCAGGAAGTACGCCGGGATCAGCGTCGCCTCGAAGACGACGTAGAACAAGAAGACGTCGGTGGTGGTGAAGACCGCCAGCGAGAAGGCCTGCAGCGCGAGGGTCCAGGCGACGAAGGCGACGGGGCCGTTGCCGGTGTCGGCGTCGCGCCAGCCGGCGATCAGCACGACCGGCACGAGGACGACGGTCAGCAGCACCATGAGCAGGCCGAGGCCGTCCAGGCCGAGGGCGTAGTGGACGCCGATCGGGGCGACCCACACGAGCTGCTCGGTGAACTGCCAGCCGCCGCCGGTCTCGTAGCCGAGGGCGACGATGACCGCGATCACCGCGGTGATCGCGCTCACCCCAAGCCCGACCCGCTTGGCCAGCGAGCTGCGGGTGGCGGCGGCCGCATCTGTGTCGGCCCCGTCCGAGGAGCCGGCGCGGGGCAGCAGCGCGACGGCCACCGCGCCCGCGAGGGGCACGAGGATCAGGGCGCTGAGCCAGGGGAAGTCACTCATCACAGGTTCACCGCCACGAGGACACCGACGACAAGGAGCACACCGCCGAGAAGGGAGAGGGCATAGGAGCGGACGAAGCCGTTCTGGGTCTTGCGCAGCAGGTCGCCCAGCCGGTCGACCCAGCTGGCGCCGCCCTCGACCGCGCCGTCGATGACGTGGTCGTCGATCGCCTTCAGCGCGCGGGTGAGGCCCATCGTGGGCCCGACGACCACGGTGTCGTTGATCGCGTCGCCGTAGAGGTCGGCGCGCGCGGCCTTGGTCGCCCAGGAGACGTTCTCGGGCGCGACCCGCGGCACGGGACGCTGCTGGACGAGCCGCCAGGCGATCGCGACGCCGATCGCGACGACGATCATGGTGATCGCCATCAGCACGTAGGGGCTCATCCCGCCGGGCAGCTCGTGGTGCTCGGCGTGGCCGACCACGGGCTCGAGGTAGCCGCCGATCCAGTTGACCATCAGCACGCCGGCGACCGCCGAGAACACACCGAGCACCATCAGCGGCACGGTCATCACCAGCGGCGACTCGTGCGGATGGACGTCGGGCTCCCACCGCTTCTCGGTGAAGAACGTCATCAGCACCAGCCGGGTCATGTAGAAGGCGGTGATGCCGGCGCCGAGCAGCGCGGCGAGGCCGACCCAGATGCTGTGGCCGAAGGCGGTCTCGATGATCTTGTCCTTGGACCAGAAGCCGGCGAAGGGCGGCACCCCGATGATCGCGAGGTAGCCGGCCAGGAAGGTCCAGAAGGTGATCTGCATCGCGGTGCGCAGCACGCCGTAGTGACGCATGTTCACGTCGTCGTTCATGCCGTGCATCACCGAGCCGGCCCCGAGGAACATGTTGGCCTTGAAGAAGCCGTGGGTGATCAGGTGGAAGATCGCGAACGCGTAGCCGGCGGGGCCGAGGCCGGCGCCGAGCATCATGTAGCCGATCTGGCTCATCGTCGAGCCGGCGAGCGCCTTCTTGATGTCGTCCTTGGCGCAACCGATGACGGCACCGGCGAGCAGCGTCACTACCGCGACGACGATGACCGCGTTCTGCGCGATCGGCGCGTTCTCGAAGATGAAGTTGGAGCGGGTGATCAGGTAGACGCCCGCGGTGACCATCGTTGCCGCGTGGATCAGCGCGGAGACGGGCGTGGGGCCCTCCATGGCGTCCAGCAGCCAGCCCTGCAGCGGCACCTGGGCCGACTTGCCGCACGCCCCGAGGAGGAGCAGCAGGCCGATCGCGGTCAGGGTGGCGGTGCTGGCGTCGGCGGCGGCCGCGGAGATGGGCGCGAAGTCCGTCGTGCCCCAGGTCGCGAACATCGCGAAGATCGCCAGCGCCATGCCGATGTCGCCGACGCGGTTCATCACGAAGGCCTTCTTGGCGGCCGCGGCCGCGCTGGGCTTGTGCTGCCAGAAGCCGATCAGCAGGTACGACGCGAGGCCGACCCCCTCCCAGCCGAGGAAGACGCCCACATAGTTGCCGGAGAGCACCAGCATCAGCATCGCGGCGACGAAGAGGTTGAGGTAGCCGAAGAACCGGCGCCGCCGCTCGTCGTGGGCCATGTAGCCGATCGAGTAGATGTGGATCAGCGAGCCGACGCCGGTGATCAGGAGCAGGAAGAGCGAGGAGAGCGGGTCCAACAGCAGCGTGAAGCCGACGTCGAGGTCCCCGGCGTTGAACCAGGTGAAGAGGTGCTGGCTGATCGCCCGGTCGTGGCCGTCGCGACCGAGCAGGCTGAGGAACATGGTGAGGCTGAGGGCGAAGGACCCGAGCGCGGTCGCGCAGCCGAGCAGGTGACCCCAGGCGTCGGCGGCGCGGCCGGCGAGCAGCAGGACGGCGGCACCGGCGAGCGGCAGCACGATGATCAGCCAGAGCAGCCCGAAGGCGCCGGTGGCGTCGGCCGGGTGGATCACCGGGACCGTGGCTGCTTCGCTGAGCAGGACAGTCGAGTTCACGGACATGCTCCTTAGAACTTCAGCAGGCTCGCGTCGTCGACCGAGGCCGAGCGCCGGGTGCGGAAGATGGTCATGATGATCGCCAGGCCGATGACGACCTCGGCGGCGGCGACGACCATCACGAAGAAGGCCATCACCTGCCCGTCGAGGTTGCCGTGCTGCCGGGCGAAGGCGACCAGGGCCAGGTTGCAGGCGTTGAGCATCAGCTCGACGCACATGAACACGACGATCGCGTTGCGGCGCACGAGCACGCCGACCGCACCGATCGTGAACAGGATCGCGGACAGGATCACGTACTCGGTCATGCCTCGTCCCCCTCCTCGCGTCGCGGGGGCTGCACGGTCTGCGACTGGCCGAACGCCGCGCCCGAGTGCGGCTCGGGCCGGGCCTCGGTCGCCGCGTCGTGCAGTTCGACGGCGCCGCCGCCGAGCTGCCGCTCGAGGTCGTCGATGTGGCCGGCCTCGGCGGGGGCGGAGCGGACCGTGCCGCGCGCCGCGAGGATCCGCGACACCGACGACTCGGCCGGGGTGCCGTCGGGCAGCAGCGCCGCGGTGTCGACCGCGTTGTGCCGCGCGAAGACGCCCGGGGACGGCAGCGGACCGAGCGGCTTGCCGTGATCGGCGTAGTCGCGCATCCGCTGGGCGGCGAGGTCGGCCTGCCCGAGCTTCGGCGTGAGCCGCTCGCGGTGGGCGAGCACCATCGCGCCGAGCGCCGCGGTGATCAGCAGCGCGGCGGTCGCCTCGAAGGCGATCACGTACTTGCTGAACAGCACGCCGGCGAGCCCCTGGATGTTGCCTTCGGCGTTGGCAGCCTCCAGCCCGACTGCGCTCGCCAGGGTGACCTGCGCGATCCCGAGGATCAGCAGCGCGGCGAGGCCGAGCCCGAAGATGCCGGCGGCGATCCGCTGGCCGGGGATCGTCTCGATCGTGGAGTCGGAGGCGTCGACGCCGACGAGCATCAGCACGAAGAGGAAGAGCATCAAGATCGCGCCGGTGTAGACGATGATCTGCACCGCGAAGAGGAACGGCGCCTCGAGCACGGCGTACAGGATGGCGAGGCTGATCATCACCACGGCCAGCAGCAGCGCCGCGTGGACCGCCTTGCGCACGAAGAGGATCCCGAGCGCGGCGAGCACCATCAGCGGGGCGAGCACCCAGAACGCTGTCATCCCTGACTCGCCTCCTCCAGAGTCACGTCCCGAGCCGCGTCCCCAGCCGAGTCCTCGGTCGCTTCCGGGGCCTTGTCCTGGGCCTTGAAGGTGCCGCGGTAGTAGTCGCCCTCGTCGTCGCCGAGCAGCATCGGGTGCGGCGGCTGCTCCATGCCCGGCAGCAGCGGCGCCAGCAGGTCCTGCTTCTCATAGATCAGCGACTCGCGGGTGCTGTCGGCCAGCTCGTACTCGTTGGTCATCGTCAGCGCCCGGGTCGGGCAGGCCTCGATGCACAGCCCGCACAGGATGCAGCGCAGGTAGTTGATCTGGTAGACGCGGCCGTAGCGCTCGCCGGGAGAGTATCTCCCCGAGTCCGTTCCTTGGGCGACGTCGCTGTTGGAGGCACCCTCGACGTAGATCGCGTCCGCGGGGCACGCCCACGCGCACAGCTCGCAGCCGATGCACTTCTCCAGGCCGTCGGGCCAGCGGTTGAGCTGGTGGCGGCCGTGGAAGCGCGGAGCGGTCGGCTGCTTGTCGAACGGGTACTGCTCGGTGACCACCTTCCGGAACATCGTTCGGAAGGTGACGCCGAACCCCGCTACGGGGTCCCAGAACTGCTCTTTGAGCGAATTGCCGTCAGCCATCAGTTCTCCTCGTCGGAGCTCGAGGTCGTCGCCGCCGGCTCGGAGCCGGCGAAGGTCAGGGGGGCGGCGGCGCCGCGGACCGGGGCCGGCATCGGGGGGACGGGGTAGCCGCCGGCGAACGCGTCGAACTCGCCCGCCTCGGTGTCGGCCTGGGCGGCTTCGGCGGCCTTGCCGCTGCGGTCCGGCCAGAGCAGCAGCGCCAGGAGCAGCACCACCAGCACGCCGGCGCCGGTCCACAGCCAGGCGGTGGGCACGCCGTCGGAGGACAGGGTGAGCATCCGGATGAACGCGACGACGACGACCCAGCCGAGCGAGATCGGGATCAGCCGCTTCCAGCCCAGGTCCATGAACTGGTCGTAGCGGTAGCGCGGCAGCGACCCGCGCAGCCAGATGAACATGAAGATGAAGAGGAAGACCTTGCCGAAGAACCACAGCAGCGGCCAGTAGCCGGTGTTGGCGCCCTCCCAGATGAGGCCGATCGGCCAGGGCGCGGCCCAGCCGCCGAGGAAGAGCGTGGTCGCGATCGCCGCCACCGTCGCCATGTTGATGTATTCGGCGAGGAAGAAGAGCGCGAACTTGAGGCTGGAGTATTCGGTGTGGAATCCGCCGACCAGCTCGCCCTCGGCCTCGGGGAGGTCGAACGGCGCCCGGTTGACCTCGCCGACCATGGAGATCACGTAGATCACGAAGGCCGGCAGCAGGATCAGCGCATACCAGGTGGGGACCGGGAGGAAGCCCAGCAGGTACTGCTGCTCGGCCGGGTTCTGCGCGGCGACGATCTCCGAGGTGGAGACCGAGCCCGCGTAGAGGAAGACCGAGACCAGCGCCAGGCCCATCGAGACCTCGTAGGAGATCATCTGGGCGGAGGAGCGCAGGCCGCCGAGCAGGGAGTACGTCGACCCGGACGACCAGCCGCCGAGCACGATCCCGTAGATGCCGATCGAGGCGATCGCCATCACGAAGAGCACGGCCACCGGCATGTCGGTCAGCTGCAGCGGGGTGGTGATGTCGGTGAACGGCACCTCGACCTCGGGGCCGAAGGGGATCACCGAGAACGTGACGAAGGCCGGCACCACGGAGAGGATCGGCGCGAGGACGTAGACCACCCGGTCGGCGGCCTTGGGGATGATGTCCTCCTTCAGCGCCAGCTTCACGCCGTCGGCCAGCGACTGCAGCAGCCCGAAGGGACCGTGCACGTTGGGGCCGACCCGGTGCTGCATGCGGGCCACCACGCGGCGTTCGGCCCAGATGTTGAAGAGGGTCAGCAGCACCAGGATGACGAAGATCAGCAGCGTCTTGACCGCGATCAGCCATCCGGGGTCCTTGCCGAACGCCTCGAATCCGACCATCGGCAACGCGTGGGCGATCATCACAGCTCGGCTCCCTTCACCGTGATCCGGGACCCGGGCCCGGCCACGTCGGCCCAGACCCCGTCCCCGAAGGAGTTGGTCGGCAGCCACGCGCAGCCCTCGACCAGCGTCGGCTCGACGAGGACCGGCAGCGTGACCGAGCCGCGGTCGCCGGAGACGACGACCAGGTCGCCGTCGGCGAAGCCGGCCGAGGCCGGAAGCCGCACCACCGCGGGGCGCGCGGTCGCGCGCAGCGCGTCGGCGCCGGCCTGCATCGAGCCGAGGTCGATCTGCTGCTTCCAGGTCGCGAGCGCGAGGCCCGCGGCGGAGTCGGACTCCGCCGTGGGATGGGCCGCGGGATGGGCCTCGGGATGCGGCACATGCTCGGGGCGGTCGCCGTCCCAGGCGCCGACCTGCGCGATCTCCTCGCGCACCTCGGCCCCGGTGCGCCAGCCCAGGGGCCGGTCCAGCTCCTCGGCGATCCCGGCCAGGACCCGCAGGTCCGGGAGGGAGGCCGGGGTCTCGAAGACGGCCTCGAAGGGCCGGGCGCGGCCCTCCCAGTTGGTGAACGTCCCGGCCTTGTCCGTGGCCGGCGCCACCGGGAAGACGACGTCGGCGGCCCGGGTCACCTCGGTCTCGCGCAGCTCGAGGGCCACGACGAACGACGCGGCGGCGAGCGCCGCCCGGGCGGCCGCGGGGTCGGCGGTGTCGTCGGGGTCGATCCCGGCGACCACGAGGGCGCCCAGCTCGCCCGCGGCGGCCGCGGCGAGGATCTCCTCGGCGTCGCGGCCCGGCGCGTCGGGGAGGTGGTCG
>JBDHZS010000035.1:0-24692 GCA_039812025.1 Nocardioides sp. | reverse complement strand
GACGCAGGTGAGCCGCATCGTCGCGGCACGCAGCCGGTCGACTTCGGCCCCGCCCGCGTCGAGCCGGGGCGCCGACGAGGGCGCCGACGGCAGCACCAGGACGTCGTCGCCGAGCAACGCGTCCAGGTGGCCCCGCCACTCGCCGGTACGACGCCGCGCCCGGTCCGCCTCCCCCGCGTCGATCCGCGAGGCGACCGCGAACCTCTCGGCCGCGGCGCCCAGCATGGCGCCGGGGTGGCTGCTCACCCAGTCGCCGTGGTTGGCCCACGCCTGCCACGCCTGGTGGACCCGGAACGCCTCGGCGGCCTCGGCGAGGTCGCCCAGGTCGAGTTCTACAAGGGGCCCGAGGCCCGCGCGCCACCGGGCGAACGCGCTCGCGACCGGTTGTGCGAGGACCGGCCAGTCGGCGACCAGGAGCCGGGGGCCGTCGAGGCCAGTCCGGGGTGCGCCCTCGGTCAGCACCTCCGCAGCCCGGGCCAGGACGCCCGGGTCGGCGGTCAGCAGCCCGACGGTGTCAAACTCCTCGGCCAGCGGCAGCACCCCGGCGGCGGGGACGCTGCCGTGCGTCGTACGCAACCCCCACAGGCCCTGGTACGACGCGGGCACCCGGACCGAGCCGGCGGTGTCGGTGGCCAGCCCGATCGAGGCGGCGCCCGAGGCTACGGCGGTGGCCGGGCCGCTCGAGGAGCCTCCGGGCAGCGCCCCGGGGACCCGGGGATTCGGGGGCGTGCCGTAGTGCGGGTTGTCGCCGGCGAGGCTGTAGGCGAGCTGGTCGGTCTGCGCGATCCCCCGCACCGACGCGCCCGCGTCAACCAGCCGCTGCAGCGACGGCGCGGACGCCCGCTCGACCCCGGCCCCCTCGAGCCAGGCCGGGATCCCCGCGCCGATCCGGTGTCCCGCGACGGCGAAGACGTCCTTCACCGCGACCGACTCGCCGGCCAATGGACCCCGGGGGCCCGCGGGCAGCAGCGGGTCACCCAGGACCCGCCACACCGAGAGGTCAGGGGCGCCGCTCACCCGAAGTCCGCCTTCCGGATCCGGGCGTGCACGCCCTTGACCAGGTCGACGACCTGGGAGATGTCGAAGTCCGTGGCCGCCGACAGGTAGGCGTAGGCGTGCGTGGCGTCCATCCCGTAGCGGGCCTGCAGCAGCGCGATCGCCGCGCGCACGCAGTTGCGGGTGGCCTCATCGAGGTCCTCGTCCAGGCCGGTCGGCACCAGGTAGTCCGACGTCTCGGCGAGCGGCCCGGCCAACTCCCCGAACCGGGCGAGCGCGTCGCCGCGCGGGACCACCTCCAGCCGCAGCGTGACCCGCAGCGAGGCCTCCATCGCGGTCAGCGCCACCTCGCCGTCGCCCTGCGCGAAGTGCGGGTCGCCGACGTAGGCCAGCGCGCCCGGCACCTGCACCGGCAGGTAGAGCGTCGAGCCGGTGGTCAGCAGGTTGATGTCGATGTTGCCACCGTGGGGGCCGGGCGGGACGGAGTGCGCCCGCGCGCGGCCGGCCGTCGCGACCCCCATGATCCCCAGGAAGGGCCGGAGCTCGAACGACACGTGAGCCAGGGAGCCGTCGAAGTCTGCGGAGTTGGAGGCCAGCGGCAGCACCCCGCGGGCCGGGCCGGCGCCGTCGTCGCGGACGCCGGCGACGATGCTCACGGTCCCGACCCCGGCGGGCAGCTCGCCCGCCAGTGCGCCGCGGCCGTGCCTGTTGGAGATCACCCCATAGGGCACCCGCCGCGTCGTCTCGAGCACCGTGATCGCCAGCAGGTCGCCCGGCTCGGCGCCGCCGACCGAGATCGGGCCGGACACCAGGTGCGGCCCGTCCACGCGGGGGTCGTGCGGGCGCGGCGAGGCCGCCAGGGCGACGGCCTCGGGGAGCACGAGGTCCGCGGGGATCCCGGCGGCGCCGAAGAACGCCACCGGGTCGCGGCCCTGGTCGGCGAGGACGCCCTCGTGGCTGAGCGTGTCCACGGTGACGGTCTCGCCGCTGCGCACCGCGAGCACGGCCGGGTCGGCGGCGCAGGGCAGCCGGCCCCACAGCAGCGCCTCGGGGTCGGCGGGCAGGTAGTGCTGTCCCGCGATCTCGCCGGCGCCGCCGTGCAGCGCCGCGCCGTCGAGGGCCAGGACGGGGGTCGGCGGGACGGTCACGCTCGGCATGCTAGGCGATCCGCGGGGGCCTCGAGCCACGTCGTACCCACCGAGGGGCCAGATGTAACAGACACGAAACCTGCGCTTCATACCCTTCGGTGCGCCGCCCCAATCTGTGGCCGCTACGGAAGGGACCCGAGTGACCGCCCACCCTGTCAACCCACCCACGCATCTGCTGATGGGGCCCGGCCCGATCAACGCCGATCCGCGCGTGCTGCGCGCCGCGTCGTCCGGGCTGGTCGGCCAGTTCGACCCGTTCATGACCGAGACCATGACCGAGACGATGGCGCTCTACCGCGAGGTCTTCCGGACCGGCAACGAGGCGACGATGCTGGTCGACGGCACGTCGCGGGCGGGGATCGAGGCGGCGCTGGTGTCGCTGCTGGAGCCCGGCGACGGCGTCCTGGTCCCGGTCTTCGGCAGGTTCGGCCACCTGCTCGCCGAGATCGCCGGCCGGGCGGGCGCCCGCGTGCACACGATCGAGGTCCCGTGGGGGCAGGTCTTCGCGCCCGAGCAGATCGAGGAGGCGCTGCGCCGGGTGCACCCCAAGGTGGTGGCCATCGTCCAGGGCGACACGTCGACGACGATGAACCAGCCGTTGGCCGACCTCGGCGAGCTGTGCCGGCGGTACGACGCGCTGCTCTACGCCGACGTCACCGCGTCCCTGGCCGGCAACGACTTCGAGATGGACGAGTGGGGCGTGGACGCCGCCACCGCGGGCCTGCAGAAGTGCCTGGCCGGGCCGTCCGGCTCCGCGCCGATCAGCCTGTCGCCCCGCGCCGTCGAGGTGATCCGGGGCCGCAGCCACGTCGAGGAGGGGATCCGGACCGACGACGACGTCGCGCGCGGGACCCGGATCGGATCGAACTACTTCGACCTCGGGATGATCCTCGACTACTGGGGTCCCCGCCGGCTCAACCACCACACCGAGGCGACCTCGATGCTCTACGCGGCGCGGGAGTGCGCCCGGCTGATCGCGGACGAGACCGTCCCGGCCTGCGTCGCGCGGCACGCGCGGCACGGGAGCGCCATGGCGGCCGGCCTGGCCGCGCTGGGGCTGGAGCTGTACGGCGATCAGGCGCACCGGATGAACAACGTCGTCGCGGTCGAGATCCCCGATGGGGTGGACGGTGAGGCGGTGCGGGCCGGCCTGCTGGACGACTTCGGCGTGGAGATCGGTACGTCGTTCGGTCCGCTGGCCGGGCGCGTGTGGCGGATCGGGACGATGGGCTACAACGCCCGGCACGACGCCGTACTGACCACGCTGGCCGCGCTCGAACAGGCGCTCCGGGAGGCGGGCACCTCGCCCACGCCCGGCGCCGGGGTCGCCGCGGCCAAGGAGAGCTACCGGTGACCAGGAGGCTCACCGGCGAGGCGCGCGTGCTGCGGCGCTGCGACGAACTCGCCGCGATCACCGCGATCCCGGGCCGCATCGACCGCTATCACCTCACCGAGGAGCACGCCCGCGCGAACGCCCTGGTCGGCCGCTGGCTGCGGCGGGCGGGCCTGACGACCTGGGTCGACGCCGCCGGCAATGTCTGCGGCCGGGCCGGCTGGCTGACCGAGGCGGTCGCCGCCGGGATCGTCGCCGCCGGCCAGCCCCGGGTGCCGCGGCTCTTCAGTTGGGCCGGGCACGACGCGATGGCGATCGCCTCGCTGACCGACGTCGGCATGCTCTTCCTACGCTGCGAGGATGGCATCTCCCACCACCCCGACGAGGCGGTGCTCGCCGAGGACGTCGCCCTCGGGCTGGATGCCTTCGAGGCCACCGTCCGGGACGTCGTACGGCGGGTCGGCGCCCGGTCCTCCCAGCCCTCCTGAGCCGGCCTCCCAGGCCGCCACCCCTGCCACCCGCCCCTTGCCGAACGCGCAGAAAGGTCCGTTCTCAGCCTGAGAACGGACCTTTCTGCGCGTTCGGCAAGGTAGGGGGTTCGGCAAGGCAAAGGCGTTCGGCGACAGCGGTGTCGTACGCTGCCCGGGTGACCTGCTTCCGGTACTCATTCCCAGTCGCCGCCCTTCTCGCCACCGCGCTGGTGGCCGGGCCTGCACACGCCGCGCCCGCGCAGGCCGCGTCGGCGCCGCCGGGTCAGTCCTGCGTCGGGCCTGACAAGATGCTTCCGGCAACTGACGCGCGGGCCAAGCTCGGCCAGCGCCGCGTGCTGCTGGTCTCGATCGACGGGCTCAACGCGAAGCTGGTCAAGAAGCTCGGCAAGAAGGCGCGCACCTTCACTCGGTTGGAGCGCGAGGGCGCGGGCACCCTCAACGCGCGCACGCCGTTCGAGCGCACACAGACCCTGCCCAACCACACCTCGATGGTCACCAGCCTCCGTCCGACGGACGGCGCGCACGGCCACGGCGTGATCTGGAACGACGAGCGACTTGAGCCGACGACGGTCCACGAGGCCGCCGAGCGGCACGTCGGATCGGTCTTCTCCAAGGTCCGGGCGGCGGGCGGCTCCTCGGCGCTCTTCTCCACCAAGGAGAAGTTCACGCTCTTCGAGCGCTCCTGGCCCCGCAAGCTGCGCACCGTGATCGACCCGGACGACGCGGACCTGACCAAGACCGCGATCCGCGACCTGACCGGGCACCGGCGCGCATTCACGATCCTCCACCTGGGCCTGCCCGATCACGTCGGCCACAAGCACGGCGGCAGGAGCAAGGAGTACCGCGCCGCGGTCCGCAAGGCCGATGCCTTGGTGGGCAAGGTGCTGCGCAAGGTTCATTCCACCCCGTCGCTGCGCAAGCACCTAACCGTGATCGTGACCTCGGATCATGGCGTGAGCGGTCGGAGCCACGACGATGCGACCAAGCCGGCCCACTACCGCGTCCCGTTCTTCATCTGGGGCAAGCGCGTCGACGCGGCGAACCTCTACAAGATCAACCCCGCCTACGCCTCTCCGGGCAAGGGTCGCCCGGGGTACGACGGTCCGCAGCCGGTCCGCAACGGCGACGCCGGCAACCTGGCGCTCGACCTGCTCGGGCTGTCCGCGATCAAGGGCAGCGTCTTCAACGACCAGCAGCGCCTGCGCTGGCGCGCTCCCAACGCCCGAACCGCGGTAGTCCCCAACGTTTCGCAGGGGTTACTCGCGCGTAACCCATGCAGAACGTAGGGGACTACCGCGCGGCCGGGGGTGCGTCGGGCTGCGGCCGGGCGAGCGTCAGGCCCAGAGCTGGCCGTCGAGGGACTGCTCGGCCTCGTCGATCGTGCCCTCGTAGGCGCCGGTCGAGAGGTACTTCCAGCCGCCGTCGGCGACGACGAAGGCGATGTCCGCGCCCTGCCCGCTGCGGACGGCCTTGGCCGCCTGGCCGAGCGCCGCGTGCAGGATCGCCCCGGTGGAGATGCCCGCGAAGATGCCCTCGCGTTCGAGCAGCTCCCGCATGCGTCGTACGGCGTCGCGCGGGCCCACCGAGAAGCGGGAGTCGATCAGGCCGGCGTCGTACAGCTCCGGCACGAAGCCCTCGTCGAGGTTGCGCAGGCCGTAGACGAGCTCGCCGTACCGCGGCTCGGCAGCGACGATGCGGACCGACGGCTTGTGCTCGCGGAAGTAGCGGCCGACGCCCATCAGCGTGCCGGTGGTGCCGAGGCCGGCGACGAAGTGGGTGATCTCAGGGAGATCCGCGAGCAGCTCGGGGCCGGTCGACTCGTAGTGGGCGAGCGCGTTGGCCTCGTTGCCGTATTGGTACATCATCACCCAGTCCGGGTGCTCCGCGGCGACCTGCTTGGCGACCCGGACCGCCTCGTTGGAGCCGCCGGCGGCGGGGCTGGAGACGATCTCCGCGCCCCACATCCGCAGCAGCTGGCGCCGCTCCTCCGAGGTGTTCTCGGGCATCACGCAGACCAGCCGGTAGCCCTTGAGCTTCGCGGCCATGGCCAGCGAGATGCCGGTGTTGCCCGAGGTCGGCTCCAGGAGCGTGCAGCCAGGGCGCAGCCGGCCCTCCTTCTTCTCGGCGTGCTCGAGCATCCACAGCGCCGCGCGGTCCTTGATCGAGCCGGTGGGGTTGCGGTCCTCGAGCTTGGCCCAGATGCGGACGTCGGGGCTGGGGCTGAGGTTCGGCAGCCCGACCAGCGGCGTACCGCCGACCGAGGACAGGAGGTCGTCGAACCTCATCGCCCGGTCAGCCGCCGGCGACGGCCGGCAGCACGACGACCTGGTCGCCGTCGGCGAGCTCCGCCTCGAGGCTGCCGATGAAGCGGACGTCCTCGTCGTTGATGTAGACATTGACGAAGCGGCGCAGGTCGTCGCCGTCCAGGAGCCGCTCGCGGATGCCCGGGTGGCGCGCCTCGAGGTCGTCGATCAGCGCGGCCAGCGTGCCGCCGGACGCCTCGACCGACTTCGCTCCCCCGGTGTAGGTGCGGAGGATGGTGGGGATCCGGACCTCGATGGCCATCAGGTGGTGCTCCTTGTGCTCTCGGCGCTGTCTGCGCTCTCGACGATCGCGACCTCTTCCTCGGTCACGACATCGTCCACGATTCTGTAGGACCTGAACTCGACGGGGCCCTCGTTATTCCCGTGCTCCCGCGTGCTGACCAGCACATAGTGCGCCCCCGGCTCGCTCGCCAGCCGGATGTCGGTGCGGCTCGGGTAGGCCTCGGTCGCCGTGTGGGAGTGGTAGATCACCACTGGCTCCTCGTCGTTCGCCCACATCTGCTTGTAGAGGTCGAGCAGCTCGGTGGAGTCGAACTCGTAGAACGTCGGGCTGCCCGCCGCGTTGATCATCTCGACCAGCCGCGCAGGCGTGTCGCTGCCCTCGGGGCCGGCCACGATCCCGCACGCCTCGTCCGGGTGGTCGCGCTTGGCATGGGCGACGATGGCGTCGTACGTCGCGCGGTCGATCCTCAACACACCCCTCAGCCTAGGCAACCCCGCACGCCCCGGCCGCACGCACCAGCATGCGGACGGTCCGAGATCAGTCCGGACGTCGCCAGAGGAAGATGTCCCACGCGTGGTTGGTGTCGCCGGGCACCAGGTTGGACGCGTACGAGTCATACGCGATGTAGCGGCCGTCACCATTGATCACCGGACTGCTCGACTTCTCGTTAGGTTGTGCGCCGTGGATACCAGTAGAGATACGGGTTGTCGTGCCCACGGTCCGATCGTACAGGAACACATCACTCCAATTGTTGGTATCGCCAGGGACGAGGTTAGATGCCTCGGATTCATAAGTGATGTAGCGGCCGTCACTACTAATCGAAGGTTGATAATAATCATCCTTGTCGCTTTGAATCCCATCAGAGCTCACCGAAACTCGCGTTGTGGTATTGCTACTTCGATCACGGACAAACACATCATTCCAGTTGTTGGTGTCGCCAGGAACGAGGTTGGACGCCTTGGATGCATATACGACATAACGGCCGTCAGCACTGATCTCGGCGTTGATCGATAGCCCGTCGCCCTGGGTGCCATCGGAGGCCACGGAGAGGCGGTCCGTCGTACCAGCCGCCTGGTCATAAATGAATACATCAGGTCGGCCATTGGTGTCACCAGAGACGAGGTTAGATGCCTCGGAATAATAGGTGATGTAGCGGCCGTCACCACTAATCGCAGGCCCAAACGACCGATGATTGGCTTCCGTACCATCAGAGGCCACCGACACACGTGCAGTGGTGCCGGCTACCCGATCACGGACGAAGACATCATTCCAGTTGTTGGTGTCACCAGTGACGAGATTGGAAGCTTCCGAAGAATAGGCGACGTAGCGACCGTCGCCACTGATGCTGACGTCATAGAATTCCGCCGAACTGTTCGCTTGAGTCCCGTCAGAAGCCACCGAAATGCGGGTAGTAGCGCCACCAACCCGATCATGTACGAAGATATCTCCGTGGCCATCAGTGTCGCCCGAAACAAGATTGGACGCGCCCGAATAGTACGCGATGTAGCGACCGTCCCCGCTGATCGCTGGCGTTTCCGCCCCCCCATTTGCTTGAGTCCCATCAGAAGCCTTGGAGATTCGGGTCGTAGTGCCAGTGTTCAGGTCGCGAAGGAATACGTCGGTCTGGTTGTTGGTATCGCCCGGGACCAGGGTGGACGACTCCGAGTCGAATGCAACATAGCGACCGTCGTCGCTGATCACGGGGTTGTGCGACCGCGCCGACCAGTTAGTCTGCGTGCCGTCAGAAGCCACCGAAACTCGTATCGTCGCCCCGCTGTCGAGGACCGGGATTTTCACCGGCTGGCTGATCGCTTGACCGTTGGCATCCGTTACCTGAAGAGTGAAGGACATCTCGCCATCGAAGTCGAATTCGTCGTTTCGGCCCGAAAAGCGTCCTCCCTTCGAGAGAGAATAGCCGTTGAAGAACGCGAATCCGGCGTACTTGAAGGTGTAGGGACCAGCACCCCCAGTGGCCCGGAATTTCCATCCATATTCCTCACCAACCGCAATGGGTGCGGGGCTAGGGTTGACGACGTGCATACCCGGCGTCGACACCGTTTTCACCATGGCCCGTTCCCCAAGAATCCGCCCCGCCTTGTGAGCAACATTTCCGTGTTCTGATTTGTGGTAACTCCCGGTGTGAATCGCTAGACGCTTATCCGCTAGTGGCCGCTGGAAATCCTCCGGGTCGCAGACGATGTCATTCTCCTCGCATACAGTGATCGTCCGGTCACGATACTTCGCCGGCACGGGGCCAGGTACAGGCTTGTACTTCGCGCCAGCAATTCCCGGATTGATCCACGCAACGCCTCGAGACTTTCCGGCAGAACCTAGGTCGAAACTCTTCTGTCCGGGCATCTGGTCACCGTCTGCGATGAGTATGAAACCCAGGATTCGTGCCGCTGGGACGGTGCCGAGCCGAGCCAGCTCAAACATGGATCGATGCATGACCATCGCTCCTTGCGAGTAGCCCGCAAGAACATACTTCTCTTTGGGGCACATCCCGGATCGAGCCTTGAGGAGCTTGAGTGTTTGACGAATTCCCTTGTCGAGTCCTTCAAAGTACTCTCGTCTTCCGAACTTCGTCGTGAGAGCGGCGGTCACAGCCGTAGCCGGGTAGTCGACCGGCCAGTACACGAACCGTCGTTCGCTCACCTTCGCGCGCCACCCTGCAAACGCAACGTTGACTGGTGTTCCCATCCCCAACTCCGGACCATCAAAAGGCTCCCCAGATCCGCGAGCCCCGACCCAGACGACGTCCTCGCAGGGCGCCTTCTTCGACGCGAGTCGACGGGGGTCGCCGTTGTCCGACTGCACGCCCAGCTCGCCTGCGCGCGGCGGCGACTCGACACTCCTGACGGCTGCGGCAGGCTGAACCATCGATGTGTGTCCCACCAGCGCAACACTCAACGCCAGCAGTCCGAGTGTGATCCGTCGTCGCACTGTCTGCTCCTCAGTCGCTCCGGCCGATGCATGCATGCCGCAGCCTAGGACGTCGAGACTCTCCCCACCCGCGTTTCGCGCGGATCGGCCCGTCCCGTGGACACGGCGATCGGTGCAACGTACTCGTTGTGCGGTCGATTGCTTGCGTTATCCGCAAGTGACCTACCGCGCTATCGGCTCGCCCGTGACCCCCGACTCCAGTACGACGAACCTCCTGCGCAGCCCTGCCTACGCCCGAGTCACCACTCGGATCCCTCCGACTTCAGCCGGTGACGTCGTCCAGCGTCAGCGTCCCCTCGATCAGTCGGGCGCTCCAGGTCGTGATCTGCTCGGTCGACGCAGCGCGGACCGCGGCCCGGACATCTTCGTCTAGGTCGCCGAACCTGAGCGCGAGTTGCCAGGAGAGCAGGTCAGCCTGCCCCTCCGTGCGCCCCTCGGCCCTGCCTCGGGTCAGGCCCTCGGCTCGACCTTCGGCGACGGCCAGGTCCCAGTTCGACACGAAGGTCTCGGCAACCTCCGGCTCCATCGTTGCCATGAGCTCAACCATCCTCTCCCTCGACGCCCGCTGATCTTCCTGGACACAGCGATCGGGGCGACGTACTCGCTGTGCGGTCGGTTGCTTGCGCTACTTGCAAGCGCTCTACCGCGCCGCTGATCAGCCCCGCCCCGACTCCAGTACAACGAACCTCCTGCGCAGCCCTGCCTACGCCTGGGTCACCACTCGGATGCCTCCGACCTCAGCCGGTGACGTCGTCCAGCGTCAACGTCCCCTCGATCAGTCGGGCGCTCCACGCGGCGATCTGCTCGGTCGACGCGGCACGGACCGCGGCCCGGGCATCTTCGTCGAGGTCGCCGAACTTGAGCGCCAGTAACCCCGCGAACACTTCAGTCCGCCCCTCGGCTCTGCCCTCGGCGCGGCCTTCGGCGACGGCCATGTCCCAGTTCGACACGAAGGTCTCGGCAACCTCCGGCTCCATCGTTGCCACGAGCTCAACCATCCTCTCCCTCGACGCCCGGCTGATCTTCCTGGACACGGCGATCGGGCGACGAACTTTCCTGCGCAGCCCTGCTCACGCCGGGCCTACCACTCGGATGCCTCCGACCTCAGCCCGTGACGTCGTCCAGTGTCAGCGTCCCCTCGAGCAGCCGTGCGCTCCAGGCGGTGATCTGCTCGGCCGACGCGGCACGGACCGCAGCCCGGACCTCCTCATCGAGGTCACCGAACCTGAGCGCCAGCAGCCCTGCGAACAGTTCAGTCCGCCCCTCGGTGCGCCCCTCGGCTCTGCCTTGGGTCAGGCCCTCGGTGCGTCCTTCCGCGACGGCCATGTCCCAGTTCGACACGAAGGTCTCGGCGACCTCCGGCTCCATCGTTGCCATGAGCTCAACCATCCTCTCCCTCGACGCCCGGCTGATCTTCCTAACATACGTCGCAAACCGCGCGACCGTCTCCTGCCCACCAGGACCGGCCTGGACCACCGCGAAGCTATCCACCCAGCCACCGAGCTCCCCCACCAGATCCTCAACCCCCACCGGCAACCCGAGCAGCACCAACGCCACCCGCGCCTCCTCGGTCAACGGCCGCCCCCGCAACACCGGCACGCCGGCCTTGCTGACGTCATCGAGCAAGTACCGGAACCTCGGCGTGATCAGGCCGTCGTCGACCAAGTCAGGGTCGACGTCGAGCAGGTCGGCGAACTCCGTGCTCACGTTCCACCGCCGCTGACCCTGATAGATCACCACCGGCACGACCACCGGGAACGTCCGCGTCTTCGGGTTGAGCTCCAGGTACCTCGCCCAAATCGCCACCTGGTAGCGCAACATCCGGAACGCCATCAACGGGTCCGGAGTGCTCTGGTGCTCCATCAGCAGGTACAAGAGAGCCTCGCGGCCGGCCCACCGCGTCGCGAACAACGCATCCACGTGCCGCTGCCGCAACTCCGGCTCCACGAACGTCTCCGACATCAGCTCCAACGCAGTCAGATCCAGCCGCTCCAGAAGCCGCGACGGCAACACCGACTGAAGCTCCGACGCCGCGTGCACCGGGTTCCCGAACACCGCCCGGAACAACGTGTCCCGAGGCTGCCCACCACCCGGTCGCCCGGCACCCGGCTCCGCCTCGTCGTCGCTCATAGCAGCAAACATACGGAAACGCGCCGAAACGTCCAAAAAGTTATCCACAGGGACACGGAGCGGCCGACCCCCGGAGGATCGCCGGACCGAGGGGCCAGCCGAGCTCAACGGGTGACGGCGATGACCAGGGTCTCCTGGAGGTAGCCCAGCCACTGATAGAGCTCGTAGGCCTGGGCGTCCGGGTCGTCGTCGGGCAGGTCGGCCCAGCGGCCCTCGTCGTCGGCCTCGACGCCGAGGCGTACGGCGAGCGCGAGCCGGATGTCGGTGAAGGCGCGCAGCCACTGGTCGGCGGTGGCGTCGTCAAGCTCGACGTCGAAGACCAGGCCGTCCTCGGAGAGCTCCGTGGGCAGGCCCGCCTCCTCCAGGGCGTCGATCACCGCGCCGGCGTTGGCGGCCTTGCCCTCGCGCAGGGTGCCCTCGGTGAACCGGCGGTAGTCGGACGCCGCCTCCGCGCCGGCCTCGTCGGAGTCGTCGTACGCCGCTGGGAAGAGCCGCTGCAGCACCGGGTCCTCGGGCGCCGTCGTCGGCCCCGAGAACTCCAGGAGCGCCTCGAGCGGATCCATGCTGGTGTCGGGTACGGCGTGCTCGTGGTGCAGCAGCTCCACCACCTGGGACGCCAGCGAGCGCAGCAGGTCGGCCTCGACGCCGATGAACGTGGCGACGATCCGGCGGGTCCGCCGGTCCCGGACAAACCCGCTCACTGGCGACCTCGCAGTTCGCGCGCGGTCTGGCAGTCGGCGTACAGGTGCATCCCGAACTCAGTCCTGGTCACTGCTCAACCTTCTCGAGCGTCGCCCACAGCCCGTAGGAATGCATCGCCTGCACGTCGCGCTCCATCTCCTCGCGGTTGCCGCGGCTCACCGCGGAGCGGCCCTCCTTGTGGACCTGCATCATCAGCCGCTCGGCCTTGGCCTTCTCGTAGCCGAAGTACTTCGTGAAGACGTAGGTCACGTACGACATCAGGTTGACGGGGTCGTCCCAGACGATGGTCACCCAGGGCTTCGCGACGTGGGTGATCTCGTCGGGGGTCTGGGTCGGCTCGACCTCGACGGGGCTGGCGGCGGACACGGCTCCCATGGTGGCACAGTTGCCCACGTGACCACCTCGACGGCGCTCCTGACCGACCACTACGAGCTGACGATGGTGCAGGCTGCGTTGCACGCGGGGACGGCCGAACGCCGGTGCGTCTTCGAGCTCTTCGCCCGCCGGCTCCCCGCAGGCCGCCGGTACGGCGTGGTCGCCGGCGTCGGCCGGGCGCTGGAGGCCTTCGAGTCCTTCCGCTTCGACGACGAGGTGCTCGGCGTGCTCGACGAGGGGCGGGTCGTCGACGAGGCGACGCTTGCGTGGCTGGCCGACTACGAGTTCACCGGCGACATCTGGGGCTACCCGGAGGGCGAGACCTACTTCCCCTACTCACCGCTGCTCGTGGTCGAGGCGCCCTTCGCGGAGGCCGTCCTGCTGGAGACGCTGCTGCTGTCGATCTACAACCACGATTCGGCGATCGCCTCGGCCGCGTCGCGGATGACGCAGGTCGCGGGCGGGCGGCCGTGCATCGAGATGGGTTCGCGTCGTACCCACGAACAGGCGGCGGTCGCGGCCGCCCGGGCGGCCTACATCGCGGGCTTCGCGACGTCGTCGAACCTCGCGGCGCGGCACCGGTACGGCGTCCCGACCGCCGGGACCTCAGCGCACGCCTTCACGCTGTTGCACGACACCGAGACCGAGGCGTTCCGCGCCCAGGTCGCCTCGCTGGGCACCGGTACGACGCTGCTGGTCGACACCTACGACGTCGCCGAGGCCGTCCGGATCGGGGTCTCGCTGGCCGGGCCCGAGCTGGGCGCGGTGCGGATCGACAGCGGCGACCTGGGGCTGCTCGCCGAGGAGGTGCGGGCCCAACTCGACTCGCTCGGGGCGACGGAGACCCGGATCGTGGTGACCAGCGACCTGGACGAGTTCGCGATCGCTTCGCTGGCCTCGGCGCCGGTCGACGGGTACGGCGTGGGCACCCAGCTGGTCACCGGCTCGGGCCACCCGACCTGCGGTTTCGTCTACAAGCTGGTGGCGCGGGAGACCTCGGACGGGTCGATGACGCCCGTGGCCAAGAAGAGTCAGGACAAGGGCTCGGTCGGGGGGCGGAAGTTCCCTGTGCGCCGTCGTACTCCCGACGGGGTCGCGGCCGCCGAGATGATCGGGATCGGGGCGCCGCCCACCGCCGAGCCGCACGACCGGTCGCTGCTCGTGCCGCTGATCAGCGAGGGCGTCGTCGTCGGGGACGAGCCGCTGGACGCCGCCGTCGCCCGGCACGCCGCCTCCCGCGCCGAGCTGCCCGCCCAGGCCCAGATGATGAGCCGTGGCGAGCCCGTCATCGACACGGTCTTCGTCTGACGCTCAGTCGAGCTGGCGTGCGTACTTCTTGGGGCACCACTCGACCACGTGCTTCCGAAGGGCCTCGAGGTCGCCCTTCACGTCCCCATGCTCGGGCGGCGTCCCCGACTCGAGCATCTGCACGGCGTCGGCGCACTCCTCGTGGCGGCCGGACTCGTAGTCCTCGAGGACTCCCTTCAAGATGGGGCCGAGGACCGGGACCTCTCCGCAATCCTGATCCTTGATGAGGTTGAGCCGCAACGACTCGTCGTCGACGCCGAAACGGATGGTGACCTCACCGCTGGCCGGGTCCCAGTCGAGGTCCGGGGCCGACTCGGGGGCCTTCCAGCCGCTGTCCATGAGTGCTCGACATGTGGTCACCGCTGGCTGCTCTGCGTGCGCCGAGCCGGCGCTGGCCTCGGTAGCCGACGTCGGCTCCGCAACGGCTGTCTGGCTGGCTCCGCAGCCCGCGACAACGAGCAGAAGCGACACCGCGACAACGCTCCAGCACGCTCGCGGCCGGGCCGAGGTGCTACGGCGATCGCCGCAGGACCTGGGCGATGTCGTCGTCGACCACATGGCGGAGGCGACCCGTCAGCCAGCTTCAGCGGCAAGCTGGGCGGCACGGGTGCTGAGCTCAGCGACGTGCCCTGGTAGGTCTTGAGGTGTCAGATCGGTATAGCGGCTGGCCTCGATGTCATCCCAGCCCTTCTGTGCCTCCTCGCGGAACGCCCCGGCGTTCGCCGCGTACTCGCGCTCACCTGCCTCGGCCAACCGCGGTCCGTCTGCCGGCACCTGGGTGCGTGATGCCACGGTGATCACCTCCGCCAACAGACTACGCGCCGCCAGACTCCGCCGGCGCGGCCCTGACCCCGGCTTGCGTCATACGAACCGTGGCCAATTGCCCGCCGTACGTATGACGTCCCGGGAACTCGCCGCCGGACGTCATACGAAGCGTGGCCATAGCCCCCAGAACGTATGACGCTCGGGGGCGGGAGGGCGGCTATCGTGGGCGCATGACCCGGGCACTGATCGTCGTCGACGTCCAGAACGACTTCTGCGAGGGCGGCTCGCTGGCGGTGGCCGGCGGGGCGCAGGTGGCCCACGAGGTCGCCACGCTGCTGCACGAGTGGGTGCACCAGGCACCCGAGGACCGCACATGGCGCGCCGTCGTCGCCACCAAGGACCACCACATCGACCCGGGGAGCCACTGGTCGCATGAGCCGGACTTCGTCGACTCGTGGCCCGTGCACTGCCGCGTCGGCACCGACGGCGAGGCGTTCCACCCCAACCTCGACCCCCAGCCCTTCGACGCCATCTTCCTCAAGGGCGAGTACGAAGCGGCGTACTCGGGCTTCGAGGGCCGCACCGCCGACGGCGACGGACTGGCCGAGTGGCTCCGCGGGCACGGGATCACCGAGGTCGACGTCTGCGGGATCGCGACCGACTACTGCGTCCGGGCCACGGCGCTCGATGCGGCCGGCGAGGGCTTCGACACCCGGGTGCTGCTCGACCTGTGCGCCGCCGTCGCCCCGGAGTCGCGCAAGACCACGCTGGCGGAGTTCACCGCCGCAGGAGTGGAGATCGCCTGACTGTTGCTCGCCGCGACGATAGGAGCCTAAACAGCAAACCAGGCCCCGCTCAGGCCCAAAATGGGCCGCCATTTGCTGTTTAGGCGCCCCGCAGGGTCAGCACCAGCGGTCCGTGACGGTGCGCAGCACGTTGATCGTGCGCGCGGTGCCGCGGCCGAGCGCGGCGAGCTCGCGCGCGGCCATCAGTTCAGAGGTGCCCACGGTGCCGTCGATCAGCGCGTACGCCGCCCGGCCGCGCACCACGCACCGCTCGCCGGGCAGGTCCAGCGCCTCGACGGCGGCCACCGCGTCGGGGTCGGGCGGGGCGTCGTACAGCGTGACGTAGTTGCACCGCCCCGCGACGTGCTCGGCCCGCAGCTCGAGCCCGAACTCGGTCAGCTCGCGCAGCTCCGCCGTGCCGAAGACGATGGTGGGCACCTCGAAGCCGGTCTGCGCGAGGTACGACGCCTCGAGCGCCGCCTTGAGCCTGGCGAGCGAACGCGCGCGGTGGGTCAGCCGGACGTTGCCAGTGTTGAGGTACGTCGCCACATCGACGCCGCCCGCGGCCTCGGTCGCCCGCTGCACGTCGTCCTTACCGAACTTGCGCGTCCGGCCGAGGTTGATCGCCCTCAGGAATGCCACATAGGTCGGCATCGCGTCACGCCTCCGGGGTGCCCTGGTGGAAGCGCTGCAGCCAGGTCTCGCCCGAGCGCACCCACAACGAGCTGCGCAGGGTCGACACCTGATCCGGATCGGTGGAGCTCGCCCGCCACACCAGCAGCATCACGTCGGCGCCGACCGGGTCGACCGAGATGACCTCGAGGTCGACGCCGCCCGGGAGCGGCCCAACTTCCGCGAGCAGGTCGGCGCGGCTCCAGTGCCTGCCCGAGCGGCTGATCTCGCACCAATCGGGATGGAGCAGCGCGGCCACGGCGGCCGGGTCGCCCCGCACCTCGTCGGTGAGCAGCGACCGCTCGAGCGCCACCACCCTGTCCGCGTCGCTGGTCGCCGGGTCGGCCAGCGGGTCGTCGTACTCCTCCAGCATCGCGAGGAGGTCCGGTTCGTCCTCGGGCTCAGGCGGCGTCGGGGCTTCGGGCGCGGGACGCTCGGCGGGCGCGCCCGGAAAGCCCGGCCCCGGGTCGGGCTCATCCCCCGCCTGGTAGGCGAGCGCGGCAGAGTTGGCGAGCCGGTCAGCCTCCTCGTTGAGCGGGTGACCCGCATGGCCCTTGACCCACTCGAACCGGACCCGGCGCCCCTGCATCGCCGCGTCGATGCCCTTCATGAGCTCGACGTTGCTCACCGGCTTCTTGTCGCGCTTGACCCAGCCGTTGCGCTTCCAGCCGGCCATCCACTTGGTGACCGAGTTGATGACGTACGTCGAGTCGCAGTAGACGAGCAGGTCATCCTCGCTCGCGGCGGTCTGCTCGAGCAGGTCGAGCACCGCCATCAGCTCGCCCATGTTGTTGGTGCCGTGCGGCCAGCCGCCGCTGGCCCAGCAGTCGTCGTCGACGTACCATCCCCAACCCGCGGGGCCGGGGTTCCCGAGCGCGGAGCCGTCCGCGGCGGCGATGATGGTCACCCGCCGATCCTGCCATCCCGGTCCCGTCGGTCGGGCCCGCACCTGCTGCTTCATCAAGTTATCCAGGCGGAGTCGCACTCCCCACGGTGTGTACGCCGCGCGAAGTGCCGCCCCACCTGCATAACTTGATGAAGCAGAGGGCGGTGTGAAGGGACCAGCGACCTACAGGTTGCCGCGCTTGTCCTGCTCCCGCTCGATCGCCTCGAAGAGGGCCTTGAAGTTCCCCTTGCCGAAGCCGAGGGAGCCGTGCCGCTCGATGAGTTCGAAGAAGACGGTCGGCCGGTCGCCGAGCGGCTTGGTGAAGATCTGCAGCAGGTAGCCGTCCTCGTCGCGGTCGACGAGGATCCCGCGCGACTGCAGCTCGGAGATGGGGACCCGGACCGACCCGATCCGTGCCTGGAGGTCGGGATCGGAATAGTAGGAGTCCGGGGTGGCGAGGAACTCCACGCCGTTGGCCCGCAGCGCGTCGACCGTGGCGAGGATGTCCCCGGTCGCGAGCGCGAGGTGCTGGGCGCCGGGCCCGCGGTAGAACTCCAAGTACTCGTCGATCTGCGACTTGCGCTTGGCCACCGCGGGCTCGTTCAGCGGGAACTTCACCCGGTGGTTGCCGTTGGCCACCACCTTCGACATCAACGCGGAGTAGTCCGTGGCGATGTCGTCGCCGATGAACTCGGCCATGTTCACGAAGCCCATGACGCGGTTGTAGAACGCGACCCACTCGTCCATCTTGCCCAGCTCGACGTTGCCGACGATGTGGTCGAGCGCCTGGAAGAGCCGCCTCGGCTCGCCGTCGCGCTTGGTCCAGCGCGGCCCGGCGGCGACGTACCCAGGCAGGTAGGGGCCGGCGTAGGTGACGCCGTCGACGGTGCGCTGCACCAGGGTGTGCCGGGTTTCGCCGTACGTCGCGATCGCCGCGACCCGGACGGTGCCGTGCTCGTCGGAGAGGTTCTCCGGCTCGCGGAGCACGCGGGCGCCGGCGGTGCGGGCCTGGGCGATGCACTGGTCGACGTCCGGCACCTCGAGCGCGATGTCGACGACGCCGTCGCCGTGCCGGGCGTGGTGGGCGACGAGCGGGCTGTCGGGGTCGACGGCGCCGTTGAGGACGAACTTGATCGAGCCGGACTTCAGCACGAACGACTTGTGGTCGCGGTTGCCGTGCTCCGGGCCGGAGTAGGCGACCAGCTCCATGCCCCACGCGCTGGCGTAGTAGTGCGCGGCCTGGGTGGCGTTGCCGACCACGAAGACGATCGCGTCCCAGCCGGTGACCGGGAAGGGGTCCCGCGCCGCGTCGTACTCCACGAGGCCGACGAGATCGTGCAGCTGCTCCAGGGACAGGTCGGCCCGCATCTCGTCCACGGTGAGCGCGCCGCCGGTCGAGGCGATGTCGATAGTCATGCCGTCAACCCTGCCTCGCCAAGACAAGCTGTGCAATGCTGGACGAAACTGCTATGCAATTTGCCTAGTGATCGGAGACCGGATGGACGCGTTGGACCGCAGAGTGCTCGCCCTCTTCGCGGACGAACCCAAGATCGGCGTCCTCGAGGCGAGCCGCCGGCTCGGGGTCGCGCGCGCCACGGTGCAGTCGCGGCTGGACCGGTTGGAGGCACGCGGGGTGATCACCGGCTGGGGTCCGAGCCTGGGTCCGCCGGCCCTGGGCTACCCGGTGACCGCGTTCCTGACGCTGGAGATCCGCCAGGGCGCCGGCCACGACGCGGTCGCGCGGCACCTGGCGCGGATCCCCGAGGTGCTGGAGGCCTACACGATCACCGGCGACGGCGACATGTGGTGCCGGGCGGTCGCGCGCACCAACTCCGACCTGCAGCGCGTGATCGACCAGGTGCTCTCCGATCCCGGCATCGAGCGCTCGGTGACCGTGATCGCCCTCGCCGAGCAGGTCGGCTACCGCGTGCTGCCGCTGGCGCTGGCCCCCGAGCAGCGCTGAGGCTCAGCTCAGCCGCTCCGCCAGCTCCGTCGCCGCGGCCGCGACCATCACGCCCGCGGCATGCTCATCCAGCTCGCCCAGCGTCACGATGCCGACGCTCGCCTCGAGACCGTCGACACCCCGCACCGGGGCGGCCAGCCCGCACGCGGCTGGCTGGAGTTCCCCGCTGGTGATGACGTACGGCGCGGCGCCGGCATCCGGGTTCCGACCCAGCAGGATGGCCCTGCCCGCGGCACCCCGGCTCAGGCTGTGGCGGGCCCCGACCCGGTAGGCGACGTGGAAGTCGGTCCAGCTCGGCTCGACGACCGCGAGCGCCAGCGCCTCGGCGCCGTCCGCGACAGTGAGGTGCGCCGTACACCCAGTGCGGTCCGCGAGCGTCCGCAACACCGGCGACGCCAGGTCCCGAAGCCTGGGGTAGACCCCCGCGGAGAGCCGCAGCACACCCGGTCCCACCTGGAGCTTGGGGCCGGCGTGGCGCACCAGGTTGTGCCGCGCGAGGGTGGCCGACAGCCGGTAGGCGACGGTGCGGGTCAGGCCCAGTCGCGCCGCGACCTCCGAGACGGTCAGGCCGCCGGGCTCCTCGGCAAGCAGCGCCAGGACACGCAGCCCCCGATCCAGCGTCTGCGAGATCTCCACGGGCATGGGCGGGAGTCTAGGAGCCGTGTCAAGAAGGCCGGACGCGGAAGGGCCGGCCCACCGTGCGGTGGGCCGGCCCTGGCGGGCGGGCGTGTCTCGGGGTGACGCCCGCACCGTACGCCGGCCTTCTTCGGTGCCCGGGGGAAAGCACCTGGCCGACGGTTTGTCGTCGTCGGACGGGTCCGCCCGACGATCCGGATCGTGGTCGCGGCCCTCCCCCCTGGCCACGCTGTAGGCGACGGTAGCGGATTTCTCGCCCGATGGTGCGCTCTTCCCGCTCTACGTCACCGCGTCGTACGACGAAGTTGTGCGCGCGGACGTTATCCACAGGCACCGTTCGATGGGGTGGTGTACGACACGCCGAGCGACCACGATCAAGGCATGAGACTTGTTGACCGCGATGATCACATCACCGGCCCTGCACTCCCGCGGAACAGTCGATGACCAGGCGGGCGCATCGCGCCACGAGAGCCCACATGTATGTCGATGAGTCGGCTGCGTCCGACTATCTGGTCATCGGCGCCCTGGTCGCAAGTGCCGATGTCGCGAGAGCACGCGCAGCGATGAAGGGGCTGCTCCTTCCTGGTCAGCGCAGCCTCCACATGAAGAATGAAAGGAACCGCGCGGGTCAGATCCTCGGGGTAGTCATCGAGCTACAACCACGCGTTCTCATCTACAGAGTCGAGCGTGGCGTGCCCGCCATGGAGGCGCGAAGCCGGTGCGTTCGCGCACTCGCGCGCGACGCTTGCGAGCTCGGGGTGGCTCGAGTTGTGTTCGACGCGATCGAGTCTGTCGTTGACCGCGATCGCTCATGGGTCAACTCCGGATCCCGGAGCGCTGGTCGCAGGATCCCGCCGTTCACCTATCACCACCAGCGTCGGCACGAGGAGCCATTGCTTTGGATCGCCGACGCCGTGGGCTGGGCATGGGCTCGCGGCGCCGGGCATCGGAGAATGGTCGAGTCGATCATCGACAGAATCATCGACCTGTAGACGGCGCGAGACCCGACACCCGGTCGTCCGGCCGAGTATCGGGCTCACTTCTTGGGGGGTAATTCCCCCTCGCACCACCAATCGTACAGGCAGGGCGCCGCATGGGGCACCCTACGACTACATCCGGAGGGCCGACCCGCGCGTACGACGTCAGCGGGAGGGTCGCAGCGCCCACTCGCGGATGGTCTCGATCCGGGCGGTGAGCTGGTCGGCGGTCGCCGAGGCGGAGGGCGGGCCGCCGCAGGAGGTGCGCAGCCGGGTGTGGATCGCGCCGTGGGACTCCCCGGTCCGGTGGTGCCAGGCGGCGACCAGACCGTTGAGCTCGCGGCGGAGTACGGCGAGCTGCTCGTGGGTGGTCGCGGGGCCGGCCGGCTCGGGAGAGGCAGAGACCGCGGCGGAGGCAGGAGCGCCAGCCCGGGTGCGCGCCCGCTCGCTCTGCTTGTGGTGGAGCAGCTGCCGCACCTGGTCGGGCTCGAGCAGCCCGGGGATGCCGAGGAAGTCCATCTCCTCCTCCGAGCCCACCTCGACCGTGCCCTCGTGGCCGAACTCGCCGCCGTCGTACAGCACCCGGTCGAAGCTCGCGGAGGAGTCGAGCGCCTCGAAGGGCAGCGCGTCAAGCTCATCGGAGGCAGCCGCATCGGCCTCCGCCTCCCGCAGCAGCCCCTCCTCGGCGGCGAAGATGTCGTCCTCGTCGGTGACCTTCCGCCGCAGCACGTGGTCGCGGGCGACCTCCAGCTCGGCGGCGTGCTCCAACAGCCCCGGCACCGACGGCAGGAAGATCGAGGCGGTCTCGCCGCGCTTGCGGGCGCGCACGAAGCGGCCCACCGCCTGGGCGAAGAAGAGCGGCGTCGCCGTCGTGGTGGCGTAGACGCCGACGGCCAGCCGCGGCACGTCGACGCCCTCGGAGACCATCCGCACCGCGACCATCCAGCGCTTGTCGCCCGAGGCGAAGGAGGCGATCTTCTTCGACGCGCCCCGCTCGTCGGAGAGTACGACGACGGGCGGCTCGCCGCTCACCCGACGCAGCAGCGCGGCGTAGGCCCGCGCCGAGTCCTGGTCGGTCGCGATCACGAGCCCGCCTGCGTCGGGGACGTGGCGTCGTACCTCCGAGAGCCGGGTGTCCGCGGCCGCCAGCACGGCGGGGATCCAGGCGCCGGCGGGGTCGAGCGCGGTGCGCAGCGCCTGCGCGGCCTGGTCGCGGGTCAGCGGCTCCCCGAGCCGCGCGGCCACCTCATCGCCGGCACGGGTGCGCCACCGCAGGTCCCCGGAGTAGGCGAGGAACAGCACCGGCCTCACCACCCGGTCGGCGAGCGCGTCGGCATAGGAGTAGGTGTGGTCGGCGACCGAGCGCGGCACGCCGTCCGACCCGGGCGCGTAGCTGACGAACGGGATCGGGTTGATGTCGGAGCGGAACGGCGTGCCGGTGAGCGCGAGCCGCCGCGTGGCCGGGTCGAAGGCCTCGCGGATCGCCTCGCCCCACGACATCGCGTCGCCGGCGTGGTGCACCTCGTCAAGGATCACCAGGGTCTTGAACCGCTCGGTGCGGATCCGCATCGCCAGCGGGTTCACGGCGACGCCGGCGTAGGTGACCGCCACCCCGACGTACTGGGCCGACGTGCGGCCCTGGCTCGCGGCGTACCCGGGATCGAGCGGGATGCCGACCTTCGCGGCCGCCTCGGCCCACTGCACCTTGAGGTGCTCGGTCGGCGCGACGACGGTGATCCGGTCGACGACCCGGCGCTCAAGCAGCTCGGCGGCGACCGAGAGCGCGAACGTCGTCTTGCCCGCGCCGGGGGTCGCGACCGCCAGGAAGTCCCGCGGCGCGTCGGCCAGGTATTTGCCCATCGCGGCGCGCTGCCAGGCGCGCAGGGACGTGGCCGTGCCCCACGCCGCCCGGTCGGGCCAGGCCGGCGAGAGGGGGACGGCACCCGGCTCCGGATGCCGTCGGGTCATCCGTCGGAGTCTTTCCCCGGCTTGAGGGACTCCCAGATCTCCTTGCAGTCCGGGCACACCGGGAACTTCTCCGGCGCCCGGCTCGGCACCCAGACCTTGCCGCACAGCGCGATGACCGGCGTACCCATCACCATCGCCTCGGTCAGCTTGTCCTTCGGCACGTAGTGCGAGAACCGCTCGTGGTCGCCGTCCTCGGTCGGGAGGGTACGACGGTCCTCCAGCGTGTCGGTGCCGGACGAGAAGCCGATCGTCGGGTTGCTCAACTGTGTCTCCTCGTTCCCTCGCAGTTCGAGCGCAATCTCACGGTGGGCGGTCGGGTGCGGATCGATGCGCTCTCTCGCATCGCTCACCCTGCCTCCTCAAGCGCTCTCGCGCTTCGCTCGCTGGCCACCCTACCCGGTGCGGTCAGTTCAGCTCGGGGTCCAGGGGCCGCGTGGTGTGCCAGGCGAGCTGCCCGGGCTGGCGGCGGAGCACGTCGCGCCACAGGTCGCTCGGGTCCAGCCGGAAGGGGTCGCCGGACTCCGAGGACACGACGTACCAGCTGCCCTCGGAGACCTCGCCCTCCAGTTGGCCGGCGCCCCAGCCGGCGTAGCCCGCGAAGATCCGCATCGCCTCCAGCCGCAGGGGTACGTCGTCGCTGGTGGCGTCCAGGTCGACGATGCCGAGCCGTCCGCTGACCGGACGGAACCCGTCCGGTGGCACCTCGGGATCGCGCAGCAGACCCACGGCCAGCGCGCCCTCGGGACTGACCGGGCCGCCGTGGAAGACGACGTCCGGATCGCTCACCGTGTCGCGCCACCCAGGCAGCACGTCGGCGACGGCGACCGCGGACGGCCTGTTGAGCACGATGCCGAGCGCGCCGTCGTCGTCGGTGTCCAGGATCAGGACGACCGAGTCGGCGAAGTTGGGGTCCAGCAGCTGCGGCGTCGCGACAAGCAGCGTCCCCGCGGCGATCTCGACGGACACCCACATGGCCCTATCCTCGCCCACGAGGCGGGGTCGAGGGGAGGGGCACCCCTCAACCTGCCTGGTCGGTCACCTTGACTTTGCCGTCGACCGGCACGAGCTCGATCCAGACCCGGCCGGCGGGTACGACGAGGGGCTCGCCGTCGGCGTCCATCAGCTCCAGGGGCGCCTCGACCGCGTTCTTGAACCAGGTGCCGGTGACGACCTTGCCGTCGTGGAAGAGCTGGGCCGGGCCCTCGCCGACGAGCTTGGACTCCGGCACCGGCGCGCCGTACGCCTCGTAGCCCGCGCTCCCGACCTTGACCCGCAGGACCAGGACCGTGTCGGCCGGGAACGGGTTGTCGCCCGAGCGGGCGTCGGTGAGCACGTAGCCGCCGTCGGTGAACTCCCAGGTGCTGGTGTACGCCGGGGAGAACCGCGCCGTGAACGCCGCCGCGTCCTCGCCCTCGGGCAGGTCGGCCGCCTCGCCCCAGGGCAGGTAGTCGTCGGGCCGGGCCTCGTCGGCCTTCTCGGCGTCGGCGACCTCGGTCAGGTCGACCATCAGGTTGTGCGGCGCGGAGCGTCCCGAGTCGCGGGAGAACCCCTCCGAGCCCTCGGTCACCCAGGTGATGCCCGCCTCGTCGACGGCGTCGATCGTCTCGTGCGCGGCGCCGCTGGTGACGACCGTGCCGCCGCTGCCGGCGAGGATCCCGATGTCGGTGGTGCGCATCGACCGCACCGGCCCGACCTCGTCGGGGAGCTCGGAGTAGAAGAACGCCGCGAGCCGGGTCAGGCCGCCCTCGACCATCTCCTGCACCACGAGGTCCGCCTGGTCGAGGCCGGACTGGGGCGCGGCGTTGAGGTCGTTGTCGACCTTCACCATGAAGAGCGGGTGGGCCAGGGCCGGGTCGTCCTCGGCGGGCAGCCCGGTGAAGGGCCAGGTGTCGGCCGTCACCTCCGCGTCCGGGGTCGCCTCGGCCTGCGGCTCGGGCTTCTCGTCGTCCGAGCCGCAGGCGGCGAGCCCACCGGAGAGGAGGAGGGCGGTGAACAGGGCGGCTGGTACGACGCGGCGACGGCGCACGGGAACTCCTTGTGGGACTCAGGAAGCCGGGGAAGGCCACA